>JAJRUT010000077.1 GCA_024277655.1 Deltaproteobacteria bacterium | reverse complement strand
TATGAAATCCTCGTTGCCAATGGCAATAGCCTCGCTCCAGATACGGCTTTTTTGTAACTTGTCATTTTTCAATTCTTCTTCAACCCATGCACGGTGAGCCTGTTGAAACGCTCTTTCATCGTCAATGGAAAAGTTATCTCTGAGGGCTTTGGGATCGATGATTCTATACCGTTTCGCTGGATTCTGTATTTCATTATAACCGCTCGGGTGTCTCACCACACCTGCTCTCACCATATTTAAGTCTATGTACACCATGCATTTGGCCAGGTGCTCATCAGACTGAACAGCAGTTGCGTGGTATCGGTCTTCCCAAAAGGCGCCTTTTCTTTTTTTGTACGGTTGTTATATTCCTGAGTATGGACACTGGGGTCAGGTCTTGAAATATCACTTTTTATTTTTTCCCCTTCGCTTACGCCACTTATTGGGTTCCTGTGATGTATGGAAAAAAGAGTAAATTGTTAAGAGCTTTTGATCGGTGTATTCATAGAAAATAGCATAAGGAAAACGTCGCACCAACGATCTTCGATATTCTTTATATATTGTAGGATAAAGTTTAGGTGATCGGCAAAGCGACTCAACAGCAGCATCAACACATGAAAGGAATTCTTCCCCTAAGCCAAACTTGTGATCTTCGTACCAGTTGTATGCATCCTCAACATCTAATTGTGCTTCTGGGGAAATTACTAGTTCAACGGTCATAACGACTTTGAATATTACGCTTTACCTGATCCCAAGTTGATCCTGCTGTGGGGTTGTTTTCAAAATTCGCCTTGCGAAGATCTAATTCTTTCTTTTGCCAATCGTAAATTGGGACTTCTGATTGAGTTGCAGCTAAGTCATCCCATAAATCTTCAACTAATTGAAGCTTCTCAGGCGGGCTAAGGTTAAATATTGAAACTGATTGTGAATTCATTACAATCTCCATTTTCGGTCAATTAAAAGTTAAAAGGGGGTTCCGGTTGACCTTTCTTTTTTTTAGAGCCTCTAAAAGTCAGGTCTGAGTATTCTTTTTTACCAATTAAGCAAACCTGTCATTTCCCCTCAGCATCCGCCAACTCAACCTCAGTCCGTAACTGCTCGATTTCCGCTTCAATTTTTTCATGCTCCGCAAGTTTATTCCGCAGAAATCGCACAGTGATACGGCCCTTTTCTTCGATGCCGGTTGGGGTTAGCAGGTAGGCGTAGGCTTTTTTGTTTTTATTGTTGCGAAAATTATTGACCTTTCCCAGCCCCTTCTGCGCCAGGGCTTTTAAACAGACATGGTCTCTAGCATGGGTCTAACATGGGTCGGGCCAAGCTAAGTATTTGAAGTTTAAACGTTTACATCCCCAATATAGGCGTTTTAGCCCCTATATCGTCTTTTTTGCCTCCCAAAACTGTTATAGCCATTTGCCAGTAACTCCAGCCGTGTATTTTCGCATCAAAAACATGAATTAAGGCCCAATCACAACCAATATTAACGAAACTGAGATCTTATTGTCTATTGGCTCGTGGCATGTCAAATCAGCTTTAATCTCCCAAGGAAAAAGAATGTGATTCACATATGCAAGAGATAACTATGAATGTTCTGATTGGATATGTTTCGCTGGATCCATTCTTTCATGTAGCACATTTACTATGACGATATGCCCTTTCCGGACGACATAGAACACAATGTGCTTACCGGCAGAATAGCTACGCAAAGCATGGTGAAGGTCGGGTCGGGATCTTCCCTGCATGGGATTTTCAGCCAATGAGCAAAAGCAATCATCAAGCATCCTCAAATAAGTAACACGTTGTCTTTTACCCCATGTTTTCTGAGTGTAATGCGCCATCTGCATCAGACTAGCTTTCGCATCGGCTGTAAGTCGAAACGCCACCATCAGCTACCTTCATGATCTATATCATGCATCAGTTGATCAAATGAATAATCAACATAAATACCATTCTCCGCATCATCAATAGCAGGTTTCAATATAGCCTTCAGTTTGGCCAGTTTCAGTTCGTAAAGTAACGCTTCATTGGTGTCAATATTGCGAATCGCTTCACGTACAAACTCGCTCGCATTGTTATACATGCCACTGGCCACTTTACTATGAACCAGATGCATTAATTCAGGTGTGAGAGAAACATTCATAGTGGGCATGGAGCACCTCCTTATAATAAACTTGAATGGCAATCATTGCTTATATTTTGCCATAAAGCCGCTTTTTCTGCAACCACAGTTTCTCTCGCCAAAAACACCAAATAACGCTTGTTGCAGGGGTCGGGGTCGGACCAAAACTATACATTTAATTTCAGCATGTTACTCCAAATATTAAGAAAATACTACGGGATGTGCAGTATTACGATCCATAAAGGGGCATAAAAATCCTCGTGCACGTTGCAAACCGGACATCACTGACAAAAATCGATTTTAACACTCTTCCTAGGACTAAGTGCAACCGTACAGCATTACCGGATGATTATCGAACTAAACAAGTACCATTACCCGCTAAGTCAACGCCGATGACAACAAGCTATACCAGTGCAAAGACAAGGGAACTATTCAACTACTTCGTCTCAATCTTTTCGAACCCGTAAGAATGAGGCAAACCTGGGTTTTCCGCTGTGGGTGAAGCCGTAGTGCTTGAAGGTAATGATTTCTCCGATTTCAGGAGGAGTTACTCGCTCTTTGTTGGAAAAACCAGTCCCGATTTTAAACTGGATGCCACTGGCCAACCGGATAGACAGGCTGCCCATCTTTCCGGTGAATTTGCCTTTCCCAGGGTGAACAGCAATGACGACACCTTCCATATCGCTGAAGTTTTTTACTTTTAGAACATGGGGAGACCGTCCGGTATGATACGGCTGACCTGGATCCTTGACGATGACACCCTCACCTCCTAATGCCTCTATTTCCCCAAGAAAGGTATCCAGATGGGGTTTTCCTTTGCAGGGAACTTGGGGAATGAATTTCACATATTTACTGGGATGCCTGGAAAACCAATCCTGGGCTTTTTTCAACCTGACCAAAAAATCGCCTTCTACGCCTGGGACTTCAAAGAGGTTGTAGGTGATTTTTACCCAGTCATCAGAGGGGATTTGATCCAGGACGATGGATTGAATCAATTCAAACTGACTCCGCCCGCTCCAAAGCTCCCCATCTAGTTCGAAGGGGGGAAAGTTTTGAGTGAACCAAGCCGGCGGGGTGATTTTTTTGCCTTGGCGCGTTAACAACTTTTTACCGTCCCAATAGCCTCTGATGCCATCTAGTTTCTCACTCATCAGCCACCCCGTAACAATTTCATTTCCCTGATAGGCCACAGGCTTTTGTAAAGATGGGCCTCCAGCATGCAACATACGGGGTTGAACCGAAAGAGCGAGTCCAACGAAGAACAAGGAGATAATTTGACAGAATGTCTGCATGACGCCGGATGGCTTTTCCATTTTCCCCCTTAGAAAGACTATAACCTGGTGATTACATTCTAAAGTTTTTCTCATTCCGGCAAAACCAGTCATACGTCAGTTGCAACCCTGCTCTCAAGTCCGTTTTTGCCTGCCAGCCAAGTGCTTTCAACCGTGTAACGTCCATCAGTTTACGCTTGGTTCCATCCGGTTTTGTGCTATCAAAAACAAGATTTCCGGTATACTCGACCACCAGAGCAATCGTCTCGGCCAACTCCCGGATCGTGCAATCAATCCCGCTACCGACATTGATATGGGACAACATCGGCTGGGTATGGGTCTGATATGTTTGTTCATCCAGATCCATCACATGAATACTTGCCTCTGCCATATCATCGACATAGAGAAACTCACGCATGGGTTTACCACTTCCCCACACCACAACCTCTGGGCTATTTTTCTGTTTGGCCCCATGGATCCGGCGCATCAAGGCGGGGATGACATGGGAGTTTTCCGGGTGAAAATTATCATGGGGCCCATAGAGATTAGTCGGCATTACACTGCGATAATCCCGCCCGTATTGGCGGTTATAACTTTCGCAGAGTTTGATTCCGGCTATTTTGGCAATGGCGTATGGTTCATTGGTCGGTTCAAGGGGAGATGTCAGTAACGCATCCTCCGGCATCGGTTGCCCGGCATTTTTAGGATAAATACATGATGACCCTAAGAACAGAAGTTTTTGTACCCCATTTAGATGAGAAGCATGGATGATATTTGTTTCAATCATCAAATTCTCATAAATAAACTGGGCTGGATAGGTATTATTGGCGTGGATGCCGCCCACCTTGGCGGCAGCCAGATACACCTGATCGATCTGTTTTTTGGTAAAGAAGGTTTGCACCGCTTTCTGGTCAAGGAGATCAAGCTCGGCATGGGTGCGGGTCAGAATATTGGTATAGCCAGACTCTTTAAGACAACGGACAATGGCAGACCCCACCATGCCCCGGTGCCCGGCGACGTATATTGTTTTATCTTTTCCGGTTGCCATTCTTAGTGCCTTACTTTTAAAAACGCGTATAAAAAAACAAGAAACGGGACAATTACTTTTGCAATGAGGAAATTACAATTAACTCCAAGGTACTTATACCCCTCAAGGGGGTACTGAACTAAGTCCAATCCTAAACTTCCGCTTTAGCGGGTTAGTTCTCGATAGTAACCGGAAGCTCATAACCATTTTCTTTCAAGAAGGCATGCCTGCGGGCGACAACAAGATCCTCAGTCACCATTTCAGCACACATTTCCTCCAGGGTAATTTCAGGCACCCAGCCAAGTTTTTCTTTGGCCTTGGCAGGATCACCAAGCAGAGTTTCAACCTCTGTCGGTCTAAAATAACGTGGATCGACCCGCACCACGACATCCCCAACTTTTAAGGATGGTGCAGAATCACCCTCTATCTTCTCTACAACACCGTATTCATCCACGCCTTCGCCTGCAAACCGTAGGGTTAAACCAAGTTCAATGGCACTCATTCGGATAAAATCACGCACCGAATACTGCACCCCGGTGGCAATAACGAAATCATCCGGCGCGTCCTGTTGCAACATCAACCATTGCATCCTCACAAAATCTTTAGCATGGCCCCAGTCGCGCTTTGCATCCATATTGCCAAGATACAAACATTCTTCCAAGCCTTGACCAATATTAGCCAACCCTCGGGTAATCTTGCGAGTGACAAAGGTTTCACCCCTGCGAGGTGATTCATGGTTAAACAGGATACCGTTACAGGCGTACATCCCGTAGGCTTCACGGTAGTTAATGGTAATCCAGTAGGAGTAGAGCTTGGCAACGGCGTAGGGAGATCGTGGATAAAATGATGTTTTTTCGGTTTGTGGGGTCTCCTGCACCAGACCAAACAATTCTGATGTCGAGGCCTGATAGAACCGCGTCTTTTTCTCAAGTCCAAGAAGACGAATGGCCTCAAGTAGACGCAGGGTTCCCATGCCGACCACATCAGCAGTGTATTCTGGAGATTCAAAGCTTACAGCCACATGGGATTGGGCTCCAAGATTATACACCTCATCCGGTTGCACTTCCTGGAGAATACGAGTCAAATTTGAGGAATCGGTTAAATCACCATAGTGAAGAACAAAGTTCTGGTTATCCACATGGGGATCCTGATAGATATGGTCGAGACGCTGGGTATTGAATGATGAGGCACGGCGCTTAATACCATGCACCTCATACCCTTTCTCGAGTAAAAATTCAGCCAGATACGAACCATCCTGACCGGTAACACCGGTTATCAGGGCTTTCTTTTGAGTCATCATTTATTCCTGTAACTTGATTGTTAATTTACCCACTCATAAACAGACATAATCATACTTTGATTCCAGCCTTTACACAACTGGTAGAACCCCGCCAAAATCTGGTGGGGTTTTTGTCTAGTTCTTGTTACACTATTCCACATATTTTTTACAGTTTTTCAAACACAACATAACGTTACTTACCTAAAAACCAGCACCATCACCTAATCCAAATGGCAAATATCCTAGTAGTTGACGATGAACTCTCCATGCGGGAGTTCCTCTCCATACTCCTTGAAAAAGATGGTCATCACGTTTTCACTGCAAATGATGGCGCCAATGCCCTTGAGCAGTTACAAGAACACAAGGTTGACCTTGTCATCACCGATATCCGCATGGGTGGTATGACAGGTCTTGAGCTGTTACAGGAAGTAAAGGATCAATACTCCAATATCCCGGTTCTGCTTATCACCGCCTTTGCCTCCCCGGATGATGCGGTTCAGGCCATGAAGAACGGGGCCTTTGACTATATCACCAAGCCCTTCAAAGTTGATGATATAAAAAATATTGTCGCCTCGGCCCTAAGCAGCAAACCACCCTCCCCCATAGACCACCCGTCTTTTGATATTATTGGCGAGAGTCTGGAGATGCAAAAGATCTTCGATCTTATCAGCCGTATTGCCCCAACCCACGCCAATGTTCTGATCTACGGGGAGTCGGGCACAGGCAAGGAACTTGTGGCCCAGGCCATCCATCAACATTCCAAGGTAGCAGGCAACAACCTTGTCCCTATTACCTGTAATGCTATCCCGGAAACCCTTTTTGAAAGTGAATTATTTGGTCATGTCAAAGGCTCATTTACCGGCGCCACCTCTGACAAGATTGGCCTTTTTGGGCAGGCCAATAACGGCACGGCCTTTCTCGATGAAATTGGCGAATTGACCCCGCTTGTCCAGACCAAACTCCTCAGGGTTCTCCAGGAACGTGAATTTAAACGGGTTGGTGACACCAGAATAACAAAGGTTAACGTCCGGATTATTTCAGCAACCAACCGTGACCTTGAAGAGGAGGTCATGGCCGGTCGTTTTCGGGAAGATCTATTTTACCGGCTGGCGGTTATCCCTATCCGCATGCCCCCCCTGCGGAAACGCAAGGGTGATGTACCGTTACTGGTGGATTATTTTCTTAAAAAATATGCCCGCATATTTGAGAAAGAAGCGGTGCAACTCTCAAGTTACTCCATGCAGGTTTTAATGGAGTATGATTTCCCCGGTAATGTCCGGGAGCTTGAGAACATCATCGAAAGGGGGGTGGCCCTCTCCTCATCCAACCTGATCCTGCCTGAAAGCCTCACCCTCTCCTCCCACCGGCGCAAGGAAAACAAGGCAACCACAACAATCCCCCCCCACCTTATTGCCGTGGAAAGCGAAAAAGAATTATTCAGCGAGGGCCTTGACGCCATTATTGCCCGCTATGAGAAGCAACTCCTCAAACTGGCCCTTGAACGAACCAACTCAAAGATGAAGGCCGCAGAACTCCTTAAAATGAGCTTTCGTTCTTTCCGGTACAAGGTTCAAAAATATGACATTTGACAAGTTGGGAAAACACAGAATTGCCCAACCTTATTCTCACATTCTTTACCTTCTTTGTTTCTGTCATTCCAACTCCGTAACAGCAAAGGCGACCCATACCATTTCGGTGAACAATTAAATGACCCCACAAGAACCCTGCTCCATCGCCCCGGTCACTCCCTACGAGGGGCAACGCCTTGCAAAACAACTGACCAGAATCCTTTTTTTCAGGGTTCTGCTGGTGACCATTGTTCTTGGCGGCATGGTTTTATTTTATCCAAAAAATTATATCATATTCCCCCTGCTACCCCTCCAGTACATCGCACTCTTCGTTGGCGCAATTTACCTGTTCACCATCACCTCGGCAGCAGCAATTCCCCGCGTCCCCTGCATCAAACTCTTTGCCTATATCCAGATCTCACTGGATATTCTTCTAACCACGCTCATCATTGTCTTTACCGGCGGCAGTCAATCCATCCTCATTATCGTCTATTTTTTTCCGATAACCTGTGGCGCCCTGTTGCTTTTTCGGACAGGGGCCCTCTTTATGGCAGCCCAATCATCCCTGTTTTACCTTGCTGTCCTCACCGTGGAATACCAGCATATCTTTCCGTGGCTGTTTCCCAATACCAACCTCCAGGATGTCACCTATGTCCTGAATCGTTTTTCCATCCCCGGTCTTATCTTTTTTCTCGTAGCCTTTATCGGCTCCTTTATGGCCGAACGCCTCTACAAGGCTGAACTTGAACTATCCAAAGCCACCATTGACCGTGATCGTTTTGCTATTTTGTACAAACAGATCTTCGATGATATCACCACAGGAATCATCACGGTGGATGCAAGCAACACCATCACCTCCCTCAACTCCGCAGCCCATCGCATCAGCGGTTTCACCGAGGAAGAGGCGCGGGGAAAAACCCTTAAAGCATTTATGCCACAACTCATGGAAGAAAAAACAGGTGAGATTAGACCCATAGCCACCGTTATCCGTAAGGATGGAGCAAAAATACCGGTGGGTTATTCATGGTCACGCCTTAACATGCCGGGGGAAGCAGGGAATTACCGGATCTATACCATGCAGGATCTTTCAGAAATCAAACGGATGGAATTTCAAATCCGCCAGGCCGAGAAGATGGCTGCCATTGGTCGCATGGCAGCAGGTATTGCCCATGAATTCCGAAATCCACTGGCAGCCATGAGTGGCGCGGCCCAGCTTCTAGGACAGGAAATCAGTCAGGACACCACTACCCAGGCCCTGATGAATATTATCATTCGTGAATCAGATCGTCTTGAGGGAACCATTCGTGAGTTCCTCCTCTACTCACGCCCCCCGGAACCAGTCATGATCTGGTTCTCTCTCCCAAGCCTCATAAGTGAAGCCTTGGCGATGGTGGAACGTGACCCGGACTGGAATAATGCCATCAAGACCAATGTTACCTCTAGCGAGACCCTGGATTGCTGGGGAGACGCCAATCAAATCCGGCAAATCCTCATAAACCTGCTGATTAACGCCAGCCAGGCCATGATCGACACCGCAGAACCACGTATTGCCATCCAGGCAAAAGAAGCCGTTAATGAAAACGGCCTTATCACTCTACTCAGCATCGCCGACAACGGCCCTGGGATAGCAAAGAAAAACAAAACTTCTATCCTTGATCCGTTTTTTACCACCAGGGAGTCCGGCACAGGCCTTGGCCTTTCCATAGTCAGTCAGATCGTTGAGACCCATGAAGGCAAACTCAGCATCAGGGACGCCAGCCCGCAAGGTACCGTTTCTCAGATCTCACTGCCCTACCCAAGAGAGCTAGCGACCAAGTCCTATAACAGTCAGGACAATATAGACCAAAAGCCAGATGATTGAGTAATAAACGGCAAATCTCCCCAGTCGCTCCTCGTCCCGGAGCAAAATTAATCCGACCAGGAAGGAGAGAGGGTATACCACCCCAGCCCAGAAAGGCTGGATATATATGAGAACCTCTTGCAAGCCAATAAAAAACCACGGCCCCTGAATATGGGAGACACTTAATGTTTCCGGCTCCATCGGCGCATCGACAATCAGAGACAAAACAAAGTAAAAACAGACCAGCAACCCGTGATCGCGAATATTGGCCCTGTATTTACGGACATGATCCCAACACAACACCCCCCACGCCACCATAAAGCCAATAATATGATTGGCATAGACCCGTTTCATGCCCTCGCTGGATATGGCAAACAGAAGATTATTTAGCAGATCACCGACCACCGGAATGGCCAAACAGATATTCTCGGCAATAATACCTGCCATCTCCCCGGTGGCATCGCCCCGCAGAACATAACCGGAAAAGAGGAGGAGCAGGGCAAAGGGAATAGAGACAACAAGCGGCAACCACTTGCCAAAACTTAAACGCAGATAGGACTTATCAAGTAAAATTGCCCCAAAATGACAGAGGCAAAGAACAAAGAACCCTTGGCTTGTATAGAAATGCAGACTGCGAAAGAAGGAGCCAAACGGCACCAGAACATCCATTCCGCTGGTGGAAAAAAAAGGGGTTACAGCAGCATATTGCAGGGCGACAACAATACCCGTCACCACCGACAAATAGAGAGAGACGAGAGACATCTCGCCCCACTTTACAGCACAAACACGTTGTCTAAAATTCGTCTCGCCTCCCATTTTACAAGCGCACCATAAAGCCTTTTTTCTCAGCCAAAGACTCCACAGGATACTGGGTGAGATTATCCTTGGCGGGACCAGCTACCCGAATCCCGGCCGTGGTAAATTTAGAATGATGACAGGGACAGATCAACTGGGCCGCCTCTTCACTAAAGTTGAGCCTGCATCCCAGATGGGTGCATTTCCGACTCACCGCCCAAACCTTGTTTTCACCCACAAAAAGAATAAAATCTGGATCAAGATGAACATCGCCAACGAGAAGCTTCTTCTCCACCCGCACAAAGCGCGGTTTAGGTGGAATATAGAATTTAACGAATCTGAAGACGGGATAGAGAAAAGACAGCAATGCCCCAAACTTTATAAGTCCCCATCCGGAGAGAAGATAGGCCCTACGCCCTTTTTGGTCACACTCGCCCATCTCAGCCCCGGACTGGCCGAACAAAAATATCCCGCAAGCCACAAACACCAGACACAGGGTCTTTCCTTGAACGACTCAACAAGCGACTCACCGAGAACCCCTGATTATACCCTTCAGACATCAGGGGGGAGAGGTTACCAAAACCATGACTGGCATAGCAACAATCATCCCGAATACCTGGGGTAACCAGAACCTCAATCAGGCCAATACTCTTCAACCCGTCAGAACTCTCAAGCCGGACACGCTGACCATGCTTAACTCCGTATGTGGCGGCACCAACCTCTGACAGCCACAGCACGTTTTCAGCAATCTCATGATTCAGCCAGCTATTTCCTGAGGTACGGGTAAGGGTATGAACCGGACAGCGCCCACTGACAAGGCGGATAAAACCTTCCGGCACAGGCAGAGGTTCAGCGTATTCTGGCAGAGTCTCATAACCGTTGTGACCAAGCCAGGAGGAGGCCAATTCAACCTTGCCAGAGGGGGTTTTAAAGGTCTGGACAGGGGGAAGAAAAGGATCTTTCTCCTCAAGCCTGGCATCATCTAAAACCTCATCATTTATGCCAGGAACTAACTCAGCTTCAGCAAGTGATACGCGCTGCACCACTACACCCCCGGCCCGCCTTAAACCAGGCAGATTGGTATCTAGCCCCTTGGCATCTAATTCGTGCAGACTCTTTACCGAGCCGGAACTGAAACGATCGCCAAGGTCGCTGGCTGAGGCTATTTTAGCAACAATATCAAAGGGAGGACGGGCACCAAAGAGAGGATCACGCACCTTAAATGAGCCTGCTATAACTTTCCGATCCTGAGCCGTCCAGGTCTTGCAAAAATCATCTCGCTCAAGAAAGGAGGCCTCTGGCAGAATAATATCGGCGTACAGGGATGTCTCTGAGGGGAAAATATCGGTGCAGAAAACAAATTTCGCATCACGAAGTGCCTTGGTGACAAAATAGCTCGGAGATTCAGATTGAACAAGATTCTGCCCCCAGATACCAACCACACCAATATCAGCCGAGCGAATCCGCCCCAGAACCCTGGCAACATCAACCGGTTTTGAAGTCGCGGTAAAGTCAAAGAGTTCCTCACCACTCTGGGGCAACGCTCCTAGCAGGGCGGAAAGAATTGCTCCAGCCCGCACCCGGCTCACATCATTACCATACCAGGAGAGATGATTACCGGGAACAATGGTGGTGGCAGCCCCGGCCTGTCCCATAATCTCAGCCACCCCGGCAATATGCGCCTTGGGCAGATCGGTGATTGTGGCCGTCCGCTCAAGGGTGTAGGGCGCAACATGATCCATAAGCTCGGCAAAGCCAAGGCATGACTGTTCGACAAAATTACGGTCAAACAATTCATTTTCAATGATGTAGTTGATCCAACAAAGGATTAAAGCAGTATCAGTGCCTGGTTTAATAGGCAAATGATGCTGGGCCTTGGCCGCCGCCGCTGAAAACCTTGGATCAACCACCACAAGCTGGGTATCGTCACGGGCCAAAGCCTTGCTAAACTGGCGCACCTGGGGCACAAGAACATTCTCACCAATTGGCGTACCGAGCAAAACCACACACCTGCTCCCTTCAAGATTAACCAGAGCCGGATCGGGGACGGTACCAAAGGTGGTGCCATAGCCGAGGGCGCGAATAAAACGGGAACGGTCGGCGGAACTGTCAGAGATATTAGAGCAACCAAGATTTGTAAAAAACGATTTTATATGGCGAGCAGAACGGCCACCGGCAAAAAGAGCCAGACCATCGCCCCCCCTTGTGGCAAAGGTTTTACGAATATTACGACCAATCTCCTGCACGGCATCATCCCAGGAAATTCGCTGCCATCTACCCTGGCCCCGACCACCTACCCGGCGCATGGGGAATTTAAGCCGGTCGGGATGGTTGAGGAGTCTGGTGGCAGCAAGACCGCGACTACATAAGGCCGGGCCATGAATGGGATTGTTCCTGTTACCGGCCAGACGAATGGTACCATCCTTATACAGGGAGGCAACCATGGGACAATTGGCCTTACACATCTCACAGATCGTAGCTATTTGGGAAACCAGTTTTGGTTTGCTCCGCAGGGTGTAAGCCTTGGCAGAAGGAGCAATAGTCCCACAAGCACCACCGACAAAAAGGGCTGTGCCTGCTGTTCTTTTAAGAAAATCCCGCCGGCTAATCATGAATTGCCACCAAGACGCGCCGCAACCTCAGCCAGAATAGTCATACTGATCTCATCTTTGGTTCCAAGCCCTACCTCAACCGTTTCCCCAGAATCATGGAGAATGGTCACCACGTTGGTCTCGGACTTAAAACCTGTTTCTGTACTTGCAATATCATTGACAACAATCATATTTAGTTCTTTCCGCTTTAATTTATCAAGCCCCGACTCTATGTGTTTTTCACTCTCAGCCGCAAACCCCACCATAAACTGTTTATCCCGCTCACCCGTTAAGGAAAGAAGGATGTCAGCGTTGCCACTTAACTCCAAGTGAACAGCACCCGTCTGTTTTTTGATTTTCTGATCCGCGCAGTGGGCGGGTCTAAAATCGGAAACGGCTGCCACCATAATTAAAATATCGGTGGCAGCAAAATAATTATGCACCTGGCCCTGCATCTCGTCAGCGGTGCGGACGGCCTCAAAACAATGCACCGCCGGTTGGGGAAGACTGGTCGGCCCACTGATAAGCGTCACCTCGGCCCCCCGCAGAACTGCGCCCCTCGCCAGGGCGTACCCCATCCTGCCAGAGGAATTATTCGACAAAAAACGCACCGGATCAAGGGGCTCCTCGGTGGGCCCTGCTGTAACCAGCACCTTTTTCCCCGCCAAATCCTGCTTTACAAAGAGAGATTCAAGCTGCATACGGATATCATCCCACTCAGCTAGACGGCCCGGCCCTTCCTCATCACAGGCCATCTTGCCTGAATCCGGTTCAACAACCCTGTACCCATAGCCTTTCAGGGTTTGCAGATTGTTTTGGGTGGCAGGATGGGTGAACATGTTGGAATTCATCGCCGGGCATAAAACAACCGGGATTTTAGCGGCAAGCACCACCGAGCAGAGAAGATCATCGGCCTGACCCTGGGCAAGACGACTGATGGTCTGCGCCGTAAGCGGAGCAATGAGGATTAGGTCATGGTCACGGGAAAGGCTGATATGGGGAATCTTATGACTCTCATCACTGGCAAACATCCCGCCATACACCTTATTTGCCGACAACGCTGCAAAGGTGAGACTTGTAACAAACCGCTCCCCACCAGAGGTAAGAACAACCGTAACCTCAGCCCCAAGTTTGCGTAAATTGCGGACAAACTCACAACCCTTATAGGCAGCAATAGAACCGCACACTCCAAGGAGTATTTTTTTTCCACGTAATGGTGATGGCATCAGTTCAAAAATCCGGTCTTACTTAGCTGCAACATCAGCCACGTAGATATCAACGTTGGTCTTAAAACTCGTCTCGGTGATTTTTATGATACAGGTGGCCCCTTCACGGGTATAGGCCTGCAGAATCTCGGCCCCCTGGCTGGCATACACGTTCTTCCAGCCATTTTTAGGCATTGTGTTGGAAAAAAACTGACCAAGAGAGTCGAGTTCCAGTTTACCGACAAAGCGGATATTACCACCGGTGAACGAATCCGTTTTAACAAAACTGGACTCCCTCTTATCCATGGTGAGGCCATCGGGCAACAACAGTTTGGAGTATGAAGAGTGATAAAAAGGCTGGGCCTGCTCAACCTGGGCCTGAGCATTATCAGCCCCATTGATTTCAGTACTTGATTCCATCCCCAAGCACCCTGAAAGGGTAAAAGAGACCGCAATAAGGACAAGGAGTTGCTTTAAATTGAAACCGTTCATAATAATCTCCGTATTTCCATAATATTAATGAGATTTAGCCTTTCTTGTGGGAAGTAAGGTTAAATAGTTTTCAGGATAAAATCTGCCAGTGGTTTGCGGTTCGATTGCTGATCCGTTTTGGCGGGATGCCCCAGGGCCAGGACAGCCATCAGTTCGTAGCGGCTCTCCACCCCGAGGATGCGATTTACGTCATCCCTATTTTTCAAGATCTGACCTAGCCACACCCCGCCAAGGCCACATTCTTCAATGGCAAGCAGCATATTTTGAATACAGGCACCAATGGCCTGATAATCCTTGACCGCATCGTACATTGAATCCGCATCAAGGTAAACGCCAATAAGTACCGGCGCACCAGCGACAATATGGGTGTAATGGGTCGTTTCCGAAAGCTGTTTGATAGTGGAGGCATCAGTAATAACCACAAACCGCCACGGCTGGTTATTCAGGCCGGATGGCGCCCAGATCCCCGCCTTGAGAATTGCCTCAATGATGGATTTGTCAACAGGGTCAGCGGTAAACTCCCGCCGTGATCTCCGGTTATAAATGGCCTGTTGTACTGGTTTCATGGCAACCTGAACCTTTGCATTTGTAACTTTACGCATATCTATAAAGAAACATCAAAGAGATAAAATTAAACATTTAAAATATGGGTCACAAAGTAGTTGTCCTTATGCGCTTTGTCAATTAATTTACACCGCGCAGCCGTTGTTTAACCTTGACTCTACACGCTTGGCTTTTACTCCTCACATCTAAAATCCAACTCTTTGCAATTCCACCGACAAAACACAATGTCTAAAAAGAAAAAAAGAAAACCTCTGCCCCTCCTCCAATCAGCCTGTGGGTTTGTCGACACCCACTGTCATCTCGACATGGACAGGTACACCGATGACGTGGACGACGTAATCAGCCGGGCAAAATCCGCCGGGGTTGGCACCATTATTACCATCGGCATTGATCTTGCTAGTTCCAAAGAAGCTGTTGGACTCTGTTCACAGCACCAAAATGTCTATGCAACAGTGGGCATTCACCCCCATTATGCCCCGACATGTAACGCCAGCACCATGGCTCAGTTACGCGAGCTTAGCAAGCACCCCAAGGTAGTTGCCTTTGGCGAAATCGGCATTAACCGCTATAAGGATTATGCCCCGATTGCTGACCAGATCAAAGCCTTTACCATCCAGCTTCAATGCGCCAAAGAGCTTAATCTGCCCATCATTATTCATGACCGTGAAGCCCACGCGGAAATCATCACCATTCTCAAGGCCCAGGGCCCCTTCCCGGCCGGGGGTATTATCCACTGTTTTTCCGGCGATAAAACCGTGGCCCGTAAATTTCTTGACCTGGGTTTTCACCTCTCAATCCCTGGAGTTGTGACCTTTAAAAAGGCCCTGGACCTGCAGGAGGCAACGGCCTCAGTTCCCTTAAATCGCTTACTGCTTGAGACCGATGGGCCTTTTCTGGCCCCGGAGCCATACCGGGGCAAACGCAACGAACCGGCCTACCTGCTCTACACCGCCGAGAAGGTCGCCATGCTCCATAATATAAGCCTTGAAAAACTGGCAGAAATCACCAGCCAAAACGTTCAGAACCTCTTACAGATAAAATTATGATTGCTGACAATATTGCCCGGATAAAACAGGATATTAAGACTGCGGCCAAAGAGTTTGACCGCCACACCCCCATTAAGCTGATCGCCGTCTCCAAACGAAAACCGGTTGCAACGATAAGGCAGGCCCTGGACTGCGGCCAGGTCGATTTTGGCGAAAATTTTATGCAGGAGGCGGTGGAGAAGATCAAGGATCTCTCCGAGGATCGTGGCATTTTCCATTTCATTGGCCCCTTGCAATCCAACAAGGCCAAACTTGCCGTCACCTATTTTGACTTAATCCATACCGTGGATCGGCTGAAAATCGCCAAGACCATCGCCAAACACGCCACAAACCTTGGCAAGGTCCAAAAGATTCTAATCCAGGTAAACGTCGGGCTGGAACCTCAAAAATCCGGGATTCTACCGGAACAGGCCGTGGAACTACTGAAGGCCATCCAGCCCCTGCCAGCCCTTGAGATCTGCGGCCTGATGACCATTCCACCCTACGGTCACGACCCTGAAGAGAGTCGCCCCTATTTTACAGCCCTCAGGGAATTAGGTATGAGCCTTAAACAGGACGGCCTGCTGGCCCAAGACAAACCATTGGAATTATCAATGGGCATGTCAGCGGATTACCGAGTCGCCATTGCCGAAGGCGCCACCATGATCCGGGTTGGCACGGCAATCTTTGGTAATCGGGAGTAGGAGTTAGGGGTTAGAAGTCAGGATTCAGGAGTCAGGATTCAGGAGTCAGAATTCAGGAGTCAGGATTCAGGAGTCAGAATTCAGGAGTTAGGAGTTAGGATTCAGGAGTCAGGCCCTACAACGCCTCGATCAACTTGGCAACCTCACCATCTTCGGGGAAACGCCTCTCTTTTTTCTTGGAGAAAATCAGAACATCGTCCACCACCACATCATAAATACCATCAGAGCCAGCAAGCAACTCGACATCCGCTTTAAACGCTGTCACAAGTTCAGCCTCCAGACCGGAAGCCCTCGGTAAATAATTTCACCTTGTACAGTAGGTAATTGTCACCTTCATTTATATCCCCCCTTTACACCCAGCAAAGCCTGATTTTTTCTTTTTGATCCACTACTTACATCTATGATATACTGACGTTACAAACACAGGTCGCCCTTCCTTGTCAAGCAAATATTCCCCCTTAAAATAGACCGGTACAATGATTATTCCACCCCCAAAGGAAACTCAGATGACAGACAACAATAGCAATGGCGGTCGTAAATTTTTCAGAATACCAATTGATGAAACGAGTAAGATCAGTATCACTATTGCTGACACCAGCTATGAGATTGTTAATATTGCCGCAGGTGGCGTTGGCATCTACCTTGATAACATCAACACCTTTGTCACAGGAGACAATGTTACTGACATTGTCCTGACCATTGACACCGTATCCTGCAAGGTCAAGGGTTGTGTCGCCCACATCTCAGCAGAGGATGTGGGCTGTCTCTGTGGCATTGAACTCATTGAGATGGATCACCAGACAAAAGAACTTCTCAAACGTTTTATGGATGACCATAGAGCCAGTTTATTTTCCTTTATGCCAGATTTTTAGGCCACAGGTTTCCAGAACCAATGATCCTACACTGCGCCCACTGCCAGAAAACACATACGATTGACAAGACCCGTATTCCACCAAATATCACCCTAGTTCGCTGTAAATACTGCAAAAAGCTCTTCCCCTTCACCGAAAGCTCGCCAAAGATCATCCCCGAAAAGAAAAAAGTACGAAAACTTGGAGTAACCCTCAGTAAGGGGGGAGTCGGAAAAACCACCACAGCCGTACACCTGGCCCACGGCCTGGCTCTTGCCGGAAAAAGGGTTCTCCTTATAGATACCGACACCCAGGGCCAGTCGGCCTTTATGCTTGGCGTACAACCGAAGGCGGGGCTTACCGAACTTATCACCGGCGAACTACCCCCTGAAGAGGCGTATTTCCAGGCCAGGGAAAACCTCTGGCTTCTTGGGGGTGGAAAATCACTTGCCGGAGTAAAACGGCTTATTCAGCGCAAGGACTTTGGCGGCGAACATACCCTCACCGAAAAGCTTGACCCCATTGCTGACCAGTTTGACTACATTATCTTTGACACCTCCCCCGGTTGGGATCCCATCATTGTCAACGTCCTGTTTTTTGTCACCGAGATTATCGTCCCTGTTTCTCTGGAGGTCATGACCCTGCAGGGACTGGTGGAATTTCTCAAATCCTTCTCAGCAATCCAGAAATACAACAAAAAACTTGGTCTAAAATACATTATTCCCACCTTTCACGACAAAAGGGTGCGCAACAGCGCAACCATCTTGCATAAACTGCAGGAACTGTACGGCGACCACATCAGTCAACCCATCAGATACAATATCAAGCTCTGTGAAGCTCCGGCCTACGGCCAGACAATCTTTGAATTTGCGCCAAATTCAAAGGGAAGTGAGGACTACAAAGAACTTGTCAGATTGGTGAGTGGTGAGGATATCCATCTGTAATAACCCAGGTCAAATATCAGGTGCTATCCAGACCACATTTTTAACTGATTTGTATTTTTTCTCTGGTCGGGAGGGGCGTGGTTCGATTAAGGTCACAAAATTATTTATTATTTCCGACCAGTAAAGGGTCTGTAGGGAAATAAGATAGCTGATATCTTTTTTACAGGCCCTAAAGCACGATTTGGTAGCCTCTTATGAAACAAGCATCCATAAAAGACCTTATTATTCTCTCCAACCTGGAATCGGCAGACCTGGCCAAGGAAACGGCAGACCTGCTCCAGTGCAAATCCACACCAATGCAGCGTCAGGAGTTCTCCGATGGCGAAATTTATCACGCCTTCCCGACCGATATCGGCGGCCGCGATGTGGTCATCATCGCCTCCACCCCGACCGACAACTCGTTACTGGAGCTAATTGACATAATCGATGGTTGTCATCATTACATGGCCCACACCGTCAATGTGATTGTCCCGTATCTCGGCTACTCAACCATGGAACAGGCAAAACCCGGCATCTTTGAAGTCCCCAAGGGAATAACCAGGACTAGGCAAATATTCAGGGCCAGGCCACATTTCACCGCCTTTATCGACCTCCATTCAGAAGCCGTTCTCAATGCCCATTGCGGCAATATCCACACCCTGCACATCCAAACAGATGAGTTGATTATCAGCAAAATCAACTCATTAAATCTAGAAAACTTTGTTCTGGTTTCGCCGGACTATGGCAGATCAAAATGGGTGGCACGCCTTGCCGGTAAACTTGGCGTAGCCCATACGGCTGCCGACAAAGACCGGTTTGCCAAAGATAAAACCATGGTGGGCCAGGTGGCCTCGGTGGTCTCAGGCAAAACCGTTATTATCTGTGATGATATGATTCGTACAGGCGGCTCCATTATCCAAACCGCCGAACGCTGCAAGGACGCAGGGGCAACAGACACCATCGTCATGGCCACCCACCTTGTAATGTCCGGGGACAGCCAGGAACGCTTTATAAAAAGCGGCATCACCAAGATAATAGGCACGAACACCTATCCAAATCGCAAATCTGACTTATTATTTGATATATACTCGGTGGCTCCACTAATTAAACAAGCCATCCACAAACAGTTACGGATAAGGACTTAATGCTACTTGAACGGCGACAAAACAAGCGTCACCCATGCACTGGCAAGATCGGTATTTTCCTGGCGGAGGGTGAATACGGCGCGCAAAAATCAGCCATTTTAACTGGCAACCTCATTGATATTTCCATGAAGGGAGCCGGGTTGTCCCTGCCCGAGATACTCGATGGTCGTGTTCACTTGGCCTATACTGCCATGGAATCAAGAGAACTCCTGCTCCACATCATTTTATACTGCCCAGGTGGCAAAGAGATTACCCTCCCGGCAAAACCTGATTGGTTTAACCGCAGTCTCTCCGCCCACCTCACCCCATTTAGCCTAGGGGTTAGGTTCATCTCCCCCCTAAAGTCCGAACAATTAAAACGAGTTCTCGAAAATATACCCCACACCTGACCCTTGAGTCCAGGTCGCTACAGTAAGGGTGGCTTAAACAATCGCAGGCGCAGGGCATTCGTCACCACTGACACCGACGACAGGGCCATGGCCGCCCCACCAAGCATCGGGTTTAAGGTTGGTCCGCCAAAAATGTACAACACACCCGCCGCAACAGGAATACCAATCACATTATAGGCAAAGGCCCAGAACAGATTTTGTTTGATATTTACCATGGTGGCCCGACTGAGAGACAGGGCCGTGACAACGCCCAAAAGGTGACCTGTCATAAGGACAATATCGGCTGATTCAATCGCAATATCAATGCCTGTGCCCATACCAATACCAACATCAGCCTGGGCAAGGGCCGGGGCATCATTTATGCCATCACCCACCATGGCAATCCGTCTGTTATTTTGCTGTAATTTCAGGATTTCCTCGGCCTTATCAGTTGGCATAACCTCGGAAATCACCTTTTTAATCCCAACCTGATAGGCAACAGCCCGCGCCGTTTTTTCATTGTCACCAGTGAGCATCACCACCTCTACCCCCATATCTGTAAGTAGCCGGACAACCGGGGGGGCCTCATCTTTCATTGAATCAGCCACACCAATAACCGCCTGAAAACTGCAATCAACCGCTAGATACAGGGCCGTCTTGCCCTGTTCGGACAGAACCAGAGCCTGCTTTGCAATCATTCCGTCAAGATCTGCCACATCATGCTCCAGCATACAGGCGTGATTGCCAATCAGAACCTCTTTGCCAGCAACAACAGCTTTAATTCCCCGGCCGGGAAGAGCTACAAACTCTGTGGGAGGGGTGACCTCTAGACCAAGTTCTTTGCCATGATTAACAATGGCCTCAGCCAGGGGATGCTCGGAACCGGATTCAGCACAGGCGATCAAATGCAGCAATTCACGCTCTGTATACCCACCAGAAAAGAGAAACATATCGGTAACTGTTGGTCTACCGTGGGTTAAGGTTCCGGTTTTATCAAAAACCACCACATCAATTTTGCCGGCCATCTCCAGAGCCTCACCATTTTTGACAAGAACCCCAAGCTGCGCCCCCCGGCCAGTACCCACCATAATAGATGTTGGAGTGGCAAGCCCCATGGCACAAGGGCAGGCGATAACCAGAACCGCAATAAACATTCGTAGACTGAAACTAAAATCCATACCACCAATAAAAAACCAGGAGAGACCTGAGATCAGGGCAATAACCATCACCACCGGCACAAAGTATAAACTGATGCGATCAGCCATATTGGCAATGGGGGCCTTGGAACCCTGGGCATCCTGCACCATCTTTATGATGCGCGACAGCATGGTTTCCTGACCGACATGAACCGCCCTGACCGTAAGCACCCCATTCCTGTTCAGGGTTCCACCATACACATCTTCACCCTCTCCCCTCTTGACCGGCAGACTTTCACCGGTGAGCATTGACTCATCAATTGTGGATCTGCCACCAACAATGACACTATCCACCGGAATTCGCGCCCCGGGCTTTACATACAACTTATCCCCCACCATGATATCATCCACCAACACCGCCACCTGTCGCCCATCCTGAATCAACGTGGCGGTATCGGGGGTGAGTTTCATCATTTGCCTAATCGCACTGGAGGCATTAGCCTTTGACCTAGCCTCCAGATATTTGCCCACCGACACCAGAGCAATAAGCATAGCCGCCGATTCAAAGTAGAGATCGTGGGCCCGTTTAAGGGCATCAATACCAAGGCCAATCTCAACAAGATTCCAGGTGGAATAGACAAAGGCCGCGCCAGTCCCAAGGGCAATAAGTGAATCCATATTTGGAACACGCCGGAGCAGAGCGGGAATACCAATGATATAGAAATGCCGCCCCAGAAAAAGAACAGGCAGAGTAAGACAAAACTGGATAAAGGCAAAGACAAAGGGAGCATGACTAGAGCTTATTGCCGCTGGATAGGTAAAAACCATTTCACCCATGGAAAAGAACATCACCATTAGAGCCAGGCCAAATGAGGGCAACAGCCTCCTCCGCATGGCCTGCAGACGTAAACGTACCTCCTCCTGCTTTTTAAGCACCGCATTCTCGCCATCCCGCACGGGAGTCGCTTCAAACCCCAGACCTCTTATCACCTCAAGGATGGTGCGCACCCTAATTTTTGTCGGCATAATAATGAGGTGACAATCCTCACTGGCCAGATTAACCGCACAACTTACCACCCCGTCAAGCTGACCAACTACCTTCTCAATCCGGGTTGAACAGGAGGCGCAATGCATGCCCTTAATTGTCAGATGTACCTGTTTTTCCGAATTTTTATTTGCTAGAACAAGACCAAAACCGAGACCGGCAATAACATCACTAATCACCTGAACAGTAATAAGCGCGGAATCAAAACGCAGGCTGACTGTCTCTGCGGCCAAATTCACCCCGCAAGACTCAACCCCAACAAGTTCCGAGACGACCTTTTCAATTCGGGTTGAACAGGAGGCGCAGTGCATACCGGTAAGAGCGGCAGAAATATTTTGAATCATCATTTTTCCTAGGTTCCGTTTTTTTCTTAAAACAGGTATCAATACCGTTTCAGTTGTTCTATACCTAATTACAAATGAGCTTAATAATAAATATGAGTGGCTACCACCCCTTATAAACCCCCAACCAGCAAGAGGACTAGGATGAAAACCATTAAAGTAAGTGGCATGAGCTGTGGACATTGCGTGGCATCCGTAACAAAGGCCCTGGAAGAAATAGACCGAGTCTGTGATATCTCGGTGGATCTCGCCTCCGGCCTTGTTCAATATAAAACCACAGCGGATGTCGACACGAGTGTCATTAAAAATGCCATTTTAAAGATCGGGTTTACCCCGGAAGACTAAGGGCCCGTAAACCCATAGAGAGACAGTGGGGGGTAGCATAACAATTACCCTAACTTTTGGCGTTGCACCATAACACCTACAAAGATCTATCCCTCTGACAAATAGCTTAACATCATTACATCTCCGCATTCGCCCCTCCACGTCTTAAACCTTATAAATTCAACAAAAACAGGTTGACTCCACCAGAAAACTATCCATATAATAAGCCTCAACCCCATTATCATAAATTATTGTTTTTTTTCACGATATCACAACTGTCCACGCCACCTATGACCATTCTCTATCTCGACCACGATCAGAAGGCAACCCGGGATTTTCAACAGGGACTCGGTGATTACACCATATATACGGCAGAAACACCTGACCAGGCACGGAAAATACTCAGCAACCACGCTGTGGGGGCTGTTGTTGGCTTTCAACGTGACGATGATGAAACCCTGCTGGATTTTTATGCCGAAATTCGCCTGACTCACAAGGGCACCTTCCGGATTATCATCTGTGCAAAAGACTTCCCGGAGATTCTCATCCAGGCAGTGAATAAGGGCCATGTGTATCATATTTTTAGCGAGGATTATGATAAGTCCGATCTTATTACTATCCTCCACAACGCCTTCGAAAAAAGGAGTCGCGAACAACAGATTGTTCAACAGATGAATCAGATCGAGATTCAGAAGGCCAGTGAACAGGCAGAAAATGCCAACCGTCTCAAGAGTCGTTTTCTCGCCTCCATGAGCCATGAAATCCGCACACCCCTAAATGGTATTATTGGCCTGGCCCATTTATTACAAAGCACCTCTCTAAATTCAAAACAGGATGACTACCTGACAAAGATCAATGTAGCATCCCATAATATGCTTGCTATCATCAATGACATTCTGGATCTTTCAAAGATAGAGGCTGGTAAGTTTGAACTGGAACTTAGCGATTTTAACCTTAAGGATGTCTTTAAAAATGTTAATGATATTGCCATCACCAAGGAATACAATCCCAATGTTGAAATTATCACCTCAATCCACCCCGAGATCCCAACAAATCTTATCGGTGACCCATTAAGACTGAGCCAGGTTCTACTAAACCTTGTAACCAACGCTTTAAAATTCACCCCGATGGGCGAAATTATCGTGGGGGCTGAACTCGTTGATAAAAATGCCAAACAGGTCACCATCCGTTTTTCTATCATGGATACCGGTATCGGTTTAACCGAGGAACAGCAGGAAAAGGTATTTGAGGCATTCAGCCAGGCCGAGAATGGCACCACCAGTAAATACGGCGGCACCGGACTCGGACTCACCATCAGCAGGCTACTCGTTGGCCTTATGGATGGTAAGATTGAAGTCAACTCCGCACTTGGTCAGGGCTCGACATTCTATTTTGAAATTGTCCTGTCCAGATCATCCTCCTCCATAGCCTGCGCCCACCATATCCCGGATCAGCTTCAGGGCTCAAAGGTTCTGGTTGTTGATGACAATATCACCGTCCAAAAAATCTTTACCATTATCCTCAAATCCTTTTCTTTTGAAGTAACCACCGCATCCTCCGGTGAGGAGGCCCTTCTGCTGGTGCAAGAATCAGCATTTGACCTAGTAATCTTTGATTGGCAACTACCGGGCAAAAGTGGCATAGAGTGCATTAAAACTATTCAGACCTCACTCGATATCCCCACCCTTCCAGCCATGATCCTCGTCACCGCTTACGAAGAGGCAACGAAACAGGAAGAATTCAGGAATCTTGAGGTTGACGGCTTTCTCTTAAAACCTGTCACAAGCCAATCCCTGAAGGATGCCATCCTTAAAGCGCTCGCAACGACCATCGTTCCCAATCAGCTCGACAACAAGCTTGATGCAAACAAAGAATTAAGAGCAAAACTTGCCGGCAGACAAATACTAGTGGTGGAGGACAACTCCATCAATCAGCAAATTGCCAGGGAATTCCTGGAATCCTGGGATATTATTGTCACCACAGCAGATGATGGACAGCAGGCTGTTACCCTTGTCCAGGAGCAACATTTTGACCTTGTTCTCATGGATATCCAAATGCCTGTCCTGGATGGACTTGCGGCAACTAAAGAAATACGGCTATGGGAGAGACAGCAACAGATTAAAGGTCAAAAGATTGACCTGCCAATCATTGCCATGACGGCATTTGCCATGACGGGGGATAAGGAAAAAAGTATTGCGGCTGGAATGACCGACCACCTGACCAAACCTCTGGAGCCGAGTGATGTTCTGGCAATGCTTCTAAAATTCATGCCAGAAGACAAACAACACGATTTTTCCTGCGATCATCTCAAGCCAAGCATGGTCAACGCAGAACTTCCAGCAGAAATCAGCGGCATTGACCAGGAAACAGCAATGCGCCGCTTGGCAGGGAACACAGGGTTGTACCGGTCACTCCTGATCCAATTTGCCAGTGACTACAGCCAAATCATCCCCTTGATAGGGCGCCATCTAAAAGAGGAGCAACCACAGGAAGCAGCACGGCTCGTCCATACCCTGAAAGGTGTCGCAGGAAACATAGGTGCTCTGGAACTTGTCCAGGTTGCTATAAGCCTTGACAAGGAGTTACGCAAAAACGGCAAAGATACCCATAAGTACTTCGGCGTGCTGGAAGAAAAGATGATCAAGATACAAACTTCCCTGGCAGAGAACATCCCAGAGCTTGCGGGACAATTACAGCCAACAAAGCCCTCTAGCAAAAAACCACTTGCGGGTCAGGAAAAACGCGTTACCCAGCTGCGCCAATATATCACCGGTGGAATCCCTGAGGCCAAGCACCTCTTTTACATCCTGAAACCCCACCTCCTTGAGATTGCCGACAACGAGACCTTTCAACTCCAGGAAAGGCTGGAAAATGATGATTTTGACGGCGCAAAGGAACTGTACGAAGAGATAATTGCCCTGGCAACCAAATAACTACCCCTTCTTTAAACCAGGTCACATATACAAACCACCATTGACGCTTAGTACCTGGCCTGTAATGTAAGAAGCCTCCGGTCCCAGCAGAAAATTCACTAGCCCTGAAACCTCATCACAGGTTCCATACCGCCCCAGGGGAATAGCCGGAAGCATGGCATCTTTGGAAAGCCCCTCAGTCATTTCCGTGTCAATAAGCCCCGGCGACACGACATTAACCAGAACATTTCTCCGGGCAACCTCGCGGGCATAGGCCATTGAGGCACCGATGAGTCCTGCCTTAGCTGCCGAATAATTCACCTGACCGGATTGCCCTGTTTCACCCGACACCGATGAGATAGCAATCACCCTGCCCTCCCTAGCAAAGAGCATATTTCGCGCTAAAACCCTAGTCAGATGAAAATAGGCGGTTAGATGCACCCCCATGACCTCATCCCACTGAACTCTGGTCATGGTAGCAACCAGGGTGTCCCTAGTGATACCAGCGTTATGGACAAGGCCATACACCTTATTATCCTTAAGGAGTGGTTTGATTGCCCCATTCACCTTCTGTTCATCGGCAACATCAAAGGGCAGTAGTTTACACACCCCGCCCTGGGTTTCAATATCTGCATGAATATTTCTGGCCGAATCATGATCAGATCGGTAATTTAGCCAAACCTCATACTCTAGGCTTATTCGTTTGACGATAGCCGCGCCAATCCCTCGGCTTGCTCCGGTGACTAAAACTATTTTCTTTGCTTGCATTCCACCTTCCCACTTGCATTCTATTGATAGATTAACGTCGTTTTTTTGCTCTTATTGGACTTGAATATTATTCGGATTCAGGATTCAGGACAGGATGAGCAGGATAAAGAGAGAAACGCTGTCCATCCATGTAAAACGAAAAAAACAAGCCTTGAACAGCCATACATTACTGACAATTCCCCAGACCTTATCTGACAAAAAGTTTAAGCCCATTAGAATCATACGCCGACCCTTTTTCAGCTAAAACAGCCTGCAACTCAGCAACATGCAGACTAAACTCCTCGGCAAAGATATCGGCCATATTCCAGGCAATAACATGTTTGCCATCACGCCCATTACTGACACTATATACCGAATAAAACTTATCCTCACGCGCTCCCTTAATCTTTGTCTGCCATAGAATATTACCGGAATCTGCCTCCGCCAATGAGAGACCGATATGATACTCCACCTCAAAGGAGACATAGGGCAAGCCGATAACCCTGAGCAGCCAGGCATAGATAGAAGAGCCATAGTAATAGCCCGTCTCATTGACCATGGTTTTATACACCACGCCAGTTAAGCGGTATTGCGGGCTGGCCAAGGGCTGTTTTTGCAGATCAATTACCTCGGCAAACAGACCTGAACGTTTAAGAATATCAACTGCGGCCCTGGAGCTTGCCCGCTCAAGGGGCTTTGACTCATAATGGGAAAACGCCGTATAGGTCTCAGGAATATCAGAACTTATCTCAATCCACAACATGCCGGGGATAAGCCCCCTCCACTTGGCATTATCACTACCATGGCGAACGGGTCTTGCGTCCACAAATGGCACCACTCCAACGCTACCCTGCGCTCGTTTTTGACTGACCTTAACCTGCATACCCTCTGTCGGGACAAGGGAAAGATCAAGGGGTTTTGCTGCACACCCGTAAATCAGAAACAGCATAAGCACATAGGCTAAAACAGGTTTCAATCTGCCCCATGGCACTGACTTATTTTTCAACATACACCCACCTTTTTTTTACCTTTCAAATTAGCTATTACTGAGCTATTATTAACAACTTCCATGCACCATGGCACCCTCTTATTTTATAAGAGTTACTCTCAATTTTATCTTTCACATGACCGGCAAAAAAAACAGACCGCACACCATTATAACCATCGACTCAACCCTGCGTGATGGTGAACAGGCAGCCGGAGTTTACTTCACAAAAGATGACAAACTTCGCATCGCCACAGCCTTAAGCAAGGCCGGTGTCACTATTCTTGATGCGGGATTCCCCATTGTTTCAAAGGAGGAACAAGATTCCTTCAGGGCTGTTGCCGGGGCCGGACTTAAGGCTGAAATCTTTGCCACAGTGCGTCCGGACAACCATGAGATAAGTCAGGCCAAGGAGCTTGGTGCAGTTGGTATCTTTCTCTTCTTTCCCATCTCACGAATATTAAGTGGGCTTATCCGCTCCGTATCATTTGCCGAGTTCCAAACCATTATTGTCGATGCTGTAACCCATGCCTTTAGCATCAATCTTAAGGTAATGGTTGTCCTTGAAGATGCCGGACGGGCCGGAAGTGGTGCAGAGGAAGACACCATCGAAAAACTTCAGGCTCTCGGTGTTGATTCGTTTATCATTGCCGAAAGTGTTGGTGCCCTCACCCCTTGGGGAATGCAGCAAAAAGTAGCACAACTGGTAAAAGCCTTTCCGAAAATAAAATTTGGTATCCACTGTCACGATGACTACGGCCTTGCCACCGCAAATTCACTGGCCGCCATCGAGGCCGGTGCCGTCTATTTTTCAGGAACCATAAATTCCATCGGCGAGAGAGCCGGCAACGCCTCCATTGAAGAGGTCAGCATTGGCATAAAGAACCTCCTTGGCCTGAACATCGACATAAACACCGATAAACTTGTAGAGATATGCCACCTGGTTGAAGAGATTTCCGGCATGATTGTTCCGCCGATTAAACCTGTCTCCGGCTCAAACACCTTTAAGTGTGAATCAGGGCTCCACGCCCGCGCCCTTCTGCGCCAGAAGGGGAGCTACGAGCCATTTGCCCCGGAACAGGTCGGTCAGTCCCGCACCTTTGCCCTGGGCAAACATACGGGGATGGAGTACCTCGAATTTCTCCTTGACCAAAAGAAGATCTGCTTAACCGGGGAGCAAAAAGAGCGGCTTCTCACCCAAATAAAAGGCTTCCAGGAAAAACACAAGGGCACAGACCTTAGAGATTTCATTGTCAAATGTCGCTCTTTTTACAAGTCACATGCAGGCCTCTCCGATGATCTGTTTATGTCAATGGTGGAAGGAGTCTCCTGATGGCGCAGTCTCTGACAAGTAAAATCCTTGCGCGCCACACCCTAAGGCAGGATGGCGACCACCTGCTTATATCCTACGACCACTTACTCCTTCACGATGCCACAGGTGCGCTTCTTATTGAACCATTCAGGAAACTTGGCAAACCCCTTGCCCACCCTGAGCGTATCCTTGCTGCCGCTGATCATTTTGTCCCCCCTGCCACTGCCGAACGAGCTGAAATATTGCAACAGTATCTGGATTTCACCCTTGAACTTGCCGGGATCCGCCGTTCACCCTTCACCGGCATCTGCCACCAGATAATGGTGGAGGATCCGCTGGTGGGTTGCGGACAATTTATTATTGGTGCTGACTCCCACACCATTATGGCCGGAGCCTTGGGCAATCTTGCCTGTGGACTTGGCTCCACCGACATTCTTTTTTCCATGGTCACAGGATTCACCTGGCTTGCGCCACCAAAGATCCTCAAGCTTAAACTCCAGGGAAATCAGACGACCACTATCAGGGGCAAAGACATCGCCCTGCAAATCCTCCACACCCTTGGCACCACAACCTATGCTGATTACGCCTTTGAATGTGTTGATGCAACCACAACCAAACTCAGTATGGACTCACGCTTTTCCCTGGCCTGTATGGGGGCTGAGATGGGAGCAGCATTTTTCACCATTGTTCACGATGAAATCACGGCAACCTTTTTACAGGCCAAAGGAGTTAAAACACCAGCCATCCTTGCCGATCACAACGCACACTATGATGCCAGGGAAACCATCCAGATACCCAGCGAACCGCTTGTTGCCATCCCCCCCGCCCCTTGGTGTGTGGAACCTGCCAAAGATCTTAAACACATCCCCATCCACCAAGCCTTTGTCGGCTCCTGTACCGGCGGGCGGCTTGAGGATATTGCCGATACGGTTGCCATAATCAAAGGCAAAAAGGTGGCAACCAATGTACGCCTTGTGGTTATTCCAGCCTCTAAAAAAGTGTATCTTGACGCCCTTGAAGCTGGCTATATCAGCGAGATCATCAAGGCCGGAGGCATTGTCGATGCCCCATCCTGTGGGCCATGTGGCGGGATTGATAAGGGCATCATTGGTTCAGGCCAGAATATGATCGCCACCTCAAATCGCAATTTCCCTGGGCGCACCGGCCCCGGTGACACCTATCTGGCCTCGGCCCTTGTTACTGCGGCAAGTGCTATAACAGGGTATATCACCGACCCCAGGGAGTTTGCCCCATGAACCGTTTTGCCTACGTGGTGGGAGAGAATATTTCCACCGATCTCATCCATCCGCCAAATTTCTTTAGCCTAGATAAAAATATCCGTAAACAGGGTCTGCTGCATGGTTATAACCCTGAGTGGGCCAAGACCATTGAGCCAGGTTCCGTGATCATAGCGGGCCATAATCTTGGCTGTGGTTCATCCAGGGAGGTCACGGCCAGGGTCTTTGCCGATCGCAAAATAAAACTTGTCTGCGCCCTCTCCTTTGCCCGTATTTTTTACCGAAATATGGTAAATCTCGGTATCCCCATCGCCACCATTACCTCCCGAATACCCTGGCAAGAAGGCTCAAAGGTTACCATTATCTATGACGAAGAGAACCAGACAATAAGCGCTCAAGAGGGCCAGCATATTGAACTTGCCCCGCCCTCCCCCTTCGCCCGGAAAATCATCAGTCAGGGTGGTTTATTAAACTCCATCGACAACCTGTTTCAGGTTAACCACCATGGCTAAACCCACAACAAACACTTTTCCCTGGTCAGGGAGCCAACCATGGGATGTGGATGTATTAGTGGTTGGCGGTGGCCCGGCTGGTCTTGCGGCCTTAACCCGACTGCGCTGGCTGAAAACCATGAATCCAATTCCACTCTCGGTGGTTCTGGTCAACTCAGGCCCTTTGGGGGGGCTGGCAAAACTTGGTAACTCTATTCTCACCGGCCCATCCCTGGCATTTCCGGCCGGAGAACTGGTTGCACGCCTCAAAAAGGATCTTGCAACCTACCCTGCCCCCATTATCACCCAGACGGTTGTCTCCGTTGCCAAAAAAGAATCCCTCTTCATAACAACCCTTGCCGATGGCACAACCATTAGCAGTATCAGTGTCATTATGGCCTGTGGAATGCTGGATTTACGAAATATACATTCGTTCTGGCAAAAGGGCGTCACGGCAACATTTGGTAACCGGGCCAATATCGGGGCCATCTTAAAAAAAGAGCTTAGCGCAAGTAAAAAACCGCTGATCCTTGGCGGTGTGCATCTCCTGCAACTAAGAGAAATGATTCTTGAAATTAACCCAGGGGCGACCCTGCTTATTGACGGAAAAACACAGCAAAGTAACGAAAATACTATATGGGGAACGCTGGATCATATTGACAGAAATGCGAAAGAAATGAGGGTAAACATCCAAACTGAGAAGGGAGTTGTCAGTCTGGAAACCGACCGTATCGTCATTGAATTTAACTCACTGGAACTCAAGCGTCCCGCCCTGCCACAAGGGCTAGTGGCTAGAGCCAACGGTTATCTGCAAGAACAGAATCATCAGGGGTTATATATTGCCGGGGATTGTGGCGGCCCACCATTTTCGGCGGTGGTTGCCCTGGGTGAAGGAACAAAGGCCGGTCTTTCGGCCTACAGATACGCCCACGAGTTTAAATATGGCAGCCCCGCACCGCTCTTTGCCTACTACGGTGATGACTCGGTAGGGGCTGACACCACAGACGACTACCAATTACAGGACGAGGATATCCCGGTACATCTTTTGGATCACTGGCCGCCAGGGGCTGATCCTGCCCTCTGGCCTCAGCTTGACGGCAGAACTGCCATTGGCAAGTTAAAGAAAACGCATAAGAATATCTACGCCCAGATTACAGCTCTACTTGAACAACGGGCCATCACCCTTTGTCCACGAAGGGATCATACTTGACCCGCCACTTCCTGACCATCTGCAAGAACTGCATATTCATCCCTAGATAAAACAACGGATGTACCCGTGGCCCCTTAATGATCCGGCGATAGATTGAACTCATGGAAAAGGTGTATTTCCATAACGATTTCAAGCCATCTTCAAGCTCCAGTACCGACATACCCTCAGGCTCAAACACACAGTGGAGGGTGTCATACTTCTCCCAGTCCCGCACCGTAATCCGCCCCTCCTCCTCCATCTTGTTATACATAGTGGTACCGGGATACGGGGTTCTGATAAAGGTAAGTGACCAGTCAAGCTGATTATCAATGGAAAAATCAAAGACCCGGCGAAAGATTGACGCGTCCTCCCCATCAAACCCCACCACAAAGGTGCCCATCACACCGATATTATGATCGTGAAAGGCCTTTATAGCCTTGGGATAATCGTGCTTTGCGGCATAGGATTTATGCATGGATTTTAAATTTTCTGGCGACAGAGATTCAAAACCGACATTAACCGCCAAGCACCCTGATTCATTCATCTTCGTAAGAAAATCGGGATCACTGGCAATATCCACCGTGGCGTGACACCACCATTTCACATCGAGTTTTTTAAGCTCCTCCATGATGCTGACGGCATATTTTTTATCGGCGGCAAAATTTGAATCAATGAAATAAATAAGCCGGCGTTCGATAAAATAGGGCATATCCAGCCCCATTTTGGCCAGAAAACGGGAGAAAGCATGGCGAAAGCCACCACCAAACAATGATTCAAGTTCCGCCTTCACCTCAGACAGGGGGCGTTTACGATATTTATGACCAAAGAACTTGGACACCCCACAGAAATCACAGTGATGGGGACAACCCCGTGTGGTCTCCATCAGGGTCAGAGGAATGTAATGTTTTGGATTCAACAGATCACGCCGGGGCCAGTCCAGACCAGCCAGGGAATGGGTGGTGCCGCTGGAGTAACGTTCTTGCAGACTGTCGGCCTCCAGGTCATCAAGAATCTGGCGCCAGACAAATTCACCCTCACCAATAATAACCGAATCCACATGGCAAAGCGCCTCATCTGGCAAGGTCGAGGCATGCACCCCGCCCATAATAACCGTCACCCCCCGCCTGCGAAATTCACCCGCAACCTCATAGGCTCTAGGGGCAATCGGGGTTTGAGCCGTTAACGCCACAAGCCAGACATCATCATCAAAGTTGATAACATTGCGTTCTTCGTCTATAATCTCAACGTCATAATGATCCGGTGTAACCCCGGCAAGATAGGGGAGATTAAGAAAGCTGAGTTTGAAGATGAAGTCTTCATCCGGCCCCCTGTTTCTGGCTGGTGAAATAAAGAGTATTTTCTTTTTGTTTCTTTGCATTTTTTACTTTTTTTATCAGTAGTGTCCGGTTAGAAAATTGCGAGAGCATAAACGCCGGATGAATATAGTGTTTATTGAAGCGTCTTTCATAAGCGCAGGCAAACACTATATTTATCCGGCGCAAGAGTTAAACCGGACACTACTGCTTTTTTATAAACTAAAAGGTTAAATATGGGCCTATTCTCAAAACCTGAAAACACAATCTGCGCAAAAATAATTTTCCACGCCTCGACCCTTGGTTTACCCGAACGCCAACAACTAGGTAAAGCCACCCTGTCACCGGCAGGATTTGCCCTCAAAATCCCGGCAACTAAAAAGACAGCCGCCATCAACCTCAACATCCCCCTGGCACAGATTACAAACCTTCGCGCCTTTCAAAAGAAGACCTACTCATCCATCTTTTACGTGATCCAGGTGGATTACCATAATGATAAAGGGCAACCCGCCATGGTGGCCTGCGAGCTAAGGGTTTTTCTCCGCCGGGGCCAGACACTCATTGCCGTGCAAGAGTGGAAGCGGGTGTATGGGCAGTTATGTGAATCAAGGGCATAAACGCCGCAGTCGCGCCCTGTTCCCCTTAAATTTCCACACTCTCATCCGGCTCATACCCGGCAAAACTACCATTAATAGGCACTCCGCGCTCACGCAGGAAGGATTCAAAGGTCTGGAAGTTTTCCTGCACCCAGAGTGGTTTGCCAAAAATCTCGTGCTGGGCCACTTCAAAACCGTACTTCATAAAGTAGCGGTGGTGATGGCGGAGGATTTTATTCTTTGAAAAGAACGTGCGCCACAGCTCAATGGGTCGCCAATAGAATTTGCGGATCATGCCAAGGTGCAGTTCGGTGATTTTATCAAGATCATCAATCTCCTTTGTGGGCATGATGGCCTGAATATAATCGAATTTACGGTAATCAACGTTTTCCACCCGCCCCAGGGCCTTCATCTCGGTGTGAAACTCCGTCCCAGGCAGTGGTGTCACGACATTGAGGCCAAAATGATTGACATATTTGGTACAAAAATCAAACAGCTTCTGGCGATCCTCATCTGTCTCGTCCCAGTGACCAATCATGAGTGTTGCCATAATCATAAACTGATGCTTCTGGAGGATCTGCATGGCCTTTTCAACCGTCTGCATGGAGATATCCTTATCCAGGGTATTTAGAACCTCCTGACTAGAGTACTCCACGCCAATCATAAACTGATAAACCCCTGCCTCCTTAAAGCCGGCCATAAGATCAGCATCCCGCACGACAATATCGGCCCGGGACTGCAACCAGAAATTCTGCTTTAAGTCGCGCTTCTTCATCTCGCTGATAAACCCTTTGGAGCGTTCACGGGTAAAGTTAAAGATGTTATCCCCGACATAGAAGGTGTCGCGATTATAGGTCTTTTTCAAGAGTTCAAGCTCATCACCAATCAGCTCAGGACAACGCCCCCGCCATTTCCGCTCCCAAAAAACAGATTCTGAACAAAATTTACAGCGGAAACCGCAGCCCCTGGCAAAGTTCACCAAGAACGCCCGCTTACCCTCAGAGGGCAGACCAATATAAGGATGTTCCATATCAACCAGGTGGTAGGCCGGGATGGGCAGGGAGTCAAGATCTTCAATTAGGGGCCGTTTTTCGTTAATAACAAGATTGCCCTGTTCATCTTTGTAGGCAAGACCCTTGATATGCGAGTAGTCAGGGTTGCCCTTAGCAAAATTCTCAAGAAACTCCCGGGTGGTGTACTCCCCCTCCCCCATGCAGATAAAGTCAATCTCAGGACAATCAGCAAAACACTCATCAGCATTTAGGGTAGGATGCGCCCCACCAACAATAATCACGGCATCAGGCAGGATATCACGCACTAGTGAAGCGGCGTTATAACCATCATAGGTAAAATAGGTACAACCAATGGAAATACCCACAACATCAGGCCGATCAGCGCGAAGTTTCTTTTCAAGATCATGCCATGGACTTTTATTAAGGGTGCAGTCCATGAAATCTATGCTGAAATAATCCTCTAAATAGGCGGCAAGTTGCAGACAACCGGGGGACGGAATCCACGCCTTTAAGATATCCCAGATACGATGGGGGGGATCAACCAGAAGAAATTTTGTTTTTGATTTTGTCATAATTGTTAGGATGGCATGCTTTTAGAGGTTAACTTTTCAAGGTGACAAACATCATTAATCACAGCTCGCGCGCATAATTTCCCAGAGGTCATCACCCCGGCAATCCCACCACCGGGCATGGTCCAGTGTCCGGCCAGATAAAGTCCAGCAATCCTGGGATTATTGCCTAAACGGTAGATCCCGGATTGACTAACGGTCTGAGAGAAACCGTAGGCCGCGCCATTACTGTTACCTGTCATGGACTTAAAGTGATCTGGCCCAAGTGTAAACAAAAAACTTAACTTACCTGCCAACCGGGGATATAACTCCACCACCAGTTGCTCAAGGCGCATGCGAATGGCAAGACGCTCATGATGATCCGGCATAACACCCGCCCGAAGGGGCACTGAAACACAAAATGAATGCTTACCCTCCGGTGCTGAATCCTTATCAACCAAGGACGGAATAAGGAGGTAATATACATCTATTTTTGTTGTCTCGGCAATGATTTGCCTGGGAAGCCTGACTTCAATATTGGCCTGCATATTCTCGACACAATCCAGCGGAACCTGGTAATAACTGACAAGATAGGAACCAGTGCATGCCATTTTTTTATATTTTGCCAGAAGTGGCGCACAGGGTTCCTCTGATTGCGCCAAAATTCCCGAGCCATCCACAGCCATGACAACCGCTTTGCCGGTGATTTTTTTGCCCTGCCGTGTCTCTACGCCAACAACCTTGTCACCGGCAAATAAAAGTCTCTCCACCCTGCTTTTCCTGTAAATCTCAACCCTGTCTTCACGAAGATAATCGCCAAGCACCGTAACCAGTTGCCCCACGCCACCCCGCACCATCCATGCCCCGCCCCCGTAACTCATTTCAGTACAGGCAAAAGCCACCAGTGACAAATCAGACAGGGGGAGCATACAATAACCAGACCTGGCACCAATTCTTATCTGTAATTTCTCAGGGAGGTGTAACGAGTCAAAAAATTCCTTAACCGTCAGCCGTCCATAGCGGGCAAGGGCCGGGTATTTTTTACTAAAACCAAACAACGGGCTGGTATCAGCCACAGCAATGTCCTGCAACTCAGCAAAGAGCGTGGTAAAAACCTCAAAACAGGTTTCTATCGCCAGCCGCTGATCGGGGTAGAGTGAACATAGCAGGTTCCGTTGCTCCTTGAGGAACCCATGCTGAATAAAGGGGGCTGGTGAGTCGGGGAAATGATAGATTCGCGCCGGTTCACAGGGAAGAAAGGTAAGCTTATTATAAAGACCAAGGTCTCTAAGAAGGGCCGAGACAATCCCGCCCTCACCACACCCCCCAAGGGCCTGGGTCGCCACATCAAAGCGATGACCACGAGCCGTGTAATTAACCGCATAACCGCCAAGCCTGTTATTCTTTTCGAGCAGACATACCTTTAGCCCCTGCTTTACAAGCAATGCGGCAGTGGTAAGTCCGCCAAGGCCTGAACCGATAACAACAGCGTCAAAATCAGCCATAACTACCGTGACACCATGGTTGTAGCATTGATACCGCCACGACTACGAGTGACGACCTTAATGTCATTGTGGTTGCCAGCAAGGATATCGGCCACAAGGGTTAAACCACCCACCACACCGGACTGACCGATACGGGAATGAAAGTCATTGCCTACCAGGCCATGCATACTAAAATCAACCGGCCCACAGCTTGGATCCTGACTCATTTCGCATAGTTTGATTTTCCCTATAATTTGCGCTTGCCGCCCAACTGCCATATACCTATTTTCAAGAACCAGAGCCACACACCCCTCACCCAGCACATAATCTCCAGCAAAAAAGCCAAGGCCCTGATGAATGGCCAGGATTGAGTCACTAAGCTCATCGGCGGCAGCGACAATCACCCGTTGTTCCTTACCGGTTTCAATGAGCATGGCACCATAATGGAGAGCTGCCTCAAAGGAGACCTCATCTTGCACCAGCACCCACACCTCACCGGGAATTTGCAGGTGCTGGGCCACAAGGGCAACCGGGGCATTGGTTACGGAAAACATAAATTCCTGGGGGGAAGCGGTGGCAGCCCCACCCTCTAGTATTTTCGAGTAAAACTGATGAACATTGGACGAACAACCAAAGGCCGACCCATATACCATGGCCAGACCTGAGACATCATCAACAAGACCCGCCTGACTTAAGGCCTCAGCCACGGCAACGCTGAGAAAACTGCCAAGGCGATTCAACCTGCGTCGGCGCTTCAAGGGGATATGGCTCCGCACCTCGGTCATATCAACCAAACCACCCGGCATCGTAAACTCAGAACCAAACAGAGCCATGGACTGCAGACCAGACTCCCCACCTGCAACATTGGTCTTAAAAGTATCACAGCCAATCCCGAGCGGCGAGACAACACCAATACCGGTGATCACCGCCTCTGTTATTGGCTCCCGAAAGCTATGCCTTGGTGAATGATCCGTGGTCAAGACGAGGGAGATATCGGAACCGCCAAAGGCAAAGGAGTTAGATAGGGCCGCTTTTATCTTACATGGTCTTGCCCTGGTAACAACATCCAACTCAAAATCATCAGGGGTATCAAGATTCGCGGAAGGAGGTAGCAACTCCTTTGCCATACCGAGGAGTGTGGCAATGGCTTCAAGCAAACTTGCCGCCCCAAGGGTATGACCAAACATGGATTTTGTCGAAGAAACCGGAATACGCCGGTCTTTAAACACAGCACCTATGCCCCTGGCTTCAGCCGCATCATTCTTTGGCGTCGCTGTACCATGGCAATTAATATAATCAACATCTAAAGCCGTAATTCCCGCATGGGATAACCCCTTGCTGATGGCAGTGGCAATGGCTCCACCCTGCGGATCAGGGGCGGTAAAATGATAAAGATCGGTGGTGAGTCCATAGCCTGCCAGATAACCATATTTAGATGGGCCAACACGGCTTAAGACCAACGCACACCCTGCCTCACCAAGGATCAAGCCCTTTCTGTTCACATCAAAGGGTTGGCATAGTTCAGGGGCAACGGAGCGCAGGGCGTTAAACCCGCCATGGGTTACCTCCGACAGACTCTCGGCGGCGACCACCAGAACATGATCCACCGTCTTATCGGTTAGGAGCATCTCAAAACCCCTAGCCAACGCCAGGCCACTTGAAGAACAAACGGTGGCAAGGGTGGTTCTGGGGCCTTCAATCTGAAACTCCCTGGCAATATTAGTGGCAAGAGCCGACAGGCAAAATGAGTTTAACAGTGATTTTGCCTCACATGACCTGCCGTGAAACCTATTAGAAAAAAAGGTTTCAAGACCAGAAATAGCACCACCCGCCGTGCCACAGACAACTCCCATATGCGGGGCAAGACATAACCTGTCAGCATCGAGAAGACCGGCATCAGTCAAGGCCTGACTGGCAGCCTCAAGAGCGAAGAGATCTGTCCTTGCCAAAGTAGACATATCAAGACGATTGGCAGAATAGTCGCAACGGGTAATTTCAGCGCCAACTTGGGTACGGTGGAGATTGGCAGCAAAACCCCGGATTGGGGAAAATTGATGGTCTCCGGCAAAAAGAGCTTTGGCAAAGGGGGCAACTCCGCACCCTGCCGGAGTAATGATACCCATACCTGTAATGGCTATTTTATACGACTCAGTCATACTGATTCCATAATTAACGGCTGATGATTTTTTCTGGAAGTGCGACTTCAGTCACGCAGAACTCTGAGTCACGGCGCAACGGAAGTCGCACTTCCGGGCAGGGTGGTTACTGGCCCATCTTATTGATATTTACTCCATCCGGCAGGGTATAGTTTAAAATGGCATCCGGAATTTCACCATTCACCTGTAAATCTTTCATTATAATCTTGGTTACATCCCCACCCGGCTCTTGCATGATAAGGGCCTGAACCATCAGGGTTTCTTTATCCAGGGTAATCCGTATTTCCCGCCCCCCGGCCTTAACCTCTGGATTATACAGCATATACCCAGTGGCCGTTTCAAGGATTTTACCCTTAAAATCGCTGGGATCCCAACCAAAGAGATTTGGCGGTGCCCCACCCTCAGCCACATTTTGCAAATTAATCTGATCGGCGGTGGCCGAGTCGACAACATAAAACAGCACCGTATCACCGGTGACCTTCATAATATGCTGGATAGGCTCCTCGTAGGAGAGAAATAAAAACTCAGGTGGTCTCGCATAAACCTTACCTGTGAAGATTAACGGCACCGGCATGGTTTTGATCATCCGCTCTTCACTGAAAGAACCAATGATGGTCGTAATCGTGACCTGACTCTCTTTAATCCGCAAAAGAAGCGCCTCCGCCTCAGCCCCGTCAATTTGCCGTTCAGCTGCCAGAACAACAGGAGCCTGGGACAACACGAGCAAGGCAAGAACCCATGACATAAAATATTTCATCTATAAATCTCCATGAAACTTCTTTAGTCCCGCAGTTACCAGTAGCTCGGTGCGGGTCTCATGAACCAAAAAACGCGATAAGTTATAGGCCTTGATGGCCTCGTCAATCTCCGCCTTGGCCCAGGCAGAATCGATTGATTCTTTAAGACCATTTTTGCCGGAACTAAAAATAAAACCAAGTCTCCAAAACAGATCCATCAACCGATCTAAAATGGCGGGGATATCCCGTTTAAAATCAAGAATAAGCAGTTTACCATCATCTTTAAGAACCCGATCAATCTCCTTTAGAAAAAGACCGGGATCATTAATATGGTGCAAACAGAAAAAGGAGATAATAGAATCAAGGGAACTATCCTTAAAGGGCAATGATGTACCATCAGCGCAGATCATAGGCAAATTCACTGCCATTTGCCGGGAGTGATGCCTTGCCTTGGCAAGCATGGGCATACCAAGATCAAGACCATGGAAGCTAGCACCTGGAAACATCTTTTGCAGATGCAGGGGAATGGTACCAGGCCCGGTTCCCACATCAACAATCAGCTCTCCATCATAAAAAGGCTCAGCCATAATCCCCCGCACCCGCCATGCCGCACCATAGCCCGTCCAACCCGCAACACGGGAAAACACGCCGATGGTATCGGTCTCTACTTCACAGGTTTCCGGGATTCGTGGTCTTATCATTTTTTTTTCAAGGGGGAAGGGGGCGGGAAGACTCAGACCTTCCCTAACTAAGCATCATAACGGGTTGATATAAAATGGCTAAAGTCAGACCAGCGCCCAAAAGCGAGCCAGTCATCACCAAAACAGTACAATATATCCTGCCGACACCAAGCATATAACAAAGAACGCAGGCCGAGATAATCCCACAGCCCCGCACCGGGATCATGGCCACCAGAATAATGGCAACGGGCTGTATCTTTGCCATTTTCACCCAGAACCCGTCGCCATCCAGACGTTTATCCCATAAAAGACGTTTTCTCGCCATCCAGACGTCCATCTTGCGCCCAAAACTGGTATGTTTGGCGGTGGATTCAAGGAGAAACCCATAAACCGGAATCTGCCCAAAATCAAGTATCAGAGAAAGTACAAGGGTAAGCCCGATATTCTGCTGCAGGTAAAAGGAGGAGATAATCGCCCCGGTTCGCCCAAGTCCTAAATAGGAGGTAAAAACAATGCCAATATCCGCAATCAAATCAAACATCCCCCTTTAGCTTCAATCTGCGTTTGCACCTCTTTATTCCAGCGACTGTTTGCCATCCTGGTGTGAGCCCTGTGCATAGCGAAATTGGCGGTTAGAAAATAGGTGTAATGGGGCCTGCGCCATGATAACCGTTTTAAAATAATAGTGGGTGAGGCCAAATATTTAATCGTCCAGAGATAGCCTTGCATCAATTCTTCTGCCGTAATACCGGTGGGGGTAAACACCACATGGTTCATATCATATTGTGACCAGTCGTGGTGAATAAGACGCCCCTCGGCCTCAAAACGGTCATAGAGTTTGGTGCCGGGAAATGGGGTGAGGATGTTCATATTAAGCACCTCAATCTCATTTTCCTGAATAAACTGCACAACTGAAGCAAACACCGCAACCGTATCGTGATCGAAACCAAAGATAAACGAGCCCTGAATACCAATACCCGCAGCATGAATAGTTTTTACAGCCCCGGCAACGGCAGCAGGATCAGCATATTTTTTGTTTTTAACAAAGGCTCCCGGCTGCAGAAGGGATTCAAAGCCAATAAAAAGAGAAATACAGCCTGAATCACGAAGCTCTCGCAAAAATAGTGGGTCTTCAGCGGTTGCCAGGGTGGAAAAGCCCATCCACGGCATACCGTAGAATTTAAACACCGCCATAAGCTCACGGGCACTGGCACGATTGGCGGTAAAGTTATCATCCACCACAAACATATACCTGGAGCGGTACTTTTTAGCAGTTTGCAACTCACGTTTGATGGTTTCGATGGATTTCTGGCGCAGCCTACGACCAAACACCTGGGGGACGGAACAAAAATCACAATGATTCGGACAACCGCGTGTGGTTTGCAATGATGCCAGGAACAGACGATGGCGCCAACTTAAAAGATCAACCCTGGGAGGAGACAATGTAGAAAGAGACGTATATTCACTGGCCTTGTATCTTGGCTTAAGGGTGCCCGCTTCAAGATCGTCAACGAGCTCAGAAATAACATTTTCAGCCTCGCCAATCACAACGCTCGTTGCGTGTTGCGCGGCTTCATCAGGCAGAACCGTGGCATGGGCGCCACCAATAATCACAGTCAGGCCGCGCTGCAGATACAAATCGCCAAGTTCATAGGCCCGATTTGCCGTGGCCGTCATGGTGGTGATGCAGACAAGATCAGCGTCCTCAGCCCCTGACACCGGCCGCACACTCTCATCGATAAGGGTAAATTTATAGCGCTCAGGAAAAGCAGCCGCAAGTTGGGTTAGGCCCAAAAGCGGAAAGGGGAAGCCAGCATCGTTAAAGACCTGACTTCCCTGGGTGCGCGGAAAGATAAGGAGAACCTTTTTTGTCTGCTTACTACTCTTGCAAATACACATCTAAAACCAAAAAAATATTTTCTACCCCGAAAACGACCTGTGAAAACGCAAACTTCGTGACAGTCGTACCTGCATGGTAAAAAACAGTCTGATCTTATCCATGCTTACAATTATCTGATTACCACCCAACTGATATTTTCAAATTGAGAAACCACAAGACACGTAACACAAAAAAACCAACCGCAAAGAGCGCACAGTTTTTTTAGTTTTACCACAGACACTTTGCGCTCTTTGCGTCTTTGCGGTTGAAAAAAAACATTTTTTACACTGAAATTTTACGAGGCTGACGATCGGTGGTAATCATGTACAATTAACAACAGCTACCACTAATTAGCAGCTTCAGCTACTTCAGCTAAATTGGCAAGCTGCTCCAAGGTACCATCAGATGTCTCTTTAGCCCTGCAGTCAGTAATAACCTTCAGCGCCGCCTGGGGCTGAGACACCATCATACAGGTTTGCAGCTGGCCTGGATAATCCTTATGGACCTTGCGGATATCTCTGAGAAAATCAGATTTCAATATCTCATGGAAAGGTTTGTCGCGAATATTATCAACCGTAAATGGAAAGAAGACACAGGGCTCAACATCACCGGTGTTATTAACATGCAGGGTAACACGCCCAGCCCCACACCCTTCGGTGACATTGGCGTCGGAGTAAAAGTCAATGATCGTAATGGGCTTTCGCTCCCTAACCTTCCGCACCATTTCCGGAATTCTCGCCTTTTGCTCAGGGGTTGGGATGAGCTGTAACTCACGACATGCCTTACCCTGCGGAATAGCAACGGCACACCAACCAAAAGAAGCCCCGGCCTCAATCATGGTATCAATAAACGGATCGGCATAGATATGATCAAAGTTTTTCCGACTGACCATGGTGGAATAACCCACCAAGACACCGGCATCACGAAGTTTACGCATATTGGCCAGCGCCCCGTCAAATGCCCCCTCGCCCTTACGATCATCAGTGAGTTCTTTGGGGCCGTCAACCCCAATTGCAATTATGGCATTACCAGTTTTAGCAAGACGGGCAATTTTCTCATCATCAAGAAGGAGAGAGTTGGTGAAAATCTGGAACCCGACATCAGGATATTTTTCCACAACATCAAGCATCCACGGCATGGTAAGAGGCTCACCACCAAGCATGGTAATAATATTTGTCCCAGCCTTGCCCGCTTCTTCAACAAGCATCTCCACCTCTTCGCGGGTCAGCTCATCGGCAATCTGGTGGGTTCCAGCATAACACCCATAACAGCGGAGATTACATTTGGTGGTGGTGGAGATCATCAAGTTTCCAGGAGGAGCCACACCGTTGGCCTCCCAAAAGGCGTAACGTTTTTTATAGCCAAGTAAGATACCGCCAAGCAGAAAGTTGTTCACCATCTGGGCCCGCACCTTCGGGTTCATGTTCTTTATGGCCCGCTTGGTGGCTTCAATACCGGAATGTTTCTCTTCAATCATTCGCCTGAGGGCGCGAACTCCTTTATCCTGCCATTCAATAGAGGTTAATTTTCCCAAGGAATTGATGATGCGCAGTAAATTTTTATCCGATAGGTTAGAGGCCAAGCTAAGCACAGTGCTAATCAGCCCTCCGGGTAATTTCATATTTAGCATTTTCGTCCTTAAAGTTAGTAAAACTACAGTTTTCAAGATATCTATTCAGTGATACCAACAGAATCGCGGTAAAGGGAGAATTATAACAACTATTACCCATCTTTTCCATTCATTTTTTCACCTTGTAAACCTTAAGGAAACACTCATGACCACTACTATTCTTGCCAATTGGAAATCCACCAAAACAATGTCTGAGGCAAGCCACTGGCTTCAAACATTTTTACACCATTATAAACCGAATCAAGATCTAAATATCATCATTGCCCCACCAACGCCTTACCTTGCCACACTCAAACATATTTTGACCAAAACAGCTGTGACCGGCATCTCCTTGGCAGTGCAAGACATTTCCCCCTTTCCAACCGGTTCTTACACCGGGGCTGTAGCTGCAGATATGTTGGCAGGTCTTGTCCGGTACGCCCTGGTCGGCCATTCAGAGCGGCGTACATATTTTCACGAAAGCCATACCGATATAGCCCGGAAGGTGGCTGAAGCACAGAGTGCCGGAATCACCCCCATCCTCTGCCTCGACATGCCCTACGCTAGAACTCAACTTGCAGCACTTGACCCAGAGGCCTTGGACCAAGAATTACTTATCGGCTATACCCCTGTTGCCGCAGTTAATCTTGAGATTCCCCAACTGCCGGAAGAGCAACAGGAGAATATCCTGACCATTAAAAAGATGGCGCCCGGCATCCCGATTTTATACGGCGGCTCAATCAGGAGAGAAAACAAGGCTGACTATCTTAAACTTGCGGGGATATCCGGGCTTATGGTCGGTTCGTCCTGTTTAGATCCTGAAGAATTTGCCGAAATTTGCAAACTCTAAAGTGACGAATACCACCCGACCTATTATCATCTCGGCTGAAGTGCTGTGCTGAATTCAGTATTCATAATTCAGCACAACATATTTTTTTGCCATTCTACTGAATTCTGGCTTCTGAATCCTGACTTCAAAATAAAGGCAACAAAAAAGCGCCGACTCCTTCTCCTTAATCCTTTGCCCCCACTCAAAAATGCCAAAGCCAACAATCTTTCTTATCGCCCCAGCCATGGAATCCCCGGAACGCAACAGGGCCTTCGGAATCAAACTTCCCCTCCTGGGATATCCAGCCATAAGTCTGCCGATGATTGCCGCCATCACCCCGGAAACATTTACGGTTCGCCTGGTGGATTGCACCTTTGAAGAGGTCCCCCATGATGAGCCGTGCGATCTGGCCCTTATTGTCGGCCAAACCCACCATATGCCCTCGGCCTATAAAATTAGTGATGCCCTGCTAAAACGCGGGGTCACAACAATTTTGGGCGGGATGCACGTCACCGCCCTGCCGGAGGAAGGCCTGCGCCATGCCGACGCTATCATCCTCCATGAAGGAGAATCAGTCTGGGCGCAAATCCTTAACGATTTCACAGCAGGAAAATTACAAACAACCTACGCTGGCACCCCGGTTGACCTAGCCACTCTGCCCCCTATTCGGCGTGATTTATTTAAGCAAAAATTTTATCATCCGGGGGAAATTATTGAGACCACCAGGGGCTGCCCGGTTGGCTGTAAATTTTGCGCGGTGAAAGATTTTTTCGGGTCAAAATTTCGCACCAGACCGCCTGAAGCCATAAAAAAAGAGCTACTGGACCTCTTCGGCCCCCGTCCCCCCCAGGCCAAATGGAAACTTTGGCTTGCCAAGCATTGGCACAAGGACATCCCCTACTTCATAGAACACCGATTACTCTACGTAATGGATTCAAATTTTATCTCTGAGCCAGCCCACGCCCGAGCCGTACTTCAAGTGTTAAAGGAATGTGATATCAGGTGGTACGGGCATGCCAGTTTCAACCTGATACGTGACCCGGAACTTCTTGATCTAATGGCAGAATCGGGGTGCATGAGTATGAATATCGGCTTTGAGTCCCTCAACCAGGCCAATATCAACAATATGGGCAAAATCCCCAATAAGGTCGACCAGTACGCCGAGTGTATCAAGGCGTTGCACGACCGGGATATTGGTGTGATGGGCACGTTTATCGTGGGTTTTGATGAGGATACCCCCGAGGTCTTTGCTGAACTTGCCGATTTTATCCTGGAAAACCAATTGGAAACCGCCTTCACCCTAATCATGACCCCCCTGCCGGGTACTGCGCTATTTCACCAGATGGAGCGCGAGAACAGAATTACCAGTAAAGACTGGGGGGATTATGAACATGGCACCGTGACCTTTATCCCCCAAAAGATGACAGCAAGGGAGCTACATCAGGGGATGCGCCATGTATGGAAACGGGTCTACTCACTTAAAGGGATCTGGCAGCGAATTTTAAGGAAACCGCGAATTCGCCCATTTTTCTTTCTGCCGGTTAATCTTGGATTTCGCAAATGCACAAAGATTATTGCCTCCGAAAAGGTGTGGCCAACGCCTAAAACCTAGCTCTTTTTTTATTTTAGCCACAGAAAACACGGCCAAAACATCCTGTGTTTTCCGTGGATTCTGTGGCTAAACCTTACAATATCAATTTTCATGACAATTTCGGCAGCTAGATACCCCAAAAAATAGACATAAAACGTTAAATTTACAGGAATCTGCCACTTGCGCTAAGTGGATCCCCCCTTTTTTATTTTTTTCGCCATAGATGAGAAAATAGGCCGTCTTTTGTATTTTCTGCCATCTGTCCTTATGGTATATGGAAGTATTCTTTGAATTCAGAATTCGCTACAACATATTTCCCAGCCATTCTACTTAAATTCTGGCTCCTGAATCCTGAATCCTGAATTCTAACTTACTACCCCGCCCATACTTTCTGCCCACTCCCCCATACATGGATTAGGCATTATGTCTGAGGCCTAATCCATGCCTCTCACGTTAGCTTAAACAGGGGTGGAAAGGTGCATAAATTGATTTCGAAAAATAATTCCCCTAGCCGTTTTTTTGCCATCTTTGCTGTTATTTTCTATTGTAGTACCAGTGCTGTTGCCTATTCATTTCCATTCAGAGAACTTGCCATAGGGGACCCTGTCCCGGATGTTAGCTTGATTGGCTATACCCAGAACCAACCAGACCTGAGCTTCTCAGCCTTAAAGGGCAAGCCCTTTGTGGCTATATTTTGGGGGACAAGCGTTGATACAAATACAATGAAGGAACACTCCATCGCCACCCTTAGAGAAATAGAAAGCCTCTCTATATTTTTTAAGGACAGGGAGGTTTATCCCTTCTCTGTGGATATTCATGGGAGTAACCCGGATATAATTGCCGAAGTTAAACAACAATCGGGCAACAGCTTTCCAGTTTTCCATGACCATGAGCAAATGGCCTATGGAGCATTGGGGGTATATGTTATGCCAGCAATACTCCTGGTGGATAAAGACGGGAATGTTGTTGCTGGTATGGGATACAGCCGTGACATGGTTCACCGACTTCGAGGGGCCGTTGAGATCATGCTGGGTGAAAAGACTATGGAGCAGATTGAGGCTGAGCTTCACCCCAAAATGCAAGAAAAAACAGCCTAAGAGCTTGCCGGTAACCGTCGTTTCAACTTTGCCCTTGTTTTACTTCAGCGCGGCCAGACCGATACGGCCATTGACGAACTCCAGCAAGCCCTGGCTTATAACCCCAAGCTGTGCCAGGCGCGGATTGAGCTTGGTTGCCTTTACCTTGAAAAAAACCAACTGCAAGAGGCCGAAGAGGAACTCATCAAGGGTCTGTCTGGCAAACCTGAGACCGTCAAGGCTAAAACCTGCCTGGCCCAGGTCAAATTCAAAAAAGGTCTAGCCGAAGAGGCCATAAACGACATTAAAATTCTTCTTGGCGATCACCCAGACAGCTATGAATTGCATTACGCCCTAGCTGAATTCTATGAATCACAACAGCAGATGGAGGAGGCGGAGAGCCAATACAAACAGGCGTACCTCCTCCTTGAAAAATGGCTGAGCAATAACCATAAACCTTAGGCACCAGAAGCAAGCAAAGACAAGCAGGGAAATCGTCTCAGTACCTGCCCCTAAAGCAAAGTACAGTTTAAGCAGATATTAGAAGTTGCTACGATTCTCTAAATCCGACAGACTCCCAGTGCAATGTAATACTTGATTTTTCGCACCGTTATATCTCTTTTTGTCACCACGAATGTTTAAACTTTACACGGTACTACTGGTCCAAGATACCGCTGTAAAACCAGCCAGCATCGCCTGTATAACTTCCCCAGTGAGAGATAGTCACCTACTCTCACCCCATGACAATCTACCCCAGAAAGATAGAGAGGACTAAACCTCTTCTGTTCCCCCACACCAAGCCCCACATGTTGTTTATAAAAACCACGCAAACCCCCTAAACTAAACCGGAACAAGCAATATTTTTACCCGCCCTAACCTCTTCGTAATCACATCTTAGCCATTTTAGACAGGTCGTAACCCAAGGCACTTTTGAGTCATTTAGATAAAAAAAAGGCCCCACAGGATAAATCCTGTGGGGCCCAGGGAGAGACTTTGGCTCCGTTTCCGCTATCGCAAGCCAAAGTATATAAAATTAACTTCGTTTGAGTGATGGAACAAACTTGTTAATGATATAAAAGAGACAGAAAGGCGTAGCTGCTACGGTAAGAGCACCCAAAATACCTTCCTTGTACAACTCTAGATGATGGGGAATAAATGGCACGTCGTAATCCATGAATCCGGCAAAGGATAAAGAGAACGCCTGACCACCAATAACAACATTCCAACGCATCATAAATACACCGAAGAGGATGAGTGCCAGGGCAATTGCCGTACGTTTAATCTTGGCCCCTGGGATCATCAGCATCAGGAATGGCAACAGGTTACCAAAACCGTATTGCAGGATGAAAATCTTAAAGAAGTCTTCCTTGTACATAACCTCTCTAAGGATATCCCATGATTTCATCGCGGTGTAGCCACGGAAGATGAGATCAAGAAGCTCCAGGGTAATGGCAGCAATAAGAAAGCCAATAAGATAACGGGTGGCCTTCTTGATAACATCAAGTTCGACACCGGCAATAATCTTGACACTGTCATCCCCGCGGCCACGGGCCAGGGTAGTGGAGAATTTCTTCCATTCCATGATGATGATATAGGTCAACATACACAGGGCAATACCCGAGACAATGGCGGACATGATAAAAATGACCGGCATAAGTGGCGACATCCACAGGGCGTTAGCCTTGACCGAGCCAAAGATAAACCCGGCATAGCCGTGGAGAAAACAGGCCACAGGAATACCAATTGCAGCAAGGATGGTAACGGCTTTTTTATCCTTGGCGATAGCCTCGTCACTAAGGTCAAAGGCACCAAGGGACAAAACCACATACACCAGACGTTTCATTCGCAGAACACGGCTGTCGCTGTCCTTTAAAGCATGTACCTGCTCAACAAAGTATTTTCTGTACACAAACCAGATTTCACTGAGAACAATCATGGCGTAGGTCGAAAAGACAATACCGAACGCGGCAATGGCTGAGGTGAAATGCGGCGTAAACATGACATGTATACCCCGAAACGGTTGCTGGAGATGCAGCATAAGCGGCATCATGGCAACCGGCAGGAGTGCCAGGGAAAAAACAAGGGCAAACTTTGCCAAATCCTTGAGATCGTCTTGACCAAAAACATGATAGAGCGATGACAAAACAAAGGCTCCAGCAACGAGTCCCGTCATGTAGGGGTACATCACAATGGTGAGCCCCCAGTAAATAAACTCATTTGGATAGACAAAAAGGTGTTTGATTGTCCAATCAGCACCGTGGGTTATTAATTGTTCATTCATTGCTTACCTCACATTCCTATCGAGTCCGAGATAAAAGACGTGGGGCTTTGTGCCATACTCGTCTTTTAGGACAGCTACTCGTTCAGTCAAAATAATTTTTGTGGCGGGATCTTCAGGATTTTTCAGATCACAGACCTGACGTGCTCCGAAAGAACAGGCATCAACACATGCTGTTTTCAAGCCTTTGGCAAGGCGGTGATAACAGAAGGTACATTTATCGGCGACCTTATACTTAGGGTGAAAATAACGCACACCATAAGGACAGGCCATAATGCAATAACCACAGCCGATACACCATGTTCTGTCAATGAGAACAACACCATCATTGGTTTGATATGTTGCCCCAACGGGGCAAACCTGCACACATGCCGGGCTTTCACACTGGTTGCAAAGCTTAGGAACAAAGAATGCCTTATCAATCTCTTTAGGATCAACCGTTTCGTGTTGATTTTCCTGAAGCTGGGAGGTGAAACCATCACGAGCCCCCTTAGGGGAATCGATATGGGATTTGCCATCTTTGGTGATAAGGTATCGTTCAACCCAGGTCCTGGTTACCGGTGAATCATAGGGAACGTCATTTTCCTTTTTACAGGCCTTGACACAAAAACCACAGCCAACACATTTGTTTGTATCAACCAAGAAGGCATAACGGGTCTTGGATTCGCTCACAGCCGCCTTTGCCTCGGCAGGCGAGAGGAATTTAATGGCACCAAGTGGCAAAGCAGGAAGAGCTGCAACTGCTGTGCCAACAAGGGTTTTCTTGAGCAGGTTTCTACGTGAAATAGTCATGATTACATGTCCTCCAGAGATGGCTTATGTGGGTTATGACATTCACTGCATTCGGAACCCGCATTATGTTCAACCGGGTCGATACCTGGAAGTTCAGCCCGAAGAGTATTCGGGTATGGTAGATCTGCGTGACACCTGAGACAAAGGCCACGACTTCTGTCAATTGTCAGAGCCTCAGGCTCGTCAGGATGATTAAGAGCTGGACCGTGACAATTTTCGCATTGGATGATTTTATGCTTAGAGGCTGTAATGCTGTCATACTGCTCATCATGGCACTCTGCACAATACTGCTTCCCTTTGTACTTTGCTGGCATAGCCTTCCATTCATCGACATTACTCTCCCGATAAAAGCCAAAGGTGAAGTTTTTCCCATGAACTCCAAAGTCATCTGGCACATAAATACTTCTTGCCGTCAACAACAGAGCTACTGCTGCGATCGCAACCATAATAGGCCGCAATACATGATTTTTCATAAATGTACTCCTTGTTTTGCATATTGCATAAAATAATGAGTGTATACGTTGAAATCGTACATGTGCAAAACTTATCGTTCCTTTCGAGGTCTCATATCGTACGGATATACCACCTAAAAAGATGTCTAAATTTTACATACCACATTGTAGCACTCCCCTAGCATAGACACATATACCACACTGTGGCACTCCCGTGGTTTAGCACTGGAGTATCTACACATTTTTGCTATAACTGTCAAACAGAATATTGGCAAAAAGAACAAAAACGTGAGAGTTTTAAATACCTTAGTAACTATTCCCAAAACCTCTCCATGGGTAGGGTATCAACCGGTTCGCGACCAGCGGCTCAGAAGTACTGAGCCAACCGCAGCCACTGCTCCAAAGGAGAGAACACTGAGCACAAGGGGTATACCGCTTGTCTTAAACAGATCATAACCAAACACCTTAAAGGCACCAATAATGATAACAACCACAGCAATCCAGAGGATCTCTTTATTTCTGCTTGGCATTGCCATAAAGAGCAGGAATATGGCCCCTGTGTTAATAATAACTGACTGTACTCCCTTCAAGGTGTTGACCGGATCGGCCGAAAAGATGCCAACGATTTGAAAGGCCAGGAGATGCAAGGTGAAGAAGCCGGATATCAGACTGGTTGCCAGTAAAAGTACAGCACTGCGATCTCCCCCTTGCCTCCCTTCTTGGAGTTCAACGACATCAGATCCCTGTTTTCTCCTGCACCATAGAAATTGCCAACCACTCAGTCCGGCAATAATACCGGTTACGGTAAGCGTCAAAAAAGGTTGGGATGCAGAGGGCAGAAAATCCCCAGAGATTAAACCCGTCAAACAGGCTGACACCTGTAGAAGGTAAGACAAGACCCTAAAATTACCGGCTTGTACTGACTGAGCAAATCTTCCCAAAACAAAGGCCAGGATAGACCAGAGTAGCAGGGCTGGCAGGATATTGCCTAGGGCCAGAGGTGATGCCAGCATAAAAACAATAAGTCCGGCCACGGTAAAACTGACACTTGCCATCTTCTCGTTCTGCCTGAACAGGTATGTTGCAAAAACAAGGTGGATGAGCGCAAAAAGAAGGCCAGCACAACCAAGCAGAACCTGAGGATAGCCAGCATCCTTGACCACAGCAAGTGCCAGCAAATAGCCCCACAGAACATTGAAGGTTGGCAGAATCAGGTCAAAGACAGAGGACTGCCTCTTCCAGGCCATATAGGCCGACATGGCCATAAAAATGGCCATAAACAGGAATATGCTGGGGAAAAACCAGGGCGCGGATAAATACAGGGAGTTTTCCAGCCCCTTGCTCAGAGCTACCTGTAGCCTACAGGTCCACAGAACCCAGACAGATATAGTCAAAAGAAAGATAGCAAGACGACTAAATTCACCTCGCCCAAGTTTTTTGGCCGACATAAAGGCCAAAACATTTCCCACAAGGAGCAGGTAGATCAAGGAGACAAAACAAGGGGTCGGAAAATCTATGACAGATGCCACAAGACAGGCACTGAAGATGGACACAGCATTCAGGCTGGCATGTTTAAAACGAATACCAACAAAACACGTTACGAGCAAAAGGATAAACAGGATGAGGTAAACTGATTGCGCGGAAATAGAAACAAACCGAACATAGGACTCGAGGGTAACGCTATACATGAGTAGCAGGCCACAGACCAAAAACACGGTGGCAAGCCTGCTCTGTTGCGCCAGGAGTTTTGCCCCCCAACCAACAAGAATAGCGGCGTAGCCTATTCCAACAAAGGAACCCAGCTGTAAACCTATTATATTATTATCCGTTAATGTCCGGAGAATGAGGGCAAAGACCATAATAAAGCATATGGTTGCAATCCGTGGCAAAATGGACGATTTTCCCACCCATGACCAGAGCTGGTCTGAGCTGATAACCGGCGTGCTGGCAGTTTCTTTTTTATTATTGTTTGACCGTTGCGGGGGTTGCGTGGTCTGCAGTTGCTTGACCAGGGTGTCAAGGTGGCCGTGTATGGCATGGACTTCCTGTTCTAAAATATCAACACGTTGTTCAAGTGAACCATCTGTCATATATATTCCCTGGGTTACCCTGATTAAAAGTTAGAATAAAGATACTGACCCAGACCAGGCATCACTATTTTCTCTCAGCCAACCAGTTTCACTCTGTTTTCCTGACCCATAAAGTCCCGACAAGCTTGTAATACGCCTAGGCACTCTCCCCCTTTCCCGCATCTGGTTTTCTCTGGATTTACAAAGATCACCTCTGTTAAACACCAGGAACACCCAAGCCAAGAGATATCACGCTGTGGTACTAGCTCCGCAGTATCTCATTTCTACACAAAATTGTCAATAAAATATTGGCTGTCGAGTGGACAGCATTCCACCGGAAAATGCCAAAAAAGAGCCTTCTTTGCAAAGGCCCATTGCTAACCAGAAAACCGCAAAGAACGCGACAACACCGGTGGAACGACAACTTAAACGAGTAAGATAATTTAATTAAGTACCGGGTGGGATATATGCGGGGACAGATCAACGACAAGAAACAGCTCTAGAGAGAATAAGCGGAGAGAAACTACGGTCAGTGTGCGTGGTCTACAGCCTGAAACGGCCCTCTTGCACCGCGCCATAGGTCACCCTACTATAACCTGGAAACAGGAGTCTATTCTTTGAAAGGCGGGCAAGCCACACGGGCACCTTACCCATCTTGCAGGAGATAAAACGTTTCACAGGATGAGGGGAACGGGTGTTGGCATCAATGGTGGTCTGAATGGAACCATATCCAGCCTCCACCATAATCCGCTGCATGGAGTCACCAGCGTAGTCATAAAGATGAGATGGTGCCTGCATCAGGGCAAGTTTGCGGCCAAGAGTCCGGGAAAAGGCCAACAGGGGACTGGTATTTGGGTAACGGAGCACCAAGATACCGTTTGGCTTAAGCAGCCTGCGTACAGCTTTTAGGATCGCCAGCGGATCGGCGACATGCTCGATAACATAGAACATGGTGATCACATCAAAGGGGGCCATATCGTGCATCTCTTCAACGGCGCGGGCATGAATCAGTCCACATTTTTTAGATCTAGCAATATCAGCAGCAGGTTTTGACAACTCAATACCCTCCACCTCCCAACCGCAAACCTGCATAGCCTCAAGGAAAAATCCATAACCGCAGCCAATGTCAAGAAGCCTGCCCGGAACTGCACATTGACTGGCTAAAAAATGAACGGAACTGGCAATAACCGGTTCCATCTCATACCCCCAAGCATCAACAAGCTTGGGGTCCACCGGCAGATACTCCTGATAATGGTCATGCAAATTCTCCTGAGTTGGCACGGGATAGAGAAAGAGCAGGGAACACGCCTCACATTTATAATAGTCGTAGCCATTTTCCATGTAGAAAAATGGTGGCCGAGCTGCACCACAAACCGGACATGTTACAGGTTTTTCTTTGCCATGTGTAACCATAATGGTCCGCGTGCGCCTCGTTTACGTAAATAATCTGCAAGATGCACAGAGCATCTGATGGAATGACCGGGAAAAATCCAGGTCTTGTGAATACGTGACAACTTATTTACATTTTGAGTCAGATCGGTCAAGGCCTTGGAGAGATAAAACTGGGGTTCAAGCATATTTGTTTCAGGAGTAACAACACCTTCATTGAGACTAATATCATAGAGTTTTGTATTGGGAATAATCCTCAAGCCTGTCATAAAAATAACTGCGGTTGGCTCCGTTGCTGTGGCATTATCCACCGTTTCCTGAACCGTATCCCATGTTTCCCCAGGCCCACCAAGAAGCAGAGCATGGCAAAAGGCAAGACCAGCTTTACGGCAATGGTCACTGGCATCCTGCACGTCTTTTACAGAAAACACCTTGCCCATACTTTTAAGCATGGGTTCCGACAGACAATCAGTACCAAATTCAACGCCAAGGCAACCACTTGCAGCGAAAAGATCAGCAATTTCCTGATCAAAGAGATAGGGCGCGGCGTAACAGGTCCACTTCAAAGGGAGATTTGCGGCAATCAGGGCGCGACAGAGATCTTTGGCATAGGCAACCGGATGATTAAAGAGGGAGTCAACAAAGTAGACCTCCTCCACCCCCTGCTCCGCGTGCAACCGTAATTCATCAACCACTTCCGGGATCGGTCTGGTGACAGGAACCCTGCCTTCAAGAACGGGGTATGAACAATAAATACAGGTAAAGGCGCAGCCCCGTTTGGTCTGCACATTAACCATCCCGCCCGCCTGATTATAGGCCGGGATATCAAACTGGCTATGATCTGGTCGAGACTGGATGACCTCAGATTTTACCGTGCCACAACGTCCCACCCCATCAATCAGACTATAAATACCCTGAGAATCAGGTGGCTTATCATGAGCATGGATGGCGCAAAGCAACTCCGGAAACAGCTTTTCACCACTACCCCTAACCCCGTACTCACAGTCAAGCACCTCCAGAAGTTCCTTGGGAAACAGGGAGTAACCTGGCCCTCCAAGGATAATGGGACATGTTGTACTTTTCCGCAACCCGGCAACAACCTCCTGGTAATAGGGAATGTAGGTCAATGTATCTGGATAGGCGACATTATCGACATTTCTGAGGGAAAGGCCGATAACATCAGGATTATACTCTTGTGCCATGGCAAAGAGACGTTCAGGAGGGGTGAAACAGAGATCAACAAGCTTATACCCATGACCCGTTCCGGCAAGGGAACCGGCAATAATGGCCAGCCCTAGGGGAAAGGCCGGTTCGGGTAAAAGCTCATTATTTAACGATACAAGCAATACCCGCATTTAAGAAATCCGCTGTAAGACTGTGCCGGCACAACCACCACCGGCTGTAATGGCTGAAGTGTAAACATTTGATATTTTAGAAAATCTTTCTTGGTACAGGGAATCATAGTGCATATCGACCCAGGACCCCACCCCTCTTGCCATAAAGTTGTCTAGATTCAAAAGGGCAACCCCAAGTGCCTGTTTAATCAATCCAGCCCCAAAGAGGGCACCGGTATGATATTCAGGAACCAGCATGGGCGTCTCTTTGGCTAAAAACTGCAACAGGGTATTTAAATGCTGCTGATCAACATCCTGAATAAACGAGCCTGAGGGAATCACACAATCAACACCATTTACCTTGGTTAAAGTAGCCACCCGCTGCACAGATCTGGCAATATCGGTATACGCTGCCGGCCACCGCGCCGAACCCGCGGCATGCACAGAGATAAGCTTAGCCAGAGCTGCCTTCTTACGCCGGGCTAAAGCCGCTGAAGACTCAAGAAGCATTGCCACCACCGCCTCACCAACAACCATGCGTTTTCTCAGGGGCCGACTGACGCCACAACCTGCATCCTGCAGACCTCCACAACTCCATAAACCGGAGAGCAAACCACCACTCATCTCCTCCACCCCGATCACCATCACCTGCTGCGCCTTACCATCGGCAATAAGATCAAAGGCGGTCATTAAACCAAGTTCAGAGGAGAGGGATTGCTGACAGATCGTGGTGCTGGGGCCACGCATCCCAAAGGCAAGCGACACCTGCCCGGCAGGACTGTTTGGCACCGTCTCTGGAAACAGACCGGGATTCCCCTTCACTGCGCCGACTTTAAGCATATCCAGATAAAAGAGTTCCGACTGGGATGTCGAGCCAAAAGCCGTGCCTAAAACGACACCACAGTCAGGATCCGGTTTCGCCAGACCGGCATCCTCCAGGGCAAGTCCGGCAGCAGTCACCGCCAGGCGCGACAACCGACTGAGCTTTCGACGCTTGAGTGGTTTAACAAAGCGGGCCAGGGGTTTGCTGAAATCACAAAGCGCACCGTAGCTGACATCGTGTTTGCCCCTGCCAACCTGAATTGTCCCAGGCCACTGGGGCAAACCCTGCATAGCGTTCAGCAGATCCACCGTTGTCAGACCGCAGGAACTCAGACAGGACACCCCGGAGATATACACCGAATCAGCCATGAAGCCCCCCCATCCTGGAAAACACCACGGCAACATTATTGCCACCAAAGGCCAGAACGTTATTCATCATGTGGCGCACACCCTGGCAGGGCTGTGAGGCGCGGGGTAGATAATTCAGGTCACAGGCCGGATCAGGCGTGTACAAAGATGCCGTTTGCGGGCAATACTCGTGGTGAAGTGCCAGCACCGTAAATACAGATTCAATGGCTCCTGCCGCCCCCAGACAATGGCCCGTCATGGCTTTTGTTGAAGATAGTAAAATCTTCCGGGCATGCTCCTTAAACACAGCCTTGACGCCGTTTGTCTCGGCCAGATCGTTATGGATGGTGCCGGTGCCGTGCAGGTTGATATAGCCGATATCGGCAGGAATAAGACCGGATTGGTGCAACGCTATCTCCATAGCCTGTACCGCCCCCTTGCCATCCGGTTCCGGCGCAGTCATATGATAGCCGTCGGAACTAAGTCCCCAACCGCTCACCTCGCAGTAAATTTTCGCCCCACGCGCCACCGCCGCGTCATACTCCTCAAGAATAAGACATCCTCCACCCTCGCCCAGAAAGATACCCAGACGATTTTGATCAAAGGGTTGGCATTTTTGCGGGGCAATGGAGCGCAGGGCATGAAAACCACCGTAGGTCAAGCGACTGAGCCCCTCGCCACCAAGGACAACTGCCGCCTTCACCCGGCCATGGCGAATATGATCAAATCCGAGGCCAAGCGCTGTCAAACTGGACGAACAGGCGGTGGCCACCGAAAGTTTTGATCCGGCCAACCCATATTCAGCACAGAGTGAGTCTGCAAGGGATGAGGCAGGATAACCGTGCAGTCTTACCGATGGAAAATGACGCCCCGTACCATCACGGTTGGCAAGCCAGTCCTCAGCCTCAAGCATCCCCGCCGCGCCAACACCGGCAAAGACACCGATATCATCAGGGGTATAATAATTATCAGCAAGAAGTCCACTATCAGAAACAGCCTCGGCAGCAGCAATATGGGCCAGTTGTGCGTGACGGGAAAGGGCAGGATTAGCATCTGCAAGATCGGCGGAATCAACCTCACCGCCTATACGATTTACAAAGGTGTCAAAACCGGGCAAAGAGATGGGCTGAAAACGGGTTTCCCCGGTCAACAAACGGGGCCAGACGTTATGAACGTTTTTCCCCAGACAGCAGATAATACCGAGGCCAGTCACGACAACTTTTGACATATTGATTTAATTCTCGTAACTCTTGACGACCACGCAGGGTAAAAACACGCCGCAACAACTCGCCAGTGAAATAATAAACAATCCGGTAGGTATCAACCCACGGCCGATAAAACGATTTATGCTCCAGATCTTCGGGGTAAATGACAGTGATGGGGGAAAAACCGATCCGCAGACAATTCATGGACGCCCGCACCAGCATTTCGCTTTCAGAAACGTAGCGGTCTAGCTTTAACTCACCGAGCATTTTTTTGCACGTATCCAGCCGAAAAAGTCGAAAACCACATTGGGCATCAAAGATATGCTGATGGCAAAAGTTCCCCGTCCCCCAACTCGAAAACCAGTTACCCAACCGCCGCATCATCGGCATATCGACTTGGTCGTGCATCCGGTCACCAATCAGAAGATCAAGATTATGGGCCTGAAATATTTCCAATAACCCCGGCAGGTCAGACGAGGCATGCTGGAGATCAGAATCCATAGCCACCACCATCTCAAACCCCTGCTCCATAGCACAGGCAAACCCGGTACGCAGCGCTCTGCCCTTACCATAATTTTTAGCGTGATTCAAAAGCGTTAGCCGCTCACCAACGTAGTTCTCGGCAACCGCCTGTGTCCCGTCCAACGAACCGTCATTGATAACAAGTATGGCGTGATCATAGCATAACAGCTCTTCGATTAGTTCAGCCAGGGTGGAGGCGACATTATAGGCTGGGAGGAGAATACAGGTTTTCATATAGATGATTGCTTTTCCAACATTTCAAGCCCGAAAAAATCGTGAAGATCCTTTATTTTACCTGCAAGCTCAGCGTTTAAAACAAACACCATAAACCCCTTCTCATTTAACAAAACCTGGGTTGACTCGCCATCCATCACCACCTGACCCGTGTCTTTACTTAAAATTGTAAAACCGAAGACAAGCTTTGCGGTGATCTGGGGAATGAGATGCAGCTTAACGACGAGAGTATCGTTAAATACAGCCGATGAGCGGAAATTGGCTTGCAGGCTAACAATGGGCGCGGTAAACCCCGTCCTGGACAGCAACGTTGGCAACAGGCCAACCTTTTCAAACAACTCGGCCCGGGCAACCTCAACATAGGTGAGATAGTTGGCATAATAGACAATACCCCACTGATCCACCTCGTTAAAACGTACCTTCACCTCTGTCTCAAAAATATGCATGGGAATTCCACCTGACCGAGTGCTACAAAACAGCAACCGGAGCAACAAGGTTGCACAGATAAAAAAAGGATGAAAGATATAATGCCAACAGGCATCTTCACCCTTCACCCTCTAGCCGTCACCCTGGCAATTTAGCCTTTTTTCTCAGCAATAAACTCAGCCAGAGCATTGATCGAGGCAAAGGCCTTGCGCCCCACCTCCTCATCCTCAATCTGAATCCCGTATTGCTGTTCAATATGAACAACAAGTTCCAGGGCATCCACCGAGTCAAGGCCGAGTCCTTCATCACCAAACAGAGGTTCTTCATCTTTAATTTCCTGCGGATCAAAATCTTCAATCCGCAGAGCGGTTACAACGAGCTGCTTTAATTCATCAACAAGTACTTGGTCAGACATGTAATACCTTGAGCAATGGGTTATTATTACGACACGAAAAACAGGTCCTCACTTCTCACCTTAAATATTCTTACCCTTGCGGCCGATCTTAGCCACATCAATCCGTCCCTCAAGGACGGTGGTGACGCGGATTGCCATGGTTTCGTAGATATGGTTCATCATAGACATGGAATCTCCACCAAACATACCGGCAGACCCTGTGTCACGGGCATAAATTTTAAGGGAAGGAGTGGACTTACCAGGTTCATACACCTCAACCACAACCGTAGCAGCCGCCCTACCGGCTCCCATGCCAACCCAGTAGCGGGCAGCGCGACTACCGGGATTGCATTCAACCACCGCCACAACCAGCCTGAGACTCTTTGCGCCTGAACTCTGTTTCAGATCAAGGTTAGTATTAAACGCCTTACCAAATGCGGTGACGTAGGGCTTATGAACAAAACTGGCATTGATGGGTAGGTATTTATCGGTTGGGCCTTCAATTTTTACCGAGTGATAATCACCCAAACGAGCCTTGGGATCTTGCCAGTACAGGGTGTTGGTGGCCACCTTGGACATTCCGGCCCGGTAAACCTTGTGATCAAAACCATTGGCCGGGAAATCGGCTAGTTTCGACACCTGATCCGGGGCCAGGGCAACGGTGGAGCCTGACCTGGAGCCACCACAACCGTTCAGGGCGAAAAATGCTGTTACCACAACGAGTACATACAGAATATTCTTCATTTAATCTCTCCTGAAATAAAACATGAACATGAAATTGACGCCAAACCCCAATCTAGTCAATATATTGGATAGACGTTTTATGGTAAAGAGTTTTTGCTCAGATTTGCCAACTTCAACTAAAAAACCCCTTATTTTACACGTTTATATTCTCCTATCGAGACAATTGCCCGTTTTTTTACCGATATCGCCATAAATAGAGATTTACAGGCCATGAAAAAGGGTATAACAATTATTTTCGTAGCAATTATGTCCCTTAAATTTCAGGTATTATCTAAACTATATGCATATTCTTTTTATCGTTCCCGGCTGGCCCAAGGGCAGTTTTTGGGATGTCCTCTTCTTCAAATTCCCGCCCCTGGCCTTAGCCACCCTTGCGGGCATGACCCCTGACCGCCATAAGATTACATATATTGATGAGTCGATCCAGGATTTTGATCCCTCCATCAGCCCTGATCTGGTTTGTATTACCGCCATGACCCCCCTTGCTCCCCGTGGTTATGAGATTGCCGATGGCTTTCGTAAGCGGGGCATCAAGGTTGTGATGGGGGGAATCCATGTATCGAATATGGCGGCTGAGGCCGCCGCCCATGTAGATTCCGTCATTATCGGCGAGGCGGATGAAATCTGGCCGACCATTTTGGCCGATGTCGAGGAAAATTGTCTTAAAGCCACCTATCGCCAGTCGGCATATACCGATATGGCGATTATCCCCACCGCCAATCGCAGTTTATACCCCACCAAGAAATACTTTTTTGAAAACATGATCCAAACCACCAGGGGTTGCCCATATAAATGTGAGTTTTGCACCGTTACCACCTTTTTTGGCGGGACATATCGGCCCCGTCCGGTGGAGCGGGTTATCGCGGAAGTTCAGAGTCTGGCCCGGCAACCGGGCTATATCTTCTTTGTGGATGATAATTTCATTGCCCATAACAAACACACGGACGCCCTGCTCTCGGAGTTAAAAAACCAGCGGTTGCGCTGGGTCTGTCAGGCGCCGCTGCCCATTGCCAAAAATGACGCACTTCTGCAAAAAATGGCGGAGGCCGGCTGCCACGGTATTTTTATCGGTTTTGAGAGCCTGAACTCCAAAAACATCGAGATTATGGGTAAGAAACAAAATGCAGTGGAGTTCTACGAAGAGGCAATTAAGCGTATCCACGCCAAGGGCATCGGCGTCTATGGTTCCTTTGTCTTCGGCTACGATCACGATACTCCCGCCGTGTTTGACCAGTATTTAAACTTTGCAAACAAGACCGCGGTTGACGGCGCATTCTTACCAGTCTTAACCCCATTCCCCGGCACCCGTATCCATGACCGGCTTGAAAAAGAGGGCCGAATCCTCACCACAGACTGGTCGCTCTACGATATGGCCACCGTGGTCTACCAACCCAAGGGAATGAGCGTCAAAGAACTCCAGGAAGGATTCTGGCAGGTCAATAAGGGGTTCTACTCCATGTCCTCCACCATACGCCGGTTATTTAGGTTATCCTCGCTAAAACGCCGATCAAACATCATCTTTATGCCGATGAATTTTGGTCATGTGCCGGCGATCCGTAAGGCATATAGACGGTTTAAATCGGTATCAGCCGGATTGCCGTGTGGACAAATCTAGAGAAGAAAAGCGGAAGATAAAGAAACTCAACTACCACCCGCTCAAGCAGGTGGGTTAAAATGCGGACCGACCAGCGAGGGCAACGAGACTTCGAGAAGTCCCTCACCGGCACAGGCTGGTTTTATTAACAGTACAACAAACAAATTAACATCGAGGTAAGCGAACCTGTGAGACTCCGATATGGAAACGCGACGACTGTCTGTTTTGATAAAGTAAAGTTCCATATTCAGCGTTGGACGTTGGAAGTTCGATGTTGGACGTTCAAAGAAAACAGTAGCAACGCGACGACTGCTAGCAAAATAGACACCTCTTCGCTGTTATCCGCCCGGTAAGTGAGGGACGATACTCCGAAAGGCGAAGGTTTTACCCCTACACAGAAACAATAAATGGTGCCAATCGTCATTCTTTATCTGCCGCTACCTTCTTTAATTCCTTGTATTCCACTAAATAAAATATGAACTTATCAATCGCCGATATTAAAAAAATCCTCCCCCACCGTGCCCCCTTTCTCTTTATTGATAAGGTCATGGATATTATCCCTGGAAAATCCGGCGTAGGATATAAATTGGTCACAGCCAATGAGACGTGGCTCACCGGCAGTGACATGACCCTGCCCGGTTCTTTTTTTATTGAGATCATGGCCCAGACCTGTGCCATGATCTGTGCGGCAGATGCCCCAAATCCTGACAATCTTGGTCAGGGCTATCTGGCGGGGTTTGACCTGGATTGCCCAGGCCGGGCTAAACCTGGGGATATCATTGCGGCCCATGTGTCCATCATCAAAATATGGGGCAGTCTTATTCTGGCCTCAGGAAATATTATGGTGGAGCAACAGGAACTAGGCAAGGGCCGCTTTACCATTGGTCTGGTCGAACCGGTGGAAATGTGACAATGATTCAGGCCAAAGAACAGATCGCCCGGCGCATAGGCGATTTCATCCGGAATGAAAACACGAATAATTTTGACCCGCTGGCCCGTGAACTATTCGCCTTCCAGTATCAGCATATTGCCCAGGCTCGCCTCTATTACGATGGTCTTAGTGTAACCCCTGAAAACCTGCCGGACATCACCGCCATCCCCCCCATTGGTCTCAACGTCTTTAAAGAAACCTGTTTTTTCGCCGGAGAGCAGGCTAAAATAACCTTTCAGACCATTGGCACCAGTGGCAAGGGGCGGGGAACATCCTGCTTTGATGATATTGATCTTCACGTGATGGAAACCTCCATCCTCCAAAATTGCCACAACCAGCTCTGTGCCGATGAGCGAAAAACCCGTTTTCTGATGCTGGTTCCCTCCCCAGATGAGGCACCGAATATCATTATGGCCTACGGGATGAACCGCATTGGCCAACGGTGGGGGGTTGAGCCCCCTCTCTTTGCAGTCCAACAGGGACAATTGTTGGTCAAGGAGGCCGGTGCCTATATCAAGAGGGCCATTGCCGAGAATGTGCCGATCACCATTATTGGCGGCAGTTTTGGTTTTGTTAATTTTATAGATGCTATCTCCGAAAACATCCAGACCATGCCCTTACCGGAAGGAAGTCGCCTCCTTGATGCCGGAGGCTTTAAGGGGAGGAGCAGGGAGCTGAACCGGGCTGATTTTGTGGAACTGACCAGTCGTTTTTTTAACGTCCCCGAAAAGCTCTGCTTCAACCTGTACGGCCTGACCGAACTAGGCTCACAGTTTTATTCCCAGGCAGGCGGGCCCAAGCAACCTCCCCACTGGACCAGGGTTAGGGTCTGTCATCCCCTCACCCTACACAACGTAGGTGTCGGAGAGCAGGGCGTCGCCGTTTTATACGATCTGGCCAATATCAGTAAGCCGTTTGTCATCCTCACCGATGATCTTGCCATCCGCCACGAGGACGGTTTTGAACTCCTTGGCCGTGCTTCAGGTTCGGCACCCCGTGGCTGTTCCCTGTCCCTTGAGGAGATGCGCTAATGGCAATTTTTACCGGCTTTCACATCCCAGGCTTTACAGGGGAGACGTATAAACGGGTTGTTGCTGACACCACCATTATCCTGCCACGGCTCACGGCTTCCGACGTCAAACACGCCACCGATACACTCCAGCAAGGTCGGGAGATCCTCCGCCAATTCAGTACCGATGATCTGGCCGAAATCTTTGGCAGGGTGGCTGACTTCTGGCAGACCGATAGCGAGATAAAATCGACACTCTGCCAGGGGATTGCCAATCTTACGGGGCTGTCACAAGAGGTGGTCAGTCACTCCATCTCGGTTGAACAGGGCAACTCCAGTACCGATGACATCCTTGCCGCCATGGATCGTGATCTGGGCGATCATAAAGCCCTGGACGGCTTTGTCTTTAATAAACAGCTTGGTGATAAAACCCGCTGTTTCGGGCCAAATATGGTGGCGGGAATTCTCACCGCCAATGTTCCAGGGTTAAGTTATCTGCCCATGGTGCGCTCCCTTATGGTAAAAGCCCCGCTCATCGCCAAACTTGCCAGTGATGAGCCCCTCTTTGGCCCGGCCTGGATTAAATCAGTTACCCGGATTGAGCCAAACTTGGTGAGTGTGTGGCGCTCTGCCACTTCCAGGGCGGCAATATCCCTCTGGAGGATGCCATGTTTGGGCCGTGTGAAACCGTCATGCTCTACGGCGGAGAGGAGACAATTCATACCTTACGTAAACGCATCGGCGGTCAGAAGAAGATCATTGAACATGGCCATAAAATCGGCGTACTTCTTGTTAGCAAAGATTCTCTCGCTGATGAAAGTATGGCAAAGGATCTGGCGAGCCGTGTTGCCATGGACATCGCCGTCTTTGACCAGCGGGCCTGCATTGCCCCGCAGATCGCCTATGTAGAACGGGGCAGCACCCTTTCCCTTTCCGCCTTTTGCCACCTGCTTGAAGAGGCGCTACTGGAACTGGAAACCAGCCTGCCCCCATCAATAATGAGTGTGGACACCGGCGCGTCTCTGGGTATGGAGCGTAACCTTGCCCGCTTTAAAGCCAGTCAGCAGGAGGGCTATGAACTCTTTGAAAAAGGGCCGGCCACCATCATCATTGACCCTGATCCCGCCTTTACTTCAGTGCTGCCCACCCGGTTTATTAAGGTCTGCCCCGTGGACTCCCTGGACGACGTTCTCCCCATCCTGGCCCCCTTTGGCTCGGTACTGCAAAACGTTGGCATTGAAACGGATGAGCAAACGAGGTATGCATTAGCCGAACAGTTGGGACGGCTCGGCGCATCACGTATCACCAGACCGGGGCTTATGCATCGACCATCCATGCGTTGGAAACATGATGGCATCTCCAGTTTTTCCGAGATGGTACGCTGGCTTGATATGGAAATGGAGAGATGAAGAAATACTGAACGTTCAACTTCCAACGTTCAACGTTAATGTGGCTAAACCTTTACAATATCAATTTTCATAATAATTTCGGCAGACAGATACCCCCAAAAAATTGGAACCAATAGTAAGATTATGAGCAAGCAACTAAAAAACAAACATATCCTTATTACAGGCGGCGCTGGTGGAATTGGCCAAGTCATTGCCAGTCAGGCAAAAGACGCAGGAGCAACCGTTACCCTTTGGGATATTAATGATATTAATACAAATTTCAAGTTGCACATTGTTGATACCACAAACGAAGATGCGGTTGCAGATGCCTTCACTAATCTTCCCGCCTTTCCGGATGTTATCATTAATTGTGCTGGTATCTTCAGCCACCTAAAGCCCTTTACCGCCCTTGAAATATCTGACTTTAATGAACTTTTACACACCAATACCACAGGATGCTTTCTGGTCTGTCGTGAGGCCTTGCGCCACTATCAAGAACAACTGACCATCATCAATATTTCTTCAGCCCTCTCCACAAAGACCATTCCTCTGGCCACAGCCTACTCAGCGTCAAAGGCCGGCATTGACAGTATTACCCGTTCCATTGCGGCTGAATTTGGCGATAAAAATGTTCTGGCTGTAAGCCTTAATCCCGGCCCCGTGCAGGGAGATATGCTTGACCGGGGAATTGCTGAAATATCCGAATTGGTGGGGGCACCGAAGGAAGCAGTGGAACAACAGATCCGCGAGGTAATCCCCTCAGGAATGCTTGTTGAGCCGGACGAGATTGCCGCCTTAGCTCTTGTTATTGCCGCCGGCAAGATACCCTCCGTGCAGGGCAAGCAGATACACATAGATGGCGGATTTACCGTCTGATTACAAATAGATAAAAACAAAACATAAGAAAAAATATGGAAATCCGCGTATCAACAAACTGGGATCCAAAACTCCCTGAAGCCCTAAGTAAATATCCCGTTAGCCATGTGTACGGTAAACTTCCAGATGATGTCATTGGCGGCTGCAGACCCTCGTTCCTTCTGCCCCAGGTAAATCGTGAGGATATCGCCACCCATGTGGCTGACTGTCATGCGGTGGGAATCAAATTCTCATATCTCCTAAATACCCTGTGCCTCGATAACACCCAGTACACCAAGGAGGGGTACGGACAGATCCGCGAACTCCTCGACTGGCTCACCGAGATCAAGGTGGACGCACTGACCATCGCCATTCCCTACCTCATCCGTCTGGTCAAGGAACATTACCCCCATTTTTACGTCAAGGTTTCATCGGTCAGCCGGATCAACACCGTAACCAGGGCCAAACAGTATGAAGATATGGGGGTGGATGAACTCATTATAGATGAGATGCTTAACCGTGACTTCCAGACCCTTGAGGCAATCAACAAATCGGTGAACATCCCCATCGAGGTGATTGGCAACCCCTGCTGTTTGTGGGAATGCGCCCAGCAGTTTGAGCATGTAAACCACGATGGGCATGCCTCCCAGACCCAGTCCCATAATAATTATTGTTACCTGCAACTGCCCTATATCATCTGTTCCGGCCAAAAGCTCAGCGATCCGGTCAATATCATGAAAGCGCGCTGGATTCGCCCAGAGGATCTCCATCATTATGAGGAGATCGGCATCAGCCGCTTCAAGGTTGTTGAGAGATTCAAGACCTCCGATGCCCTGACCATGGCAGTGCAGGCCTATGCCGAGCGCAGTTTTGATGGCAACCTTATTGACCTGTTGACCCTGCCCAACAAAGGCTCTTACCTGCCTCCCAATATGGCCTACTTCAATAAACCCGACATGGTGGATATGCAACAGGTACAGGCGGTGGCAGGTATTATGGATTTTTCGTTTCATGACGCCATTGATATCCCCAATAAAAAACTTGCTGGTTTCCTGGAATTCTTTAAAACCCATGATTGTCGGCGGGTATCCTGCGATGATTGTGGATATTGCCAGAAATTCTTCGAGAAAATCGGCACCCACCACAAAGATATCGCCATGACCCAGGCTGATAAACTCAGTGCCTTTGCCAAGGTAATTACCGATGGCGATATTTTTGGAAAGTAGAAAGAACGTTGAATAATAATAATGAAGAAGAAGCGCTTCGCTTGTCTGTAAAAGACAAAAAATCATTATTCAAAATTGAACGTTCGATGTTGGATGTTGGACGTTCAAAAATATAAATACAAATCATAGCCTTGGGACCCTTCACAACCATTGCTTCCATTACGGGCATAAACTAACCACATGAAAACCCTCTTCCTCCACGTCCCAAAATTCAATAACTCCTACAAACCAATCGGCGATTTTATCTGGATCAACTATATGCCCCAGGGGTTGTTTGCCATTGCTGATTATATTAAGCAGCATGGGTTTGAGACGGAGATCATCCATGTGGGGGTGGAGTGGGTGGAGAATCGACTTTTTAAGATCGACGAAGTCCTCAAAGACACTGAGATCAAGGCCATCGGTATGCCGATACACTGGCATTACCAAGCCTATGATGTAATTGAATGTGCGCGCAAAATTAAAGAACTGCGCCCTGATATTTTTATCTTTCTCGGTGGTTTCACCGCCTCATTCTTCCATGAGCAGATCATTGACCAATACCCCATGATTGATGGGGTCATCCGCGGCGATGGTGAGATCCCGACCCTGGAGTTGTTAACTGCCTTTAAAGATGGCACCTCGCTAAAGTCGGTCCAAAATCTCACCTATCGCGATAACGGCGTTAAAATTAATGAACATACCTATGTGGGTGATGAAAAACTGGTCTCAGAGTTAAATTACACAAACTTTAAGCTCTTAAGGCACCGGGACACCTATATCCAGTATATTGGTCTGCCGTTTTTCTACGCCAAAGGGTTCAGCAAGGAACAGAACTTCAAACAATTTACCATCCGCTCGCCCCTTCTGCCGGTTGCCATTGGCCGGGGATGCCCCTTTAACTGTACCTGGTGTGGTGGTTCCCATATCCCCCAGCAGCGGCATATCTCAACACGGGTGGGGTTTATCTACCGCTCCCACGAGGCCGTTATCAAAACGGTAAAGGATGGCATCGCTGCAGGTTATAAGACCATGCACACCGCCACCGACCCGGAACCTGTCACCCAGGAATATTTTATCGAGTTATGGCAGAAGATTCGGGCCGAGGGTATCAAGGTTAACTGGATGTTTGAGGCCAACGGCTTGCCAACAGATGAATTTATTGACGAATTTCAAAAGACCTTTCCTGGTAAAGATTCCATCATTGCCATGTCGCCTGAGGTGGGTAATGAGGAGTTGCGCCTGCGCCATAAGGGACCGGGTTTTACCACCAAACGTTTCCTTGAAACCATGGAGAAGCTGGACTCCCGGGGGATATCAACCGAGATCTTCTTCACCTATGGATTGCCTGGTGAAAATGAAAAGATCATGGAGGACACCTTTAAACTGCGTAAAACCCTGATGGCTCGTTTTAAACATATCCGCGGACTGCGCACGCTTTCCATCGAAATGGAACCGGGTGCCCCCTGGCAGATTGACCCGGATCATTACGGCATCGTCACCGACCGCAAGACCTTCAGCGATTTTTATCATGCCCACGGCGAGTACGGCAACTCCACCTACACCTCCTTTGGCTATTATCTCACCGATTTTTTCAAAAAACCCCTGGATATGTCCAGGCCCTACGAGGATTTTGCGGAGCGGATGCAGAAGATCAAATGCAAACGGTTATGCTTTCTCCATCCGAATCCCAAAAAATATGGTAAACCTTGGCAGGGGCGGTTGCTGTGCAAAGTCGCCTCGACATTACTTAAATTAAAGCCTAAAAATTACCAGAGGCCCTATTAACCAACAAGGCTTGGCCAAATAGACCAGACTCATTTGATCTTGTTGATTTTAATACCATCACCTCAACAGCTTTGCGCGAACACATCAAACGTGTTGGCATAATAATTTATCCCACCTATGAATAAAGCCACCAAACTTCTTACCCGGCATCCGGGACGTGTTCTGCTCGGATTTTGTGCAGTTCTCCTTTTGGCTGTACTTATCACCGGTCTCTTAAAATTTGAGCAGAATATTCTTGGCCTTTTACCCCAGGATAATCGCGCCTTTAAGCTCCTATCCCACTCGGTCACCTCTTCAGACGGGCAGGAGAAGGTGTATATTCTGGTGGAGGGTGCAGGGGGTGATGAAGAGGGGCTGATCAACCAGACCACAGAGCTTATTACCCGGCTTAAACATATACAAACAGGTGATGGGCCTGCCTTTAAACGGCTCACCATGCTCCAGGCCGAGGCGGTAAGTTCAGCGGAATTCAGTCATCTGCTCGATAAGTACCTTGCTGACCCTGGCCTATTTTTAAATGGTGCAGACCATGCCGAACTTTCCCGTTTTTTTAATTCCCCAAAGGATCTTGACCGGGAGATCCGCCGTTCACTGGCGCTCCTTGCCACCCCAGGAAGTGGCGATCTTGCGGCGATGGTGGTCAAAGACCCACTTAATCTGCGCCGTTTTCTCATTGCCAAACTAAGATCCATGCAAGGCTCGATGGACTTTGCCACGCGTCCGGAGATGATGGCGGCCGATGGTGAGGCAATCATTGTCATCGGCACACCGGCAACGTCCGACAACCCACAGAAACACGCCAAGGAACTTGTTGTTGCCTGCCACACGGTTTTCCACGACTTTGCCGATCTTAAAATCGGCATTACCGGCGGCTACGTTATTGCCGCCCAGGAAGAACAGGTGATGAAGGGGGATATCATCACCTGTATGATCGGCTCCATACTCGGTATCAGCCTGCTCTTTCTCTTGGCCTACAGACGTTTTTCAGTGCTTGTGTTTATTATCCTGCCCCTTGCCGTGGGGTTGCAATTGGCCCTTGGGGTGATGGCTGTTCTTTTCGGTCAGGTACATATTATCTCAGTGGCCTTTTCAGCGGTGGTGCTTGGCCTTGGGGTTGATTTTGCCATCCATGTATATGATCGCTACGGCTCCGAACGCGCCCTTGGCGCAAGCGCTGAAGAGGCCACCCACCGGGCAATATTTCGTACCGGATCTGCCGTTTTTGCAGGTGGACTCACCAGTCTCACCGCCTTTATCGTCCTGACCTTCACCGGCACCCCGGTTCTCCAACAGATTGGCTGGCTGGTGGCCCTTGGCCTGTTCTTCTCCCTGCTGGCCATCCTCCTGGCCCTGCCAGCCTGGCTAAACTGGCTCGACAGACGTAATCCCGGCAAGAAACACCAAGGTTTTTCCCTCCTCGGCACGGGATTACTGGCAGATTTTGTTGATCAGCACCCAAAGAAACTCCTTATCCTATCCGGAATCATCCTCCTTCTTGCCACCCCTGGCCTAAAAAATATCCATTTTGAACGATCACTTGAGGCCCTCCACCCGGAAGGCCTTGAGGCCCTTGCCGTACGCTCTGCTATTTTTAATCATTTTTCAAAGGGTATTACCGGTATCTTCGTTAGCTTTGAGGCCTCGACAAAGGAAGAGTTCTGGCAAAAATCAGCCCGGATTGATGCGGATCTTGCAGGACTTGGCGATAATATCGCAAGTTTTGCCTCCCTCACCACAGTGACCTCCCCCACAGCCTTTACGATCAGCGAGACAGGCCAGAAAAATCTGGCCTCTGCCCTTGCTAAATACAAGCTTACGACCGAGTCCTTCCCATCATTAACAACACTAATCAGCCATCGGGCTAGAACTCCCTCCACAACCCTTTCCAGTGCAAAACTCCATCAACGCTTCTTTATTGAAGAAAACGGCAAGATTATAGGCATCACCTGGGTAAATGGCAGATCGCCAGAGGTGATAGCTAGTCTGCAAAAACTCTGGCAGGATCAGGACATCATGGTGGTGACCCTCGATATGGCCTTATCGTCCCTTATGGAGACAGCAAAAGGTAATATGGTGCAAACGGTTGGTCTGGCCTTTGTCATTGTGGTGACCATTCTTCTCGTCTTTTTCAAAAGTCTGAAAACCTCTTTTCTTGCCCTTGTACCAATGATACTTGGCGTGATCGTCACCACCGGTCTTATGGGCTGGCTGGGGATCAGTTTTAACCTTATCAACTTTATTATTCTGCCCATTTTAATCGGTATTGGTCTTGATGATGGTATCCATATTATGGATCGCTACCGGGAGAGCAGGTGCATCAAAACAACCATTACCTCCACCGGACGCTCCATCCTCCTTACCTCACTCACCACCTGCCTCGGCTTTGGCTCACTGGCACTAGCTAAGTATCATGTCCTGGCTGATATGGGGATGCTCACCATCATCGGCGTCTCCTCCTGCTTCTTCTTTTCAGCCGTATCCCTCCCCGCCCTCCTGTCCCTAAGGGAACACCAGGATGACTGAATCGGTACTGATTATGGGGGGCGGCATGGCAGGACTTTCTGCCGGGGCGCTCCTTGCCAAACGGGGATTTCGGGTGACGCTCCTCGAAAAACAGGAGAAAACCGGGGGCTATGTCAGTGGCTTTAGGCGTGACGACTTCTATTTTGATGCCACCGGCTCGTTCCTTGCGGCCTGCCTGCCTGGCAGTGAGTTTTTCGAGATATTTCAGGAGATTGGCCTTGCAGAAAAACTTGATTTTATCCAGATTCCCGCCATCCGTAATATCTATCCGACCTATGAACTAAATCTCTATTATAAAAACCCGCTGGCCTACGTTGAAACCCTCAAAAAAGAGTTCCCCCAACATGCGGTGTCCCTGGAGGAATACGCCAAACTCACCGCCCGGTTAGGCCAGGAATTTCTGGCCTTTGAACGGGCGCCCATCTGGAAAAAGTTCCTACTCCCCATCCTGTACCGTACCCTGTTTAAATGTGCCCGCCACTCCCACGGCGCGATCCTCCACCATTTTTTCGGCGATAACGACGAGATTTACCATGGCCTGTCGGCTCTCCCAAGCACCCTGCCCCCCTCAAAGCTCTCCTATATTTTTGTAGCCGTACTCTGGGCCAAGGTCTTGAAGGATGGCGTATTTTACCCCAAGGGTGGTATGGTACAACTCACCGACATTTTGACCCAAGCCATTACAGATAACGGTGGCATCACCATTAAAAACAGTACTATTCAGGAGATCAAAACAGATGGGCAACAGGTGCAGGGTGTGGTCACAAGCGATGGGCATACCCATCGGGCAGACTGGTATATTGGCGCCATGAACCCATATATTGGCCAAGAGCTACTGACCGGTTCCACCAAACTCTACACCAAAATGTTTGACCTGGATCAGTACACCGTGTCGCCCTCAGCCGTGCTATTTTATCTCGGCATCAAAGAATCAGCCCTCCCCAAAGACTGGCCCTATTTTGTCTCGCTCCACACCGGCAAGAATCCTGAGCAGGAATGCCAGGCCATCGAACAGGGCAATATGGACGCGGGGCTGCATCTGGTTATTACCACCCCATCCCTACTCGACCAAAGCCTGGCCCCCAAGGGTTTTCACAGTTTGAAAATTCTGGTGCATGCCCCCCATCTTGACAAATTCAAAGACCAGGGTAGCCCTGAAAACATCAAAAGACTTCAGCAAAAAGTATTTAAGGTCATTCTAGATAAAACAGACCTAAACCTTGGTAGTAATGTTGTTTTAGACACATACGCCACCCCGCATACCCTGCACCTTCGCACCGGTAATATTGAAGGGGCCATGTACGGGCTTGATGCCGCCATGAACCAGGTCGGCCCCCGCAGGCCCCCTACCCAGACAAGGCTCAAAAACCTGCTGTGGATCGGCCATTATACCCGCCCCGCCCACGGCATCGTCGGGGCTGGACTATCGGGCAGTTTTGCCGCCAATACGATTTCTAAAAAGGCTCAGTAGGCGGTCGCAGCCCAATGTAGCAGATAGATGACGTAGCACCCTTAGCCCTACCCCCTTAACCCTTCCAACCTTTAGCCTTAAGCCTAATTTATGCTCTTCCCCAAAAAACCATACCTCCTCCTCACCTATATCTTTGCCAAAACGGCCCCGCGCTGGTGGCAGCTTGTACAGAATAAGGTGGTAAGTGTCTGTCTTTACTATTTATGGGGTTCAAAACAGAGGGTACTGCACACCAATACGGCCCAGGTCATGGGACTAGCCGAGGATGATCCCCAGGTCAAAGAGACGGTGATTCAGCTCTTTCGTAACTACGGCTTGTATCTGCGGGATTATGTCCTGATCCATGATCTCAGCAAAGAAAATTATAAGGAAACAGTGGCGAGTGAAATCGGCACAGAGTACATAGAAAAGGCATTAGCAGACGGCAATGGCGCAATTCTCATCACCCCCCACCTCGGCAACTGGGAGCTTGGCGGTGTCACCTTTGCCCTGCGCGGTTGCCCGATCCACGCCCTCACCCTAAAAGACGATGAAGATATGGTGCAGGACTACCGGGATGAGGTTCGGGGCTCACTTGGCATCAAGACCATCCATGTTGACCCAAATGACCACGGCACGATTTTAAAGATGGCCCGTTTGCTAAGGGATAATCAGGTGATCGCCATGCTCGGTGACAGGCTCGTGGGTGGCAAGAAGAGTGAGGTTGTTTTTTTTGGTCGCAAGGTCTACTTCCCATCCGGCGCCTTTGTCCTGGCCCAGGCCACCGGAGCGCCGATTATCCCGGTGTTTATAACCCTGCGTCCGGATAATAAATATCAGGCCTGGATGGAAAAACCCATTATGGTTACCAGGCAACCAGGCATCAGTAACGATGAACTAATCGCCCAAAAGACCCAGGAACTGGCCTCGGTGTTTGAAAAGAATATCCGCAAACACCCTGATCAATGGTATCAATTCTTTGACTATTGGAGCACCTACAGCAGTGAAAATACTCCTACTTGACCCACCCCACCAGATTTTTGCCGCCCTCAGAATGTGGATGCCATCCCCCGGCCTTATGGCTCTTGGCGCCTACCTTGAACGGGAAGGTTTTGCTGTTGAGGTGTTGGATTCCACCACCCTTAAACAGCCCTGGTCTGATCTTGAGCAAAAACTAAAGGCCGGAAAATACGATGTGGTTGGCGTGACCTGCCAGGCCGCAACCTTCCACAAAGACGCCATCCACGCCGTGCGCCAGGTGCGCCGCTGTTTACCGGACGCAATTATCATCGGTGGCGGTGGTCATTTCACCCTGAACTATGAGGTAATGTTCGCTCAGGCCCCTGAGGTTGACTTTATCGTCCTTGGCGAAGGAGAGCTTACCTTTACAGAGTTACTCAACAATCTCCCTGAAAAGAACAGCGACTGCACCATTAAAGGCATCGCCTATAAAAAGGCTGGTGAAATAAAATTTACCCAATCAAGACCCCAGATTGCCGATCTCGACAGTCTGCCCATGCCGGGCTATCACCTGCTGGATATCATGAACCCCACCTATTATCTACATGGGATGGGCACCCGGATGACCGGCATTTCCACCAGTCGCGGTTGTGGCGATCATTGCTCCTACTGCTCGGAATCACAGCTATGGAACGCCAAATGGCGCGGGCGCTCGGGACATCTTGTGGTCAAAGAGATGGAGATGCTCCAGGCAAAATACGGCAAATCCCTCTTTGTCTTCAATGAAAACTCCTTTAACCAGACCCGCAGACGCAACGAGGATTTTCTTGAATCTCTGGGCAACTCAGGACTAAAATGTGATTTCTGGTTTCAATCGCGGATTAAGGACATCCTGCGCGACAAGGATTTACTAAAAGAATTTCGCAAACTTGGCCTCTACGAGGTGATGCTTGGAGTGGAGTCCATTTCGCCTGCAGCCCTTAAAAACTACACCAAGAATCAATCGGCTGAACAGATCAGGGAGGCGGCGGAAATCCTTAAATCCCACGGTATCATGGTGATGACCAATGTCATGTTCGGTGACGTGGATGACACCGAGGAGACCTTGGCCGCCATCTTTGATTTTGCCACAGAACTTGGCGATTTTCTGGTGATGACCCTCACCACACCCCTGCCCGGCACCCGTTATTATAAACATTGCGAGGAAGAAAACCGCATCGAGGAGCGGGATTTTGCAAAGTACGATTTTATGAATCCGGTGATTAAAAACAACGCCTATAACGGGGAGGAGATCCTTGCCCTGCAAAAGAAATATCTTAGGAAATACTACACCAGGCCAATAATCTTCTGGAAGATGTTCTTTTCCACCAACCAGTTTATCCGCATGGCCTATAAACTAATTATGCGCTACGCCTATTACGAGGCCCGGAACATGGTCTGGATCCAGGATAATTTTCAAGAGGTACCGGCGGAAATCATACTTAAAAAGGAATACTGGCAAAGATGAGAGTTATAACTCTTCCCGCCCTTATAACCTGTCTGACTTAGACATTATCGCTTCGCCTGAAAAAATAGGATAAAAGAATCAGTGATGTCCTGCTTGAAACGTGCCCGAGGATTTTTATGCCCCTTTATGGATCGTAATTCTGTACATCCCGTAGTATTTTCTTAATATTTTTGTCTCCCATTTTTATCTGTCTTTGCGATGGGAGTCGCATGGTAAAAATGGGAGACAAAAATATTTAAAAACCAAGGGCTGTGGAGTCCAAGTGGAATAAAGGGGCATAAAAATCCGGACACCGCTGGGAAAAAATATAACAGAAGATACTGTCATTATCATTCTCTATTTTCTTTACCTCCTTTAGCTTCTATACATCGTTGTTAGCACTACTCTTTATCTAAAATATCATGGCCAAAACCAATACAAACATAGCTTTTCTCTTCCCCGGTCAGGGGGCAGTACCAGAAACACCCCTGAGCGGTTTTTTTAGTACATCCATCGCAGCCACCTATGATAAATTCGCCTCGCCGGAAACACCAGCGCTCCGTCATTTTCAGCAGTCCAGCATCGACTCGGACAAGTCAGCCCAGCTCGGTGTATTTCACCTTAGCCTTGCCATGGCACTTGAGGCACTGGATTATTGCCAGCCAGATGTGGTTAGCGGTTACAGCTCAGGCCTATACGCTGCCATGGTGGCAGCGGGCTGTCTTACCCACAAACAGGGCAATGATGCCATAGAATTGGCCTACAGGGGGGTGCAAGGCTCAAGCACAGGCTATGTTATGGTTGGCGTGATCGGCCTGCATTTTGCCAAGGTTGTGGAAATATTAAACCAGCTACCAACACCAGGTGAGCTATCGCTGGTGAACAACAAGAGTCAGGTGATCGTCTCCATTAGCCAGGCCGATCTTTGCCTGTTTCAAAACCGCTGTCTGGCAGATGAGGCTTTAAAGATCGTACCTTTACCATTTACCTACCCCTATCATGTTGCAGGGCTTGCCGGAGTCAGTGCTGATCTCAACGTTTTTTTTAAATCACTCCACCTACCGCCTCTGCTTGTTCCTATGGTGGCCGGGAAAAACCCTGAGTATATCCATAGAGATGCAACGCGAATAGCCTCCCTGGTGGCAGAGCAACTCCACCAGACCGTTTACTGGAACAAGACAATTCAATGCCTTGTGGAAAATGGTACTAAAACCATGGTGGTCTTTGACCCAACCGCAACACTCACCCGGATTATTCGCTGGATCAGTCGCCAGATAAATACCATTGGTATCAGCACCATGGACGATTTCAACCAATTGCGGGGACTCTGATGCATGGTACCGTGCTTGTTACCGATGGCCACTGGAATAAGAGCGTGGCGGCCATCCGCAGCCTTAGTATCGCAGGCCTTGATGTAGCCGTCACTGAGACCTCACGTCTTGCTGCCGGAATGCTCAGTAAATACCCCAAGGATAGGTTCCTCACCCCATCACCAATCACCCAGCCAGACCTCTTCCGCAAAGATATCCTGTTTATCATAAAAGAGTACCAACCGGATGTCCTCCTGCCCATGGAACTCACCAGTCTGCTCCTGCTGTCAAAACATCGTCACAAGATTGCCAGCCAGACAAAATTCCCCTTCGCTCCCCATGGGATTCTTTTAAAAGCAGCATCAAAAATACAGGCAACAGATGCGGCCCACAAGATTGGCATATCCGCGCCAAAATCCTTACCCATCACCGCCAAAACAAGCGCAGGAGACCTGATCGTAAAACTGGGGAAAGCCATAGTCCTTAAGCCAGATTTTGGCGAGGGAGGCCGGGGACTCCTGTACTGTGGAAATAAAAAACAACTAGAAACAGCATTAAAGAACATTCCAGCAAACCGTAAATATCTGGCCCAACAACGAATTAGTCCAGGGGGTGCAGGAATTGGTGTTTCCATTCTGATGAATGAGAATCAACAGGTTCTTGCCAGATTTTGCCACAGGCGCATCCGGGAATACCCTCTGTCCGGTGGGCCTTCCACCTGCCGTGAGGCTATTTGCCATCCCCAGGCAGAGGCCGATGCTGTGGCGATCTTAAAAGAGTTACAGTTTCAGGGGGTCGCCATGGTGGAATTTAAAGAAGACCCTGAAACAGGCACAGCCGTATTCCTTGAAATTAACCCCCGCTTCTGGGGCTCTCTACCCCTTGCCATAAAGGCTGGAGTTGATTTTCCAACCCTGCTGTACAAATGGGCCAGGGGCTTTGCGTTCAGCCCGCCAGAGGTAAAGCTCGGCACCAGGGTGCGCAATCTCCTGCCCGGCGACCTGCTCTACCTTATTGCCAAAAAAGGACGAGTTAACAGAGATTTCTGGTCTTTTCATAACCAGACAGATGACCTTCTTTGCCTGAATGATCCCCTCCCGGCACTGGGACGCATCATCTCGCCGCTTCTGGCCCTCTATGACCCGCAGTTAAAATCTGTTTTCAAAACCCGCCAGTAGCGGTAAAAAACAATCATGCGGACTAAAAATATCATCACTGTTGACTGGGAAGACTGGTTTCATATCTGCGAGGTGGAGGATTACCTTCCCCGTGAGAAATGGGACGACTACCCCTCAATCCTGCCGGAGGCCACCAAAATCCTTCTGCAGTTCTTTAAAACCCATAATATAAGTGCCACCTTCTTTATCCTGGGCTACAGTGCCACACGTTTCCCCAAGCTTGTTGAGGAGATAAGTAAGGCGGGCCACGAACTGGCCTATCATACTGCCAACCATTCACTGGTATATACCCAGGAGCCGCATGGGTTCCGCGAGGATATCAGGTGGGGCAAACAACTTCTTGAGGAAATTGGCAAACAGCCTGTCCTGGGCTTTCGCGCTCCGCAATGGTCGTTAAATGACCGCTGTCCGTGGGGTCTTGATTGCCTTACAGAGGCAGGTTACACCTATGATTCAAGCCATGCTCCCTTGCCAATCATTGGCACGCCATCCTATCCGGAAAGTGTCCACGACCTTAAAACATCCCAGGGCGCACTACAGGAATTCCCCCCACTTATTTTAAATCTCCTGGGTTTAAAGGTTCCGGCAGGTGGAGGCTGGGGGCTACGCACCTGGCCTATACGGGCCATAAGACATAAGATAGCCCGCCTAAACGGTATGGACTCCCCTGCTACCCTTTTTATCCACCCAGTTGAAGTGATCGATTTTACTCCGCCGCTACGTTTGCCCTTTTTAAAAAGACTCGTAACAAGATTTGGCCGGCGGACAACCCTCTTCACCATAAAAGCCCTCCTCGCAACAACCGACTTTATTTCAATAAGTCAGTACAGGAACCAGATACAATGAGCAGAAAACAGATCTCCATACTTCTGATATTACTCAGCATTGTGGCAGGATGTAGCCCAAAACAGTCCCCTGGGCGGGTGGCCCCTGGAAGAATTGACTGGTCCCAGGAGACAGCCGAATCCATCAAGCAAAAAATACATGCGTCCGCTGGCAAACTTACGATTCTTTCCGCTTTTTTCAGCCTGAGCATGAACCCGCCACCGAAGAAGATGATGTCATCCATGTCCGGAGTTATCACCATAGACCACCGGTACGGTGAAGCAAAGATAAGAATTCAGGCCTTTCACCTCTTTGGTTCAACCCTGTTTGATATGGTGCAAACTAACATCGTCAAGATCTATGTCCCCCGGAAAAACACCATGTACACAGGGGAGAAGGACACGGGGGAATCAGGAATACAAGGACCACAGGCCGTCTTTGCCAATATGGTTCTTGATGCGGACAGCCTTATCCTTAGGAAGGATAAACCACTGCACATCGGCAAAGACTCGGTGATTTTGTATCTGGAGAATGGCTGGCTCAGCCTTGACAAAGAGACGGGCCTTGTCATTGCAAAACGCGTAGACAATATGACAATTTATTACTCGGAATATACACCACTTGCGGAGCAAACCGTCATCCCCACCAGGATTAGCATTGTCGCCACAGACGGTTCGTATAAGGCTAAATGTACCCTGTCCAAACTAGCAACCCCAACCTCCCTGCCGAAAGGTTTTTTTGACCTCACTGAATATAGACCAGAACAGATCAAATCATTGGCAGATCTGCAGGAGTAGGACTATAAAATTCTTTTACCAAGCAGGGACACAGCAAGTTCCATAGCCACCTGGGCTGTTTTATTGCCCGCATCAAGAATCGGATTAACCTCAACCAAATCAAGGGAAACGCATTTCGCCGTATCGGCAATAAGCTCCATCCCGAGCTGCACCTCACGGTACGACATTCCCCCGGCACACGGCGTCCCCACACCGGGTGCATCTTTGGGATCCAGACAATCAAGATCAAAACTCACATGCAAACTATGTAAGCGTCCAGCTATCCCCATCTCCCCAGCTATTGCCATATATGTCATAGTTCCGCAGAAATTATCAATTCATGCAGGAGGTGGCATCATGATATTGCTTCCGGAGAATGTTAAGGTACATCTGGCTGTGGGCAGCACTGATATGCGTAAATCCATCAACGGTCTCAGCGCTATTGTCATGGACGAGTTTGAGCTTGATCC
>JAJRUT010000076.1 GCA_024277655.1 Deltaproteobacteria bacterium | reverse complement strand
CAAGCAGGCTGATATCAAGTCCTATACCACTGACATTCCAAAACAGACTAGAGCTTCGCACCAGTTGTGCGTAATGAAGTTCAAGGCCAATCGTCACCAAAACATGGTCAGCAGAATCGCCAAGGGCCACACGCAACACCTGTCCCACCTGCACCCCCCGGTAATACACCGGCCGACCGACAGACAAGGATCCTGTCTGGTTTGCTGTTAGAACAAACTCCTTCCACACCTGACCTGCAGAAGTTGCCTCTTTGTACGTATCAAATAAGATAGGCCTCGATTCTGGGGTTAATGCCTCACCCAGGTCATCCTCATTCTCAAAACTAACCCCGCCGGTTAAAATAGCAGCAAGCGACTCAACCTCAACCTCAACCCCGGCAAGCGAAGCCTGCACATGCACGCCACCCGATCTGTAAAAGAGAGTATTATCCCCAACCAGACGCGCAAACGGAGGATTAATCACCACCCGAACATCAACCCCTTCACCATCCTGGCTGAGCCCAGTTTCAAGCACCTGACCCGCCTGTAAATTTTTGTAAAAAATAGGACTTCCCGGGTGCAACGAACCAAGGCGCGGACAGGTTAGGGTAAATTGCAGACTACCAGGGCGGTCAATAGGCGGTTGTTCAAGTCCAGCAAAACTTATTGCAGGCTCACCATCACCAGGCTCGACTTCAATATAGCCCCCACGAATAATCGTCCCGAGATTCTTCACTGCCATCAGGCCTACCACAGGCCGAGCCACCCAAAAGCGCGCCCCTCGCCGCAGTATCTCGACATGGGACTCCTCAACATAAATTTCAGCAATAACACCATCCATCGTCCCATTAAGACGAACATCCTTCACCTCACCGACACGTACTCCCCGTAAGCGAAGATCAGCCCCAGTTTGCAAGTCACGCCCCGACTTAAAACTCACCTGAATACGTCTCCCCCATTCCCGCGCCTCATCCTGACCTTTGTACAAGGTGAAGATGGCACAGTCAGTCACAGGCTTGCCTGTTCCTGCCGGGGTATCAAATTCAATCCCCCCGGTAATTAAAGAGGCAAGGGAGCCAATCTGTAACTCCAGACCACCCATATCAGCCTTGACCGTTAGGCCACTGCTGTTCCAAAACCTAGTCGTATCTTTCACCAGATGCTTATATTCAGAATAGAGCAAACCATAAACCTCAACCGAACCACCATCCCTGGCAAGGGAAACACCTGCAACACGTCCCACTTCAATATGCCGATACAAAAGTGGCGAGCCTGAGGAAATTGACCGAGCACTATCGCAAATTAAACGAATATGGAGCCCCTCCTCACCATCCTCGGTAAGTGGAGGTTTTTCAAGACCAACAAAATGTTCTGTTTTTTTCCCCTTTCCCGGACGCACCTCGATATAACGTCCATCCACAAGGGTGGACAAACCACTAATACCCTGACTGCCAAAAGTCGGTTTGACCACCCAGAAACTCGTCCCATCCCGGGTGGCCTCGCCAGCCCTAGGATGAAGCATAATAGTCAGATCAACCCGTGACAAATCATCGCTAATCACCCGCTCAAGCACCTTGCCAATAGAAATCCCCTTATACTTAACCTCCGTCTTACCAGAGACAATGCCTTCAGCATTTACAAAGGAGACCTTAATGATGATTCCTGGGTGGAAATTGACATCCGCACGGGCCACAACCCCGGCTAAGGCCTCTTCCCTATCGTTGTAGAGTAAAAACTCCTGACCCGGCCTAGCAGGATCACCCAAATTTGTCTCGGGGGTGGCAAAGGTCACCCCACCAGTCAACATGGCGGCAATGGATTCGGTCTGCAGCTTAAATCCTGACAAGCCCCCCGTCACCCGGATCCCCCCGGCATTCCAGAACCGTGTTGTCGATCGGACCAGATGACTGAACTGCGGCTCAATGTAGAGAAAGATCTTCACCTCCTTATTCTCCAATAGCTCTGCCCCCTCCACCCGACCAACCTGAATCTGTTTATATAAAATAGCCGTTCCCACTGTTAAAGAGTTGAGCTTCTTAGCCTTTAAAGAAATAAATAAACCGGGCAGTCTCTCATCTCCCATGGGAGGATTATCCAGCCCGATAAAATGGGACTGCGCCTTACCATTTCCATCAGCAGTACGCATACTGATATATTTCCCCGATAAAATAGTGTCCAGACCACTTACACCACCGGAAGACAACCGAGCCTGCACCACCCAGAACAACGAGCCATCACTGGCCAGATAGGTTGCGGAGGGGTTAAGTCTGGCATGCACCCTAACCTTCTTTTCCCCCCTAATCAGACTAATCGACTCCACCTGACCAATATCAATACCCTCATAACGAATCTTCGTTTTTCCAGCAACAAGACCACTGCCATTGGTGAAATCAATAGTAATAACAACCCCTCTGTTTTGATAATAATTAAACAGTAAAAAACTTGCGATAAGGGCTGTAAACAGCGGAATCGACCAGATAAAGGCGAACCACTTACTCGGTTTTAGTACGGGCTGTGCATATTCACTCATAAGTGGATCCCATTTTCAATATGTTCATATATATATGCAGGATAGCCGTTACCGGTCATCATTCTCACCGGATGCATCCCACAGCAAACGACTATCAAAGGACAGAGTGGCGAACATGGTAAAAAGTACCACCAGGCCAAAGAACCTAAGCCCAACATTGGCATAGACCGTGGCGACATTACCCAGAGAAACTGCCGCAATCATCAGCGAAACCATAAAAACATCCAGCATGGACCAACGCCCAACCTTTTCAATAAAGTGGTACAACTTCGTTTGCCTGGCAGGATGCCAGCCCGTTTTAAACTGCACCGACAATAGTAAAAGGGCAAGACCCAATATTTTAATGAGGGGGACAAAGATAGATGCCAGAAAAACAATCAGCCCCAAATACCATAACCCCTGTTCATTCAGGGCCATTATCCCAGATAAAATAGTATCGGGATACCCTTTACCAAGGGACATCACGGTCATAATGGGGTACAGATTAGCGGGAATATAGAGAATAATGGCGGTAATAAGAAAGGCCCAGGTACGTCTGATGGAATCGTCCTTACGAACCGACAGGGAAGCAGCACACCGGGGACAAAAGGCAAAATGCGTACCACGCTCCGGCCACACACAAACCTTGTGGCAGACCCGACAGCTCACAAGCTGTTTATTGAGACAGGTTGCATTCATCCTAAACGCTCAATCTCTTGCCAGACCAACCCTTCATTCAAAAAGAAACTTGTAAAGGTGTTTAAGCTGAGCATAAGGCAAAGCGTCCAAAAACCAAGCCCCAAGGAAACGTTGGCGAAGGTATCAAGCTTCGTCAGGGCAACCATGACACCCAGGACAAAGACATCCACCATGGCCCACTCCTGCAAATGATGGTACCAGCGGAAAACACGGCCTGTTCCAGAAAATAACCGGCCTGAATTGATCCCGACCAGGGTGTATAATAACATCGTCATTTTTACAACAGGAAACAGGACAGCAGTGAGTAAAACGAGCAGAGCAATATCCCACAAGCCTTGCTGAAATAGTTCAACCACTCCGGTAAATATCGAATTCATCCGCACATCACCCATGGCAGTTAAAATAAAAATAGGTGCCGCGAAGGCCGGAACAACAAGCAGGTAACTCGTAACAAGCAATGACAGGGATAAGGATAACGTCACCCCCTTGATAACATAGAGTGAACTCCCGCACCGGGGACAGACAGCCTTATACCTTCCGAGGCCGTGGGCCTGTTTATAATCAAGCAAAAGATCACAGTATGCACAGCCAATAACCTGCTTCTGACTCACAAATCCATCCCCGTCTTTATAGAATATGGTACAAAACATCCTCTCCTAATATCCCTATCACACAACAGATTTATTGTCAGTATAGATTTACAGAAGAGGATTTCCTTTAAAATAAAAAAGTGCTAAAGAATATAAGAAGGTACTAGTGAGTATTTCGTGTGATTGATGATGTTCGATGCAGTAAGACTATCTGCTCAAGACAAATTCCCCGGGGATACAACCATGAAAAATGGCATCGTTTTAACCATTGTGTTCATCCTGTCAGGATGTGGATTACAACCGTCAACAAGCCCTAACCTAGACAACATTCCCATGCCAGCGATATGGGCAGGAGGGCAGACAATAACCCTGCAAGACGGCTTCTACACCAAGGCGGCAGTCCCTGGGTCAGCGAGTACCACAAACATTCAGGTCACGGACTATTTTGCCAGTGGCACCATTAACGACCAGCAGATCCTCGCCATAATCCTCGCGACAACCACCGGGGGCAGTGGCAGATTCTACGATCTTTACCTTTTTAACGCAGATAACAACAGCCTATCCTATGCAGACCATACCCCCCTTGGCGATCGAATCAAAATAAGCTGGGTGGCAATAACAGATAATCTAGTCAAAGTCTCCCTAACCTCCCACCGTGAGGGTACTGCCACGAGTAGCAAGCCTAACCTGCCCCTGGTAAAATCATTTATCTTTGCCAACCGGAAACTCTCTGCACCCAAGCAGCCTAAGGCCGCCACCACTAAGGCAACACCGCCACCAGCAAACCTTGCCGGGAAAATCT
>JAJRUT010000075.1 GCA_024277655.1 Deltaproteobacteria bacterium | reverse complement strand
TAAATGATGTCTGTGCCTCAAGCCCGCAGGCCATGGCCTCAAGAACCCCGTTCTTCTTTGCTGAAGACAGCGCTGCCATAGCGCGAGCCGCAACCTTGGCCCTTACAGCCATATCCTTTATAGTTTCCTGAATCGACATTGTAATTCCCCCAATTTTAAAATCAACGAATCTTTTTATTCCTTAAGCTCGTATAGTAAGGCGAAAGACTCTCCACCTTCTGGCCTTCTCTATCTCTTTACCTTTTTTCATTTCCCTGACAACTTCACCAGATTATCCCGATGGATCACCTCATCATCACCACCAACAGTGGACAAGATACCGGCAATCTCACCGGATTGATGACCACTTATTTTCAGGATATCATCACTGGAGTAGTTCACCAGACCGGCGGCTACAGCGCGCCCCTGACTATCGAGGCAATGCACCGCATCACCAACATGAAAATGACCCCGAACCTCAACCACTCCTATGGGAAGAAGACTTGCACCCTGGCGTTTTACCGCCCGGCAGGCCCCCTCATCCAGAACCAGATAGCCCTTAGGCCGCAACACATAGGCAATCCAGTGCTTGCGGGAGTGGAGCTTAACCTTTTCCTCATTGGGCAGAAAGAAGGTGCCAAGGAGCTCTCCTTTAAACAGGGAACGAATTACCCCAGGCTTCCGGCCCGGCCCGATAAAGGAATGGCCGCCACGGGCCGCCACCATCTGCGCGGCAAGAATCTTTGAGCGCATGCCCCCTGTACCAAGACTAGAGCCACTGTTACCCGCCATATCAATCACGGCGTCATCAATTTTCTGCACAGTATGCAAGGCCACAGCCTGAGAATCAGTTTGCGGATTACCGGTATACAAGGAATCCACATCGGTAAGACAAATAAAGATATCAGCATCAACCAGATTGGTAATAAGTGCCCCAAGGGTGTCATTATCGCCAAACTGCAGTTCTTCTGCCGAAACCGTATCATTTTCATTAACAATGGGTAGGACGTTCCACTCAAACAGGGTGGACAGGGTGGAGCGGATGTTGAGGAATCGGTTGCGATGGGCCAGGTCATCATGGGTGAGCAAAACCTGCGACACATGAATATCCCGGGCTGCAAAGAGTTTTTCGTAGGATTGCATCAGGCCAGACTGCCCCACCGAGGCCGCCGCCTGTTTCTCCTGCAAACTAAGTTTGGGCCTGGTTAGCCCAAGCTTTTTGCGTCCCACCGCCACCGCCCCTGAGCTGACAAGTACCACTTCAAGCCCCTGCTTGCGCAGATAGAAAATCTCGTCAGCAAGACTCGCAAGTGTCTCTTGGTGGAGACCACTCTCACCGGTAAGAACCGCACTCCCCACCTTAACCACAACCCGCTTCACCCCTTGTAGATGAGCCAGACGCAGTTTCCGTCCCTCTTCAGGAGTAACGCTAAACATCCCCCTATTCTCCTTCCACAAAGAGGATATCCATCAGCCACCCTTTCAACTCATCAAGCCCCAATCCGGCTTCGGCGGAAATCATCATAGTGGCGATCCCCTCACCGGCAAAAACCTGCTGAACCGCCTGAATATCTTCCTCAGAGAGCAGATCAATTTTATTAAGGAGGACCATACGGGTACGACCCATAAGCTCATCATTAAACTGAGTCAGCTCATTTTCCAGAGTCCGGTATTGTTCAAGGGGTGGCGCTTCAAGGCTGGCAGCATCTATCACATGGAGTAATATGCGCGTCCGTTCCACATGGCGCAGAAACTTATGCCCCAGACCAACCCCTTCACTGGCACCGTCAATCAGACCAGGGATATCAGCAACAATACATGACTCGCCATAATCAAGATGAACTACGCCAAGTTGAGGTTCAAGGGTGGTGAAGGGATAAGGGGCAACCTTGGGGTTTGCGGCTGAGATATTTGACAGCAATGTCGATTTTCCAGCGTTGGGCAAACCAACGAGGCCAACATCGGCAATCAATTTCAGTTCAATACGCAACCAACGCTCAACACCGGGATAGCCTTTATCAGCAATGCGCGGGGCACGATTTGTTGCCGAGGCAAAATGAACATTACCCCGCCCACCAATCCCACCTTTCGCCGCCAGATAGCGGGCACCCTCCTCGACAAGGTCGATAATAACTTCGCCTGTTTCAGCGTCTTTAACGATGGAGCCGGGAGGAACATAGATCACACAATCCTTACCACCGGCACCATGCATCTTTTTGCCCTTACCATGGGCCCCACCCTTGGCAAGAAAATGGGAACGATACTTGAAATCAAGAAGGGAATGCAGCCTTGAAGCCGCCTCGATATACACCGAGCCACCCATGCCACCATCGCCACCATCAGGCCCGCCCCTAGGGACAAACTTCTCGCGCCGAAAAGACACACAGCCACGCCCACCGTCTCCGGCCTTGACAAAAAACCTTGCCTCATCAATAAAAGCCATGCGTCTAACCCTTTTTAAAATGAAAAAACCACGAACGGACAGGAATAAACACGAATAAAATTCAGTGTCCTTTCGTGGCCATTCGTGGTTTCAAACCATCCAAAACACACACACTAGATACATAAAAAGCACGGAAGTTATAAAAACTTCCATGCTCTTAAATTCATCAAGGTGCATCCCCTAATAAATGACGTAACACGATACTCTACACAAACAACTGGAGCCAGAAATCACTCCGGAGAATATACAGAAACGCGCTTACGCTTGTGACCAAATTTTTCGTAGGTTACAACGCCATCAATCTTTGAAAACAAGGTGTAGTCACGACCCAAACCAACATTGGTACCAGGGTGAATCTTGGTGCCAAGTTGACGAACAAGAATGGATCCGGCTGTTACAACCTGACCACCGAAAATCTTTACGCCACGACGTTGGGCGTTACTATCGCGACCGTTTCTGGAACTACCGCCAGCTTTCTTATGAGACATTTTATATTCCTCGTATGTTCAATCACCGTATCCATTAAGCGGACACCGGTGAGTATTAAGCAGAAATTTCCTGGATTTCAAGGGCGGTGTACAGTTGCCGATGCCCCTTCTTCAGAGAGTAACCTTTCCGACGTTTTTTCTTGAAGATAATGACTTTCTTACCTTTGCCCTGCTCAGTAATCTTGGCAGTAACTTTAGCTCCGCTAACAACAGGTTGACCAACCTTTACAGCTTCACCGTCAACGGTCATCAAAACGTCATCAAGCTCAACAGTATCACCAACAGCGCCTTCAAGTTTCTCAACCCGAACACGATCACCTGCTGCGACCTGATATTGTTTACCGCCAGTACGAATAATTGCGTACATTGTACCCTCCACACTATTTTAGTGATTTACGCCAAAACTCTCTCAAAGAAACAAGAGACCAAAGGAGTAAATCATGAAATGATCATTTTATACTTCCCGCCAGACAAGCGCATAAAGAAAGACCTCCATGCGCCTATACCTTGCGGTGTTATAGGGCTACCTCCTCTACCTAAATGGTAAATAGCCGAAATCCAGCATTCCCGATAACTAAACCCAAAACATCCTGGTCAGATACGGAAACAGTGATAGATACCATAATTCTTTTTTTTGTCAATACCAATTACAAAAAACATCCGGTTTATATATATATTTATTTTGAATTTCAAGCCCATTTTTCATATCATACTAGAATCAGTCTTGAGCAACTTAATTCCAGAGAAAATAATTTATGAAACGTGCCGGATTTTTCATCATCCCCCTCCTCCTCTTTTTCTTCACCTCAGCCATTGCCGCAATACCAGGGATGGACAAGGGACAGAATCATTATGACAGACAGGAGTACCAAGAAGCCTTGACCTATCTCCTCACCGCCTTTCAACATTCCCCTGGGGACGCCAACCTCAACTTCCTGCTTGGCAGAACCTATTTTGAACTGGGCCAGTACGAGGCTGCGGTTATGGCCTACGAGCGAGTTATGTTTGCTGAACCGGAATCCGCTAGGGTCAAACTGGAAATGGCGCGCACCTATCTGGCTCTGGGATCAAAGGAGTATGCTCGGAAATATTTTCAGGAAGTACTTGCCACCAATCCCCCTGAGGCCGTGTGGAATAATATCCAACGATTCCTTCTCTCCATCAAAGAATCAGACCGTAAGCATTTTTTCACCGGCACCCTCTCCCTAGGCCTTGATTTTGACGATAACCCCAGGGTTGCTCCGGTGGATGATGTCATCCATGGTATCCCCCTAGTGGGCGATGGCTCGAAACCTGATAGCGATGTGGCCACCATAGTAAGCGCTACAGCTAACTATATATACAGGCCCCTTGACTCAAAACTGTTCTGGAAAACCAGTGGCCTAATCTATAACGCCTTCTACAACGACCAATCAGACCTTGATGTCAATTATTTTGAACTGAGCACTGGCCCTGCCGTCAAGTGGGGCGACACCCTCTGGCAAAACACCATCTTCGCCACCAATATCGATGTCGACAACACCCAGTACCAGGACTCCTTTGGTCTCTCTTCAACCCTGACCACAACTCTCCACCCAGCAATCATCCTCACCGCCAATATCCGCTACGAAGACAAAGACAATAAGGAATATTCATTCCGCAACGCTGACAATATCCGTTTCAGCCTAAACCCAGTCCTGCAAATCAACCCGGCCAGGTTAAGTTTTAACTTTGGGATTGAGGCCGAAAATGCCGACTCCGACATTGTCAGTTATGATCGTTTCTTCTGGCAGATCCGAGTTGATTCACCCATCACAAAGGACATTAATCTCTATGCCCTATTTCTCGTAAAGACCAGCGACTACGAAGAGGCCGACTCCATCTTTCAGGTTAAGCGCCATGACGACTACCACGAGTTGGGGATTGGCCTCTCAATGCCATTCTGGGTATCGAGCTACGGCTTTCAAACCCTTATAGGGGCCGCCTCCTACAAATATATTGACTCCGACTCCAATATAGAACTGTACACCTACCGCCGCAAGGTCGTAAGCCTTAACTGCACCTACGCCTTTTAAGCGGGGAGAAACATCATGCAAAAAACTCTTTTCCAAACCATGCTACTAAGCGTCCTCCTCCTGCCCATGCCGTGCAATGCCGCCCTTAACGCTGTGGCCAAAGTTGTCGCCCTCCGCAATACAGCAACCGCCACAGATATTGCCGGGAGCAAACGCGCTCTGACCAGTAAAGCTGCAATCTACGAGGGAGACACAATCCAGACCGGGAAACGGGGTAGGATTCAGATCATCTTTACCGACAACACTATCATCAGCTTGGGCCGAAACGCTAACCTGTCAATCCACGAATACCTATTCCAACCAGAACTTAACAGAGGTGCCTTACGCACCGAGGTCAAAGAGGGAATCTTCCGAATCATGGGTGGTGCCATCACCAAGACAAGCCCCGAAAATTTCACCACCAAGACCCCGGCAGCCACCATCGGCATCCGAGGCTCAATGTATGCCGGTCGAGTCTCGGGTAACAGTCTGTCCGTGGTTTTCCAGGGTGGGCGCGGAATATTCGTGGAAAACGACCATGGTCGGGTGGAGATACCAACCCCAGGTTATGGCACCACTGTTTTAGACTCAGAACCACCCCCTGAGCCTATTCGCTTCACCCCCCAGGAGATTGATGCCCTGGCACCATCAGAGGCCCTCCCCGAAGAGAGTGACAGAGAAGAGTCAGAGGAACCACAAGAAGCCTCGTCCCCCACGGATGACGAGGGTAGCGCTACACCAGTTACCACAGGTGACCAAACTACAACCCCGACAGATGTCGTCCCTGAACTCCCACCAGTCAACGAAACAACCCCTCCCCCATTTGACCCGCCACCCTGGGTTCCCCCCACCACGGGCATCAGCCATTTCGGTGGAAGTATAAATGGCAACAGCACCGATACAAGTGGCATATCAGAACCCATTAGTGATAAAATGGATGTCTTTGCCAACTGGCAGAATGGCACCCTGATAGGCAGTTCCCAGGACCCTAATGGTCCGGGTATACCAGTTATTTTTTTGGTAGAATAAGCGGTAGCAATGTCAGTGGGATTACCTTTTTTGGTGGCACCGGCAATGGGGTTGATATTGAGGTAATTGCAGGAACAGGATCCGGCTCATTTGGAGGTTTTCTGGAAGGAACCCTTAACTTCACAGCAAGTGGCGCAAGCTACGCCGTTGAACCATTCAGCCAGCCGGTTCTTTCTACCTGGGCAGCGAGTGGATCGGCCCTGGAAGGTCTCAGCAAGCCATCACTCACAGGCACCCAGACCTGGAAAGGATATGTTGTCGGCCTTGGCGAAAATATGGCTGACATCAACACCAACCGTCATTTGATACGCAACAGCGACCACAACGACTTCAATATGACCATCAACAAGGATACCGGAGTTATCAACGGCAACCTCACCGCCAGCGATGGCTCATTCTCCACCAGTCTCAGCATTGGCGGCACCACCAGCAATTCAGCCTACGTCCACGATAATATTCTGGGAGCCTTCCTGAACGGCACCGTCACTGATGCCGGCACGGAGTCTATCAAGCCCCATGGCAACTACATGACCTCAGCCCCCCTTGACCTACAAAGTATGGAGTATGCCACATGGGGTTACTGGGAGCTTGCCTACCAAAACCCAGGCACATCCGAGCAGTACCATAATCATATCCCTGGCGCCATGTGGATGGCCGGAGCCCCAACATCAGCAACTGACCTTGCAAGCCTTGCTGCCGGAAACGTTATAGGCCAGTACAACGGTGAGGTCAGAGGCTCGCGGATACAGACCGGAGGAGCGGTAGGCGAGGTCACGGGCACCTTTCAGATGAGTGTTGACTTTGCCAACCTTGGAGCCGCAAGTGCCTTTACCGGCACCATGCAACTAGATGGTCACACCTTCACCAGCCAGTCTATTTCAGGGCCTGCTGACGGTCGTTTTACCAATGGTCTGATCTCTGGAGATGGCTATAGCGGCGACATATCAGGTACCGTTTATGGGCCTGGGGCCAAATCAATTGGTGGTAATTTCAGCACAACTAACGGAGCTGAGACCTATCAAGGCATTTATGGTGGCAATCGGTGAAAACAGGCAGGTTAACAAACCTTGGCAAGCCATCACCGTTTAAAATCGGCTGCATTCTGGTTATTATCGCCGTGACTATCTTTTATAGTTTTAAAGACCAGAAACCATTGCTCCTGCAATCCCTCGACAACCGCCTGGTGGATGCCATGTTTCAGCTCCGTGGCAATCAGCCGACCACCGGTTCTGTGGTTATTATTGATATTGACAACAAAAGCCTCAAAGAGCTTGGTCAATGGCCCTGGCCCAGGAATACCGTGGCACGCCTTATCGAAATAATCGGGGCAGAACAGCCACGAGCCATTATTCTTGATATTGTTTTTGCCGAACCGGATCGAACCTCACCCATCCAACTCATACCCAAACTCATCCCCCGCTTGAGTAAAAAAAGTGGCGAAGAACTTGCGATGATCATGGATCTGGACTCATCGAACCATGATCTCATTCTCGGCGACACCCTTGCCACCCTGCCCACCGTCCTCGGCTACGCCTTAAGCCTTAGTGGCACAACGCAGGCAAATGCCGCCAAACCTTTTCCCTCAGCCAACCTCCACCTCAACCCGACAAACATAAGACATGCCGACATCAATTATATCCACAGCAAAACAGGTATTCTCAACACCCCGGATATCAGCCAAGCCGAGACAGAAGGTTTTTTTAACGTCTTCCCCGACCTATCAGGCACCATTCGCAAGGCGCCATTGTTCATGTACTACGCCGGACTGCCCTACCCCTCACTTGCCCTTGAGGGATATCGAATCGGCTCCGGCACCAGGGATATCACCATAAACCTTCGCCGAAAACAGAATCGTCCCAAACACCCCATTATCAGTATCCACCTCAACGATAAAACCATCGCCACCGATGAGCAGGGGCAAATATCCATCAACTTTCGCGGCCCAACCCACACATTTAGCTACATCTCCGCCGTGGACATCCTGCATGGCATAAAGACAGGCAGTTTACGCAATCGTTATGTGCTTATTGGCACCTCAGCTGAAGGTATCTACGACCTGCGAACAAGCCCCTTTTCAGCGATCATACCAGGGGTTGAAATCCAGGCCAATATCCTCGACAACCTTCTCGCCGGTGACCCCATGATCCAGGACACCTATTCCGAGATTTTCACAACCTATGCCATTGTCATTCTCGGTGGCCTTGGCCTGTCGGCAATACTTGCGTACTCCACCCCTCTTGCTGGCGGGCTTGGCGGAATATTATGCATTCTCAGCACCTGTGTCCTTTGCTATAATGTCCTCTTTTTAAAGGGCCGCATTATCGGCATCACCTATCCCCTTGCAACAATTTCAATCATCTTTCTCGGTGTAACCCTGTTTAATTTTTTCTTCGAGGGCCGCCAGAAACGACAGATGACCAATGCCTTTAAACGCTATGTATCTCCCAAGGTGGTCAAACAGGTAACCCAAAATCCAAAGGCCCTCGCTCTCTCTGGAGAAAATCGCAATCTCACCGTTTTTTTTAGTGACATTAAGGACTTCACCTCAATCTCTGAGACCCTCAGCCCGGATCAGCTCAGCACCTTGATGAACGAATATCTTACTGCCATGAGTGACATTATTTTAAACCAGGAAGGAACAGTGGATAAATTCATAGGGGACGCCATCATGGCTATCTGGGGTGCCCCCCTTGACGTGGCACAGCAGGAGATCAAGGCCGTAACGGCGGCATTACAGTCCATCAGAACCTTGGAAGATCTCCACAAAGAATGGCAGACTCGCGACCTACCTGAGATTTCCATCCGTATAGGAATTAACAGTGGGGAAATGCGGGTGGGGAATTTTGGTTCCCAAACCCGCTTTGACTACACAGTGATTGGCGACAACGTCAACCTTGCTGCCCGCCTCGAAGGGCTGAACAAGAATTATGGAACCGACATTCTTATCAGCCAGGCAACAAAACTGGCCGTTGAAGATAAATTTTTCTGTAGGTATATTGATACGGTAAGGGTGAAGGGCAAGGAAATACCGGTACGTATTTACGCCCCCATGGCACTTAGCCAGGCAGAAGAACAACAGGAAGAATTCTCGACCTTTAAGCGGGCAATTGACCTCTATTTAACGAGACAGTTTACGGTGGCCCAGACTATTTTTCAGAAACTAAACAACCAACACAGCAACAAATTGTATCAGACCTATATGGAGCGAAGCCTCTTCTTTGCGGAAAACCCACCACCCCCTGAATGGAACGGCGTTTTCACCTACACGACAAAATAATAGAACAACCACCTGATCAGTGCAGGCGGCTTTGCATTTCCATCAAACTTTATTTTCCATAGCGAAAGCCTTGCAGATTTATGTTATGCAAGTGCTACAAAGAATATTTAAGCCACTGCCTGCCCTATAAACACAGGATAGATAGATCCTTAATGGCACATTGTATAACACGGGACGCAACAACTAAACTACAGGTGCCAACAGTTATGACCACAAAAGACTTTCAACATCGCCCCAGACGCAGTTGGCTACAGGTCAACATTATCTGCCATCCCGAGCAGGTTGACCTACTCATCCATAAGCTTACGGAACTCACCGGAGCCGGAGTGCAAACCGAGACACTATCAGCCAGAGAGCAGATCATCGCCTATCTGGAAAAAGACGAGACCTACGCTACCAAACGGCAACGTCTTGACACTATCATAGCCTCCTTTACCGTGGAAGATCGTCCCCAACTTGAACTCTCTACCCTAGTCGAAGAAAACTGGGCCGAGAATTGGAAAGACAACTATAAGCCCACCAAACTATCGAAGCATATCACGGTGAAACCGACCTGGGAAGATTATGAACCAAAAAGTGATGAAATCGTCATCGAAATTGACCCCGGCATGGCCTTTGGCACCGGCCTCCATTTTTCAACCCGCCTCGCCCTACGCCATATAGACAATTTATTTCATAACGATATAAAACCGAACACGGTACTTGATATCGGCACAGGCACAGGTATTCTGGCACTGGCCTGTGCAAAGCTTGGTTCCACGAAAACCCTTGCCATCGACAATGACCCCGATGCCGTGGTCACCGCTGTGGACAATATTAAACAAAACCACGAAGAGCGTACCATACACTGCTCATTAACCGACCTCACCGAGATTCAATCCGAGTTTGACCTTGTAATCGCCAATATTACCGCCGATATCCTGACCCTGTTGCAAAGTGATCTCGTCCCCAGGATAAACCTCAGAGGCCACCTGATCCTTGCGGGGATACTCTCAGGAGACCAGGCCACGGCCATCACCAAACTGTATCAGAAAAACGGCCTAACCTTAACCAGCGAAACCAGAGAAGATGAATGGTCCGGCCTTCTCTTTACAAAAAACAGATGAGACGTTTCTACCTTCCCCAACCCCAGAGATCTAACAACGACATTAT
>JAJRUT010000074.1 GCA_024277655.1 Deltaproteobacteria bacterium | reverse complement strand
GTTCCGGTGATGGACTTCTCGAAGTCTCGTTGCCCTCGCTATTCGGTCCGCATTTTAACCCACCTGCTTGAGCGGGTGGTAGTTGAGTTTAGCGATTGCAAGGTTGGGCCTATGGGTGATTTCGCAGCTTAAAATCAGTGGAGTGCGGTTAGAAACTTGCGTAAAATCCTGATTCAACATGGACATTTCTATCCGGACACCACTGGCTTAAAATGGGAAAAAGATAGGGGTGAGGAGAATTGTAACGATGCCAACAACCACCGTGAGTGGTACGCCGATCTTGACGTAATCGATAAATTTATAATTCCCCGGACCATACACCATGAGATTTGTCTGGTAACCAACGGGGGAAATAAAGCTACAGGATGCTCCAACCAGTACCACCATGGCAAAGGGCATAAAGCTTACATCGAGCTGTTTTGCCATCATCAGGGCTATGGGAAACATAAAGACAGCCGAGGCAACATTGGTCACCAGTGTATCCATGAAGATACAGCCGCAGAAGACAACAATAAGGGCAATGGTGGCGTTTTTTCCACCTATACCGGCAAGAAGATCGGCCATTATGGCAGATAGGCCACTGCCGGTGACGGCAGCCTCAAGGCCGATGGCACTGGCAATGACCATAAGGGTGCCAAATTCGACACTCCTGCCCGCCTCTTTTAAAGACATGCAGCCGGTGGCAATCATAAGGCCACTGGCAAGCAGTGAGGCGTTGAGCATGGTCATAAGCCCGGAGGATACCGCAGCCACCATGGCAATGGTAATCAGCCCGGCTTCAATGGCCCGGTCTGTCCGCTGGATTCTGGTCCTGGTAAGTTTCTTTACCGAGATAAAATCAATTTCTTTACGGTTCTGGTAGAAGAATGAGTCGTCAACCTCCATAATAACCAGATCGCGGGGCTGGATGCGATGGTTACTGATGGAGGTGTCAAGTGGCTTGGTGCCCCTGGATATGCCGACAATGGTGACGCGGTATGGACTATCCTCGCCGGGGAGTTCTGCAACCAGACGACCTACAGCCTGTGATTGTTTTGAGATAACAGCCTTAACCAGGGTCCGTTTGTAACGGGGAGCGTTAATTTCGGTGAGTACATTGATTGGCACAAGGCCACTCGTGGCCCACAGGGTTTGCAGATTGCCGGAGTCGGCGGTGAAGACAAGGATATCACCCTCTCCAATAGGCGGGTTGCTTGACAGGGGGACGACCGTGTGATCCTTACTGTATAAATTGGTGAGATAGAAGGTTGGTGAGTTTAGGTAACCAAGTTGATCGATGGTCTGGCCGATGAGAGTGGCCTTTGGCTCAACCTTGAATTCTGCCCGGTAATAGCGTTTGTAAGCACTGGTGTCAATGGTGTGCTCCGGATCTGGCAGAAGATATTTTCCAAATGTAATAATAAAAAACAGGCCGATCAGGGTTACCGGTAAACCAATCAGGGCCGGGTCAAACATGGTTAGCTCCCGCATAAATGGGGCGTTGCTGTCGGCATGGCTGATAGCGTCAATGAGCATCCCGCCGATCACTAGGTTTGTTGCCGTACCAATGAGGGTGCAGGTTCCACCGAGAATAGAGGCATAACTGAGGGGGATATACAGTTTTGTCGCTGGTAAGCCACTGTTTTTTGAGAGATCTCGTATGGAAGGAATCATCATGGCAACGAGCGGGGTGTTATTTAAAAAGGCACTACCAAAAGAAATGGCTGGCAGGATTTTAAGTTGCGCGGTGATGAGCTTTTTGGGTTTACCAATAATCCAGTCTGAAATAATGGTGATTGCCCCGGTTGAGTACATGCCGGCTGCCACCATAAACAGAGCGCCGATGGTAAGGACGCCGGAGTTTGAGAACCCTTTAAGACTTTCCTGCAATGGGGCAAGATCAAAGGTAATGGTAAGGGTTAAGGCCCCAAGGAAGATGGCGACAGGTGGGAGCTTGGTAAGGAGTAGTAAACCGAAGGTGCCTGCAAGAATAATGATGGTAATAATGATTTCAGTGGACATGTTTTGGGGTTCTACTGTGGTAGTTTGGGACGAAAATTATGTCTTTATTTGGGCTACTGGTCACTTTTAAGGACTGCCAGAAAGGCCCTTTGGGGGATATCGACATTACCCACGGTTTTCATCCGTTTTTTACCGGCTTTTTGTTTTTCAAGCAGCTTTCTCTTGCGGGTGATATCACCACCATAACATTTTGCCGTAACGTCTTTTCTTAGGGCGGCGATGGTAGTTCTGGAGACGATATTGCCACCGATTGCCCCCTGGATGGCAATCTTGAACATCTGGCGGGGAATTTCTTCTTTGAGTTTTTCGCAGGCGTGGAGCCCCCTGGCCCTGGCGTTTGTTTTATGGACAAGCTGGGATAGAGCGTCCACCCGTTCACTGTTGACGAGGATATCCAGTTTGACCAGATCCGATTTCCGGTAGTCGATTAGTTCGTAATCAAAGGATCCGTACCCTTGGGTGACGGATTTGAGTTTGTCGTAAAAATCGTAAATTACTTCAGCAAGGGGAAGTTCACAGGTGAACTCAATCCGTCCGGGCAGTGGGTAGTGGTAGCTGGTGTTCTCTCCCCGCCGTTCCATGCAAAGCGACATCACCGCACCCATATAGCGTTCGGGGATAAGAATAGTGGCCTTGATATACGGTTCTTCAGTGTAGGCGATGGTGGCCGGGTCGGGAAAGTGGGATGGGTTGTCCACTTCAATCTTCGATTTGTCTGTGAGGTAGAAATAGTAACAGACCGACGGCACGGTGAGAATGATGGGAATGTCAAACTCCCGTTCGATTCGTTCCTGAATAACTTCAAGGTGCAGGAGGCCGAGGAATCCGCACCGAAAACCAAAACCAAGGGCTGAGGATGAGTCTTTTTGAAAGGTCAGAGACGCATCGTTTAGTTGCAGTTTATCCATGGCCACCATCAGATCTTCGTAATCGTCGGTGGAGATGGGGTAGATTGATGAGAAGACGACCTGTTGGATCTCCTGAAAACCTTTGAGAGCCACGGGACAGGGCGCATCTTTATGGGTGATTGTGTCACCTGGTTTAGTGTCAGTGATGTTTTTTACCCCCGCCAGGATGTAACCAACCTCTCCGGCCTGCAGGGATTTCTTCTTGGTACGGGTGACCTGAAACAGGCCGACCTCTTCAACCTTGTACGATGATCCTGTTGCCATAAAAGTCACAACCTCTCCGGCTTTTACGGTTCCGGCCATGATGCGGACAGAGATGATTGTGCCGCGAAAGGCATCGTAATTGGCATCGAAAATCAGAGCCTGGAGTGGGTCGTCAGCGTTGCCCCCTGCCGGTGGTGGTAGGTGTTTGACGATGGCTTCAAGGATATCGGGAACGCCCTCACCCGTTTTAGCTGAACACATGCAGGTGATTTCGGCATCAAGCCCAAGATCTTCGTCAATCTGCAGGGCAACTGCTTCAGGGTCTGCTGAAGGGAGATCAATTTTATTGATGACAGGCACAATTTCAAGGTCGTTTTCCATGGCAAGGTAGAGGTTGGCCAGGGTCTGGGCCTCAACGCCCTGGGCCGCATCCACCAGTAAAAGTGCGCCTTCACAGGAACTAAGGGCGCGGGAGACTTCATAGCTGAAATCAACATGACCCGGAGTGTCGATGAGGTTTAAAATATAATTCTTCCCATCGAGCGCCTTGTAAGGGAGACAGATGGTCTGGCTCTTGATGGTGATTCCCCGCTCCCGTTCGATATCCATGTTGTCAAGGATCTGGTCTTTAAATTCCCGGTCGCTAACCACATGGCAAAGTTGGATGAGCCGGTCTGCCAGGGTTGACTTGCCATGATCTATGTGGGCTATAATACTAAAATTGCGGATGTTTTTCATGTTTTGGCTGGGATTGGTTGTGGTTTTGGTTGCGGATGTCGCAGCATGGAAAATAGTCTGTTTCCTGTGCTTGCTTATAAAAGAAGAGGGTGGTCATTGTCAAGCTTTACCGGTGCTAGGTAATGGCATGACAACCATATAATATAGGATGAAAATAACGCGCTTTTTTTATGTTGAAATGGTAATAAGAACAATTGTTCTCTTGTGGTGTTGTTTTAAGGCTTTGTAACCTGTTATAGTTGCTTCTTGGACTGTATGAGGATAGGTTTTTACTGGTAATTTAATAATGGTTTCCCTTTGAAAAAAGTTAAAAAAGATAAAAAAGATAAGATCGACCCACCTGACAATCTACATGCCCTCGTCACCCTGCCCGATGACCCCAACTTGCCCACAGCGGGCCAGCCAGGACTACATCGCTATCTGCAGGAGATTAGTCAGCACCCTTTGCTTAGTCGTGAGGATACAGACGCGCTGGCTCGGAAGTTCAAGGAGGATGGCGACCCGGATGCCGCGTATCGTCTGGTTACCGCTAATCTCCGTCTCGTGGTCAAGGTTGCCATGGACTTCCAAAAATATTGGATGCAGAATTTTCTCGATGTGATTCAGGAGGGAAATGTTGGTCTGGTGCAGGCGGTAAAGAAATATGACCCCTATCGCGGGGTCAAGTTCTCCTATTACGCGGCGTACTGGATTCGGGCTTATATCCTTAAATTTATTATGGATAATTGGCGCCTGGTGAAGATTGGTACCACCCAGGCCCAGCGGAAGTTGTTCTTTAGTTTGAACAAGGAACGAAAACTTCTTGAAAGTCAGGGGTATAAGCCTGAACCGAAGCTTTTGGCTGAGCGGCTCAACGTTAAGGAGCATGAAGTCATTGAGATGAGTCAGCGGATGGATAACTGGGATGTGTCTCTGGAAAGTCCTGTCCGTGAAGAGTCGGATGACGATCAGAAATCATTTTTACCCGATACTGGCCCCTCTGTTGAGCAGCGGGTTGCGGATATTGAGGTGCGAGAGCAGATGACGGAACTGCTTGCTCGGCTCAGTGGCAACTTAAACGAGAAAGAACAGGTGATTCTTGCGGCTAGATTGCTCAGTGATGAACCTTTGACCTTGCAGGATATCGCCGACCAATTCGGGATTTCCCGGGAACGTGTGCGCCAGATCGAAGCTAATTTGCTAAAGAAAATGAAGAAGTATCTGGAGCAGGAAGTCCCTGATATTCACACTTTTTTAGATCAGCTTTTCGAGGAGTAGTTGTGGGAGCTGAGTGTGGGCGCAGTATTTTTTGTTTCAGGTCAGCACCGACAAGGTCATAGTTGTTTTTCCCGTCTCTCGTTCAAAATACCCTTCAAGCCGTTGATTTGGTACTAAGATTCATGCGTCTTCACCTCTGCCTCATTCTTGCTGTTTTCTCCCTCTCCTCCGGAGCTGTTTATGCTGCCCCAGGTTTAGAGACGAGTGCCACTGTCCCTGCCGATTACATTATTGCCGGGAACCTCAACCATGAACTGGGGCAACGGTGGCTCAAAGCGCGGGGTCTAAAGGGCCAGGGTGAATTTGAGCAGGCCCGTATCCAATATACCGCGTTACTTGCAGCTTACCCCCATCTTATTCAGGCCCGTTTTGAGTATGTCCAGGTTTTGCAGACTCTCGGTAGGTTTGGGGAAATGGAGGATGAGCTTGAATTGCTTCTTGATCTTGACCCTGCCAACATCCACTACAAGCGGGTGCTCGGCATGTTGTTTTTTGAACATGGTCAGCGGGAGCAGGGGGTATTGCTCCTTGAAGATGTTTGGGGTTCTAAGCCCGATGTGCATCTTGGTCAACTGCTCTTCCGCAATTATATAAAGCGTGGACAGAAGCAAAAAGCACTCCCCATACTTGAATATCTTTATAAACAATCTGATAACGACAGTCGCCTCCAGGAGGATCTCTTTGTCCTTTATATTGAGCTTGGTGATGATTTAAAGGCACAGAACTTTGCTCCTGTTCTTACTGAAAACACCCATATCCCTCTTAAAAGATTGATTTTGGCAGCCAAGCTGCATAAGCGTCTTGGCCTCGACCATCTTGCGGCTGATTATTGGCGGGCAGTCCTCAAGCTTCAACCTGATTATAAAGAGGCCCATGAGAATCTTGTCCGTTATTATACAGCGCATTTCCGGGCTGGAGAGGCGCTTCCTCATAAGATTTTTCTGTATAGCACCACCGATGATGACGGTGAAATTGCCGGTGAGATTGGTGACTATTATGTTGAAAATTCGGAATGTTTCCAGGCTGTATTCTTTTTAAAACGCAGTCTGAGTATGGATCCAAATCAGATTGAACGTCTGAGGGGGCTGGCCTACTGTTACATAGAAACTGGTGAGACCAAGGAGTCGGCCCGGGCCTTTTTGGCCTACTTTAAAATGCAGCCTGAGCCAAGTTCTAAGGACAGACTCACCGGTGCCAAGGTTTTTATGCAGGCCGATATGGGCGATGAGGCTGCCCGCCAGTACCAGGCCTTACTCGTTGAGCAACCGGGTGATATCGCGTTTTTAGAGGCCCTTGCCAAGGTTGAAACGGGACGCGGGAATTTCGAGCAAGCCCTTTTGGCCTGGACTCAGGTGGCCCATCGTAAGCCAAAGGATGTGGCCTGTCGGATTCAAATTCTGGCCCTGTCGGAAAAACTTGGGATTACTGATGTCCAGCCTGTGTTGGCTGAAATTCATGCCTTGGATCAAAATAACCACAGAGTTTCATTGCTCCTGGCCCTGGCCGCCTTTCAGTCTGGCTCCAAGGCAAGGGGTCTTGAGATTTTTAACCCCCTTGCCAAGGGTGAATTTTTTAGTGATGATCTTCTGGCCCTGCGGGGTCAAATCTTTTTATTGCTAAACCAGCCGGAGCATAGTTTTGCCGATCTGAGCGAGGCGTTAAAGCAAAACCCCAAACTGGATAAAATATATGTTTCTAGTTTGCTCCAGGTTGCAGGTGTTTTGGGTAGATGTGATGTTGTCGAGCAGTTGAATGAAAAATACCATTTCTCTACCTCGGCCGATATGCAAGTCGTCTTGCTCTACGCTGATGCCTTGGCTGAGTGTGGCGGATTTGCCGATGGTCTGTTGATGTATAAACGAGTTATTACTACAGCAAATCGAGGTCTGGTGGGTAAGGCCAGGCTTGGCCTTGCGAGATTATATGCAACCTATGATTTTCCTTATGAGGCTGAACAGGAGAATCGTTTGAACTGGCTGGGGAATCGTGATGTTAAAGCGCTTCTTGCCTTGACCCAAGAGGCGTTACGCCAAAACAGAAATGGTGATGCGGAATATTGGCTTGATCAGTATACCCTCGGAGTCGGTGCTTTTGATCCAGCGGTGTATCGCCTTGATTTACAGTTGTTGCTGGCCGATGAAGAGTGGGATCAGGCTATGTATCTTGCTGGAAAATTTGACCAGGCCTGTACGGATGCTGGGGTTGAATGTATCTCCACAAGGTTATTAATCCGCTTGGACCAGGCTGAGATTCTCTTACAGCAGGGGGAGGTGGATGCAGCAAAGGATCTTGTTGCAGAACTTAAGGCTGAATTTCCCTCTGCAATAAGACCCCTTGTCTTTGAATTATATTTAGCTGATCAGCTTTATGGCGTGTCGGGGGTTACCTCTCTGCAGGACAATCTTTTGCAGCAAGTTAGTGGTGACGGCGGTAATCTCTTTGAATTGCAACGGCTGGCAGAGGAATATGGATTATGGTCTTTCGCTCTGGCTATTAACCGCAGGTTGTTTAAGGTTCAGCCCAAATCATTAAAATATGGTCTCTCTCTTGTTATCTCGCTACTTAACAAGTCATCCTTTGATGAAGCCCTTGACGTGATTCAGCATTTGCAGGTGACGTATTCTGATTCGTTGTTATTGAGCCTCTATGGTGGGCGTACGAGTCTTGCCATGGGGGAATTTGAGCAGGGGCTGGAGTTTCTTGAGCGGATTGCCAAACCAACTTTTTTTAAGCAGGAGCTATTACGAGCCCGTCTGTTATGGGCGACGTTTAAGAGGGGTGAGGCATTACGAGTTTATGAGAATAACCTGCAACCGGATGCAGAGCAGAGTTTTCGTAAAGAATGTGCTATTTTGCATACCAGGATAGAACCGTCTCCGGACTCCTCTCTCTGGTTGCGGCTGGTTAAGCCCATGGCTGGGAGTGTTTCACCCCTTGAGCGCAGTTTTACGCTTGGTTTTGACTCTGTTAGTGACTCTAATGCGGCCCTGATTGGGGCTGGTTTTTTTGCTAAGAAGAGGTGGCAGGATTTAATTGCCTTGGAGCTTGAAGCCCGCAAGGCAGTGCGTAAACGTGAGTATTTTCATGCGGTAAACCAGTATGAGGCCATGGGGGATGAGCTTAATGAACCGACCCTGCTGTTTGATCTTGCCGGGGTCTATTCAAGTTTGAACCGTGTCGGTGATGAGGCCGTTGTTTATGAAAAAATAAACCTAATTAATCCTGATTTCCCAGGCCTTGCTGCGGCCATGAATCGTAATGAATTACGACGAAGACCGCGTAGTGGGATGAGGGTTGAGTATCTTGAAGAGGATGGGTTCGACGGCTATAAGGATATTAAAGGCTGGAAACAGGAGATGCGTGGTTGGTACTCCCCTGCGCCTAGGCAGGAGGGATTTATTTCTGTAAGTCAACTCCATTATGACGGCGATAAGGGAAAAAACGTTAGTGGTCAGGAGCTTCTTCTCGGGGTGACGTCTAACGTTTTTGATTATTTCAAGCTGGATTTATCCGGTGGTGTCCATCTGCTTGGTGATGATTACCCGGATAAAAGTATTTTTAACCTGAGTATTACCGGAGCCGCCGGTGATTTTCTCAAGAGTTATGTTGGTATCAAGCGTTATGTTGTCAGCGATACCCTTGCCAGTTTAAGGCGGGGGATCACTGCCGAAGAGTATACCGCTCAAGCTACTATTGATCTTTTTCCCCGGTTGCACGTAGGTGGCAGACTGTCCTTTGCCGATTATTCGGATGATAATGACATGAGTGGTTATTCATTTTGGGGGATATTTATTTTGAAAACCCAACCAGATTATGTCTATTTTCGAGCAGGGTATGAGTTTGTTGATCACCGGGATGGGCCAGGGGGAACGGCAGGTGTTCTGGTGGATGGTTTCCGGGCTGATGACCACCCTTACTGGTCTCCAACAAATTATTGGCGAAATCAATATACCTTAGGTTATCAGCACACCTATTCTGATAACCTTGTCGGGCATCAGCTCCCAGGTTTTTTTAGGGCCGAATATTCCATAGAATATGACTCTGAGGGGGACTTGTTTCATCATCTGACCACCGGTGTCCATCTGGAGGTGAGCGAGTCCTGGCTTTTTTCTTTTAATGGTTCCATAGATATCGCGGATGAATATGATGGGTTGAAGCTGGGTACCACCCTGGAGTATCGTTGGTAAAATTGTTGATCTGGATGTATATTTTAGGGCGACCATTGTCTTTTATCGTGTATAGTAGCCCTTCTGTTTAACTGTGTATGATGCTTTGTTTTTTACTGAGGTACAGTTTGTTTGTCGACTGGTCTCAGTTTTTTTGTTTTGGTATGTAGAGAATATTTCGGGGAAGTCTATACTTTCCTGGGTTGATTATAATAGAAAAGAGCCGAGAGACGGCTTTTTGGAGGTACTTTATGGTAGAGCGCGTTCCAATGTCCAAGACGGGGCATGCCAGACTTCGGGATGAATTGGTCTATTTGGAAAGGACTGAGCGTATGGAAATTATCAAGTCCATTGAGGTTGCCCTGGGTCACGGTGATCTGAAGGAAAATGCGGAATATCACGCGGCTAAGGAAAGGCAGGCGATATGTGAAGGTCGCATCATGAATCTTAAGGATAAGCTTGGCCGTTCTGAGGTTATCGATTGTACCAAGGTGCCAACGGATACCGTTGTGTTTGGTACTGTGGTCACTATCCTTGATCTTGATACCGATGAAGAGATAACCTATCAGATTTTGGGCAGTGAAGAGTCTGATGTGAAGTCTGGGTCTATCTCCGTTATGTCCCCCTGGGGTAAGGCGATGATCGGCAAAGAGGCTGGGGATGAAATTGAGGTGAAGACCCCTAAGGGCCTTCGTTCCCTGGAGATTATGGATATTGCTACCGGTGACAAGGCGTAAGGTTTTGTAGGGTATGTAAGTAAGGTGTGAGGGGTAAAAAGGCCATGGTAATCACCATGGCCTTTTTTTATGCCTAGCGGGGTAACATCTGACATATAGCCCATTAAGACATCACCACAGAGGGCGCAAATTTTTTTTTGTGACCCTTTCTTTGCGTCCCCCTACGTCTCTGCGGTGAAATGCAGCATAAAAATGAGGCTGAATGTTTTGCTAATTTAAGGGACTTTCTTTAAGTTATGCGGTGGGTTAGACGCTAATTCCTTCCAAAAAGAGGCTGCACACCTGTTCTGCTGTTTCGTCAATGGTGTATTGCGGGTCATTGTCAAGAATCCATAGTCTTGACATTTCATCCAAGGCCCCGAAAATAGCACGTTTGGCAATGCCTGGGGCAATGCTCTGTTTAAATACGCCTTGGTCCTGACCCTCGTGAATAATTACCGATATGATATTTATATATTCGATGAACCTGCTGTTGCGATACTCCTTCATGATCTCATTGGATTGGCGGAGCTCCATCTGTAAAACTTCGGTGAGATCCTTTTTTTCTTCCAGAAGATGCAGGTGGCTTCTTGCAAAGAAGAGAAGCTTTTCTTTGGGGTCGTGCAGTTTGTCGATATGGTTCTTTACCTGGAGGATTATTTTGCCTATTTCATCTTCAAAAAGAGAGATAAGTATATCATACTTATTGTTGAAGTAGAGGTAGATGGTTCCATCGGCAACCTTTGCTTCTTTGGCAATATCGGAAATCCGGGCATTAAAAAAACCTTTACGGGCAAAGACCTTAACCGCAGCCTGGGTTATCTTGTTATGTTTGTCGGAAACGCGCATGGAGATATTTACGGGAATAGGGTGAACATAAATTTTAGGGTATCTTGAAAAACTACAATCGAAGTCTACGCTATCTGTTTGAGTACAAGGAACTGTGAAAATAAAAAGCACGCCAAGGGGTATTTCCTACGGGCACGCAACATGTTTAGTCATATGCGAGCATTCTTTTTTTCGAAGTCAGGGCTTATCTGCCGAGATGCAGTAGATAGCACAGACCTTCGCCCTTGCAGGTAAGCCCTGGCTTCGAAATGGCAGTTTTGCAAGGTAACCTTTAAACTTTGGTGAGGATGTCGCCGTGGGGCAAGATTGCACGGGGTAATGGTCGCTTTTACATACCCCTGCGGCCAACTTTTTTTATGAATAGTTATTCATTTTAGGGCAATAATAGATACGCTTGCAGCTTGTGTCAAGGGCATAATGACAAATGCGGCATTTTGTCCCAAAAGGTCAGGGGCCATGTTCTTCTTTTGTGCTCTAAGATTGCTACCCCCAAGATTCTTGACAGGTCTTGGTTTAGTTGGGTACAGTGACCTACTTTTACACATAGAGAAATTTGATTACCACCCAACTTCAGCCAATTCCCAAATTGTGCAATAAAAGAAGAAAGCGTCAACCTCGAAGGTGCGAAGACTACGGAAATTTGTTTTATACAAGTTGTCTTTGGGTCTTAGGGGTTGAAAAAAACAGTCCTCCTTACTTCTATAAAATAGGCTGAAGTTGGGTGGTAATCATAATTACATAAGGACGTAAAAAAATTATTTTAAGGAGAGTGATATGGACGTACTGGTTATTGGTTCGGGGGGGCGTGAGCATGCCCTGGTTTGGAAATTACGGCAGTCGCCCCAGGTTGATACAATCTACTGTGCCCCTGGGAATGGGGGTATTGCCCAGATAGCTGAATGCATTGATCTTAGCGCCGATGATGTGCAGGGACTTGTCACCTTTGCCGAAGAGAGGAATATAGGCCTGACCCTAGTGGGGCCCGAGGTTGCTCTGACACTTGGCGTTGTTGATGCCTTTGAGGCCAAGGGCTTGCGTGTTTTTGGGCCTGATAAGAAAGCGGCAGATCTGGAAGGAAGCAAGGTTTTTATGAAAGATATTCTTGCAAAATACAACATTCCGTCTGCCCGCTATGCCACGTTTACTGATAAGGAAAAGGCCCTTGATTATTTGACAGAGATTGGTGCGCCTGTTGTGATTAAGGCCGATGGCCTTGCTGCCGGCAAGGGCGTGATCGTTTGCCAGGAACTGTCAGAGGCACAGGACGCCATTGATCTTATTATGACCAAGAGGGCTTTTGGTGATGCGGGGGATGAAGTTATTATTGAAGAGTTCCTGCCCGGTGAGGAGGCCTCCTTTATTGCCTTTACAGATGGCAAAACAATCCTGCCTCTACCAACATCTCAGGACCATAAAGCTGTCTATGAGGGTGATACCGGCCCGAATACCGGAGGGATGGGGGCCTATTCCCCGGCACCTGTGGTTACGGAGGACCTGCACCAGCAGGTGATGGATCAGGTCATGTTGCCGACCATTAAAGGTTTGGCCGCCGAAGGGCGTCCCTATAAAGGGATGTTGTATGCCGGACTGATGATTAAGAACGGTCAGGCCAAAGTCTTGGAGTTTAACTGTCGTTTTGGTGATCCCGAGGCCCAACCCCTTCTGATGCGTCTTAAAAATGATCTGGTAGATGTGGTCAATGCGGTTATTGATGGCAATCTTGATTCCATTACCCTGGATATTGATCCCAGGCCCACTGTTTGTGTGGTTATGGCTGCCGGAGGCTATCCTGGCTCCTACGAAAAGGGTGCCGTTATCAGTGGTCTTGATGCGAGTTATGATGATGTCGTTGTTTTTCATGCCGGAACGGCCATAAGTGGCGACACTGTGACAAGTGTTGGTGGTCGTGTTCTTGGGGTGACGGCCATTGGTGATGATCTGCAGTCGGCCATTGATAAGGCGTACAAGGTTGTTGAGCAAATTTCTTGGAAGGATTGTTATTACCGGCGTGATATTGGCAAAAAGGCCCTGGCTACCAAGGTACAAAAGGTTGGGATTATCATGGGCAGTGACTCAGATCTGCCGGTGATGATGGCGGCAGTCGATTTTTTTAAGAAGATGGGGGTGGAGTATGAGATAACCGTAGCCTCAGCCCATCGTACACCAGCCAGGGCCGCAGCCTTTGCCGAAACAGCCCGTTCCCGTGGGGTAGAGGTTATTATCGCTGGGGCAGGGATGGCTGCGCATCTTGCCGGTGTCCTGGCTGCCCATACCACAATTCCGGTGATCGGGGTTCCCATAGATTCTTCGTCATTAAAGGGGATGGATGCACTGCTTGCCACGGTGCAGATGCCTCCTGGTATTCCTGTTGCCACCATGGCGGTTGGTAAGGCCGGGGCAAAAAATGCGGCTATTCTGGCCTGCCAGATTTTGGCGGTCTGCGATGTCTCCATGCAGGAAAAACTCGCAGACTTCAAAAGAGAAATGGCGGCTCAGGTTGATGAAAAGGCGCGGAATCTTTCTGTCTAGTCATGGGTGAGGTTCTTTTAGAAAAGGTGGAGAGGGCGGCGGCGATCATCAAAGCCGGTGGTGTTGTGGCCTTCCCCACTGAAACCTATTACGGCCTTGCTGTTGATCCGTTCAATGAGGCGGCCCTCGCTAAGCTGTACAGGCTAAAACAGCGCAAGGCCAGTAAGCCGCTTCTTACCCTTATTGCCCATCGCAGAGATTTGGGTTTGCTCGTGTCCCACGTGCCTGATGCCTTTCTGCCCCTGATGGCACTCTGGCCATCCCCTCTAACCCTGGTTTTCCCAGGTCTTTTGAGTCTTCCACGTCAGCTTACAGGTGGCACAGGAACCATCGGGGTGCGGATCTCTTCCCAGCCACTTGCCACGGCCCTGATTCGCGCCTGTGGATTTCCCCTTACCGCCACCAGTGCTAATATTAGCGGTCAAACCGCTTGCCATAAGCCGCAGTTGGTTAAAGATCAGCTTGGCGATGGTCTGGATTATATTCTTGATGGTGGTGCAACCCCGGGTGGACTAGGTTCCACCTTGGTTGGTCTTGATGAGCAGCGACTTGTTGTTCTGCGTGACGGTGCTCTACCCCGTGATGTTTTTGCTGATCTCCTGTAGATTTTCTAGTCGTGTCTTGGTTTGGAGCATTTTAACAGACTCTTGTAACTTATTTTACATCGACCCTTATCATCTCCTCTTTAAAATATCTGATTACCACCCAAACTCAGCCTAATTTTGAATCGTGCTAAAAATGAACAAAATATCCACCACGAAGATCACGAAGTTTTTCTTTTTTTCTAACATCTTCGTGTTCTTCGTACCCCTCAAGGGGGTATTGAAAAGAATGCCTTCGTGGTTAGAAAAATCATATAGTTGCTCCTGTTTTTTCTAGTAGGCTGGAGTTGGGTGGCAATCATATTAAAATATTAATACGTAACAAAAAAGTAGCTCCAAAGCCTCTGTTTTTGATAAGCTTTACCTAATGCAGTTATTTCACCCTCTGTTTTATGTTGCTAGGTGGTGGGTGGGATTTAATTTGTCTAAAATTTTGAGAGGATATTATGGCTGATCTGCAATGGAATCGCGACTTTGCCTTTGAGCAATCAGGTGAGGATGAGGAGTTGCTGGCAGAATTACTGGTTCTACTCCAGGAATCGTCACTTGCTGATTTTGATAAGATTACCACAGCTGAGGAGAGTGGTGATGCAACGGCAATGGGTGAAGCGGCCCATTCTATAAAAGGCGCTGCGGCAAGCCTTGGGGTTGAAAGATTACGCGAAGTTGCCTATGAGCTGGAAAAAGCCGGACGAATAGATGACTTGCAACATGCCTCGCTATTTGTTGCCCCTTTAAAGGAACTTATTGATCAGCTTGGGACCCTCAAGTAAGGACGACTTGCCAGCCTATGCCCTCCTCAAAAGAACTCGTTGCAAAGTTTAGTGATCTCAAATCGTTGCCCCATGTTGCCATCAGGGTGACCCAGCTTGTTAATTCTGCGTCTTCCTCTATGCAGGAGTTTGAGGATATCATTAAACTTGATCCTGTTTTGGTTATCCGCATGCTTAAACTGGTCAATAGTCCTTTTTTCGGACTGGTAAACAAAGTCGAATCCGTCTCCAAGGCGGTGGTCTATATCGGCATGCAGAATCTCCGGAATCTTGTTGCCATCGAGGCATTGCGTGATCTCTTTGAGGATGAAACAGCGGAGGGCTTTTCCAGGCGGCTCTTATGGCATCACAGTGCAACGGTCGCTATTCTTAGTCAGATGATTGCCAAACGTATTTTTGGTCTTGTGGGTGAAGATGAGTTTTTGGCCGGTATTATTCACGATGTTGGCCTTATTGTTGAGGATCAACTGGTTGGCGCTGAGTTGCGCAGGGCTTGTTTGAACTACTCTGAGGGCAATAGGATTATCACAGAGTATGAAAATGAAACCATAGAAACCAATCATGCCAAGGTCGGCGGTCTCCTGGCCTATCAATGGAATATGCAGGACGATGTGCTTGTGGCCATAAAAAAGCATCATCAACATGATAAAGTCTTTCCCATCCCCTCAATTGTTGCCATCGTCCAGATTGCCGAATACATTGCTAATCGAATGAAATTTGCAGCCGTTGCCGGTAAGGTAGACCCTTTGCCGGCGTATCTTAAAGGTCATATGAAAGAACGCATGGCTGACTATAAGGTTCTGATCAAAGATCTACCTGGTGAAATGGCCAAGGCTGATGATCTTTATGGGGATGATGAAGAGTGATGGCTGATCTTTTTGATGATATATTTTCTGATATTGTTGATGCCGATGAGGTGGCAGAGGAGCTGTTGGCATCCCTTGTTGCTACCATTCCCTATGGCGCCATAGGGTTATGTTCTGCCGAGGGGGTTCCATTTGGAGATTTCCCCGCTGGTTGTGTTGCGGGGAAACAGGAGGCTTTTGACCAGGCTCTGCTCTCATCTGATATCGTTGCAGTTGCAAGGGACAAAGATGAACCACTCTACGGCTACCGGTTGCGGACCAGTCACGTTATTCTATTTACAATTCCCCCGCATCTACCCTCTCTGCTTGCTGACCCTTATCTGTATAAGCTGTATTTAAACAGTTTTCTCCTCCTTGACTGCAAAGCTGATACAGCTCAGGCCGTTATTGAAGCGAAGCAGCATAGCCGCCATATCGAGGTACTAAAACAGCAGCATCTCAAGATGGTTGATGCCAACCATGAGCAGTACCTCCAGCTTCAGAAAAAAGAAAAAGAATATGCTGCGCAGTTAGAGGCGGATATTGCCGCCCAGACCAGGGAGCTTCGCGAGAAGAATATACAGCTTGAAGAGGCCAGCCGTCTAAAGAGTGAATTTCTTGCCAATATGAGTCATGAGCTACGCACACCGATGAACGCTATTATAGGTTTTTCAGGATTGCTTCTTGATACCGAGCAAAATGCCGAACAGGAGGATTTTACCCAAACGATTTGTACAGCGGCAGATAGCCTTCTTGTGCTGATTAATGATATTCTTGATCTTGCCAAGATTGAGTCAGGCAAACTTGACCTGCTTTCTGAGAAGGTGGATCTGGGCGATGTGGCAGCCGGGGTGAAAAATATGCTAAAATCCCAGGCCTTTGCCAAGAATAACGAGATTGATGTCGTTGTTGCCGATTTTACAGGGGTTGAGATTTGGGGTGACCCGACAAGGCTTCGGCAAATTCTGATCAATCTTGTGGGCAATGCCTTAAAATTTACCGAAAAAGGGAAAATCACTATCCGTATTACTCCGCAACATGGTGATCCCCAAAGGGGGATCTGTTTTGCGGTTGAGGATACGGGTATCGGGATTGCCAAGGATCGGCAGGACGCTATTTTTGAAAAATTTACCCAGGCGGATAGCTCGACAACCAGGAAATTTGGCGGTACCGGACTAGGTCTTACTATTTGTCAACAACTTGTAACCCTTATGGGGGGCGAAATTGGGGTGAAAAGTGTCAAGGATGAGGGATCGACCTTCTTCTTCAATGTTGTTCTTGAAACACGTACTCCTGAGATTGAGGATGAGACAAAGGTTCAGGGCCAAACGGTTATTCCAGCCGGACAAAGCGTGGCAACAGGCCAAGCTTCCCGAGAAATTTCAGTGCTTTTGGTGGAGGACAACATAGTCAACCAAAAACTGGCAATGCTTCTGGTTAAGAGGGAAGGGTGCCGGGTGGATGTAGCCAGTGACGGACTCCTTGCCCTCGAAAAGCTGCGGGATAACCATTACGATTTAATTCTGATGGATATTCAAATGCCCAATATGGATGGCTTAACCGCGACAAGGCGTATTCGGGAGATTGAGAACTCGCCTGAGCGCGGGGAATTTGCCTGCTTAAAAAAAGCAGGCAACCATATTACCATTGTTGGTCTAACGGCTCACGCCAGGGCCGAAGATGAGCAGGGTTGTTACGATGCCGGCATGGATTTATTTTTAACAAAACCCATTAATAAAACAAAATTTTCAGAGACCCTACAATCATTTAAGAATCTTGTTTGACAGGTGAATTTTATACGCTTGGCTTTAGTTGTAACAGGATATAGGGTCAAAAGAGAGTCTCTTGCGACAGGGAATCAGTGGATGAATAAAAAAAACATTCGAGTTCTGGTGGTTGACGATACTGTTTTGTACCGGAAGGTGCTTACCGATGCTCTAAATACTATTCCCGGTGTGGAGGTGGTTGGGGCAGTTGGCAATGGTAGACTTGCTTTAAGTAGTGTGACGACCTTAAAACCGGATATCATGACCCTTGACTTTGAAATGCCGGTACTAGATGGAATTGCAACCCTCAAGGAGTTGCAAAAACATCCCTCAGATGTTGCCGTGATTATGGTCAGTGCCCATACCATAGATGGAGCCAAGATAACCATGCAGGCCTTAGAGCTTGGGGCCTTTGATTTTATAGCTAAACCCTCTGGGGCAAGTCTTCAGGGAAATCGTGAGGAGTTACTCCGGCAGTTAAAACCCGTTGTTCAGTCAGTTGCCACCAAACGTCTGCTTGCCAGGACGTCTTCCATGGTGAAACGGGTACCTGTCTCCCCCAGCCCCCCGCAAGCGTCTCCAGTCCGTGTGTCGTCCACCAGGGTTCCGCCAACCGCTCCTCCCAGTCTACGACCAATAAGTGCAAGGCCTGGGATCGTTCAGGTGGTTGCCATAGGGGTCTCAACCGGTGGGCCGAATGCCCTGGCTGTCCTCTTGTCACAACTCCCAGGAAATCTGCGGGTACCTATTGTTCTGGTTCAGCATATGCCCCCCGTATTCACAAAGGCCCTCGCCGATTCGCTGGCGGGTAAATGTAAGTTAGGAGTTATTGAGGTACAGCATGGTGAGCGTCTGCAGCCTGGGGTAGTGCATATTGCCCCTGGGGGTAAACATATGGGGCTAAAGAAACAGGGGACCGTCGTAACGGCTGAATTGACCCTTGACCCGCCTGAAAATCATTGTCGACCGTCTGTTGATTATTTATTCCGTTCGGTGGCAGAGGTCTATAATAATAATACCCTTGGCGTTATTTTGACTGGGATGGGCAGTGATGGAGCCAAGGGTCTACAGGTTATGAAGGCGCGGGGCAGTCAGGTTATTGCTCAGGATCAGCAGTCCTGTGTGGTGTATGGTATGCCCATGGAAGCTGTCAAAATGGGTGTTGTGGATGTGGAGCTGCCCTTGCAGCGGATTGCTGGTGAGATCGTTAAACGAGTGAATTGAATGAAGATAAAGTCTGACGAACTTACTGTTCTTACGAAGTTTATCCATGATAGGTGTGGTATTGTTCTCGATCAGTCAAAGGCGTATTTATTGGAGAGTAGGCTTACTCCGATTGCTGAAGAGTTGGCATGTACATCATTTCGGGAGTTGTACAATAAGGCACTTGCCGATCGTAGTCTTGGGGTGACCAATAAAATTGTTGATGCTATTTCAACCAACGAGACGTCCTTTTTTAGAGATCAGAAACCCTTTGAAATGCTAAAGTTCAAGGTGGTTCCCGATGTGCTTGACCGGGGGGCTAAGTCCTTGAATATTTGGTCTGCAGCCTGCTCGACGGGGCAGGAGGTGTATACCATTGCCGTTACTCTCCACGAGTTGCTTGGTGCTTCGGTAAATCAGTACCGGATTAAGATTTTGGGCACTGATATCTCTGATTCTGCCATTGTTCAGGCAAGCAAGGGGGTGTATACCCAGTTTGAGATTGGCCGGGGGGTTCCCCAGGCAATGTTGCAAAAATATTTTACCAGGGCTGGTGCCTCCTGGAAGATTCGTGATGAATTGCGGGCTCTTGCTCTCTTTCGGAAACTTAATCTCATGGAAAATTTTAGCACGGTGGGTAAGTTTGATATTATTTTTTGCCGGAATGTTGCCATCTATTTTTACATGGAGAATCGCAAGAAACTTTTTGGCAAACTTGCAGCCCAGCTGAGCCCCAAAGGGGTGCTTATTATTGGTTCAACAGAGTCACTTTTTGGGGTAACGGACAGGTTTGTGCGGCGGGAGTACCATAATTCCACTTTTTATGAGTTAAAATGACAGTCAGTTGCAACCTGTTTTGAGATATATTCTATTTATAATGAGAGCCAACAATGAACTCTATAGATGCCGAGCATTTCCTTGATGAGGTAAAACATGTGATCGCCGCTAGCGATCAGATTAAAGGTGAAATTCTCCTTGATCACCTGGATCAACTTGCGGGATCTGTTCAGCAGAAGGTTGTTGCTCTCCTGGGTCGTTCCAGTCATGGGGTTGTGGTGACACTTCTGGCAAAACTCCTTATTCTCGAAAAAAAACTGGCAGTTCCGGCCATGGTTATTCGGGCCATGCTTCTTGGTAAAGTTCTTGAAAATCAGGATAAATTTCTGGGTGTTTTACAGGGTGAGGTTGGAGAATCACGTTTGCCCCTAATCTTAATTGCTGGAGAGGTACAGCTTGTTGAGGCGATTCCCCTGCTTATTGAGATAATTTCAAAGACGGAGGATTCTGCTCTTATTCAGTGTTGTCTTACGGCACTTGGAGATATTGGTGATCCTGGGGCAACCAATATCCTCAGTGATTTTTTATATTCCGGTCAGCGTGATTTTGTTATTGTTGCTATAGAGTCTCTATCTAAAATTGCCACGCCAACCTCAGTACAGCGGCTTGCTGAACGCATGGGGACGGATCATGAGCTGGATCTGCTTATTCTTGATGCCTTTGCGAATCTGCAAGATAGTCTGGCACTCGACCAGCTTAATTCGGCCCTAAAGTCCCATCATGCCTATATTCGTAACCATGCCAAAAAGAAGTTTAGTAAAGTTGGTGAAAAGGCGATTCCTATTTTGACGAGTAATCTGAGCCAGCAGGGAGATCCTGATCTGCTTGTCCATTCCTTGAATGTCCTTGGTTTTATCGGTGATCTCAGTGCTGTGCGTGCCATAAGGAAGTTGTTACATAATGAGCCTAAGGACGCCAATGTGCGGTTTGCTGCCTATGAATCACTCGGTATGATGCCCCTTGCTAAGGGGGCCTATATTCTGGCGGATGGGTTGCTTGACCAGGTTGGCCATGTCAGGATTGCCGCCGCCAAGGCCATTGAATGGAATTGCGATGATGTTCTTATTGCTGGTATACGGAACATTGTTTCCGGAGGAGGACGTGAGGCTGAAATGGTGGTTGAGGCTTTTTTAAATTCAGAGTCGCATAAAATTGTTCTGGCAATGGCAGACCTTGAGCCCTTTGCCTTAATAAGTGTTGAGTATCTAAAACACCGGGCCCACCCTGATGTTAGAGACTCTTATATTACTTTTTTTAGGGAAAATGACCTGGAGAAACTTGTCACAGGTTTAATTACTGGTAGTGGGGAAAGTAAGGAGCGAGAGCTATCTGTCTTTGCTGTGGATGATTCGCGGATGATTCTGTCTATTTATAAAAATACATTGTTCCAGCTTGGTATGGATGGCCAGTTGTTTGAGTTCCCCGCAACGGCGTTAAAGCAGGCTCTAAAAGAAAAACCGGATATCCTTTTAACCGATTTGAATATGCCGGATATGACAGGGATAGATCTTACCGTGGCCCTTAGAGGAAAATATTCTAGGCAGGAATTACCCATTATTATGGTGACAACCCAGGGCGATAGTCCGGATCACAAGGCCGCCCAAGAGGCAGGGGTGAATCGTATCCTGAATAAACCGTTTACTTCAGATGAAATTGATACCGCCATCCGGGAAGTTTTGGCCGAGTGTCTGTGAGTAGTTTTTCAAGGCACCTGTAGTGTTTTATATGGGATTATAATTAAAGGAAGTCGGGCAACCGTGACTCAGGCGGGGAAAATTTTCTTGAACTCCGATTGCAGTTTGGTAAAGGAGTAGGGCTTGGTGATATAGCCGTTGCACTGATTATCAAATGATTTAAGGATGTTCTCTGAATCATCAAGGGCTGTGGTCATGATGATTTTGCACGGATCATTCTCGGGGGCAACAAGGTCTTCTGCTTCACGCATGGCTTCCAATGTTTCGTGGCCATTTAGTTTTGGCATCATAATATCAAGGCAGACCAGATCGTAGGTAGGGCCGTTTTGCAAACCGCTTCTAAACATATCCAGGGCCTCTTTACCGTTTTCTGTAATATCTACAGAGCCATGTTTTTGGAGAAATTTGCACAACACCTTGCGGGCGATAAAATCATCTTCTGCCACCAGAATTTTCATTTCGGTATTCATAAAGTGTACTCTATTCTAGATTTTAAATTGTTTAACAATGGATTGCAGGTTGCCGCTGACACTACCTAACACCTCAGCCTTTTGTTTTAGGCCTGCACCGGCATGGTGAATCGATTCACTGGCGGTGGTGACTTCTGAGATGGCTTCAGCAACTTCAGTTGCCGCAACCGCAGCCTGGCTAACATTGGATGTGATGTCCGCAACACCGTCACTTGCCGATTCCGTGTTGGTGGAAACATCCTGAATGCCGCCTAGGGCCTCTGAAACATTATGGGCAATATCCTGGGTGGTCACTGATTGCTCTTCCACCGCCCCGGCAATGGTGACGACGATCTCATTAATCTCATTGATGATAGAACTGATCTGGGTGATTTCGCTGATAGTGTTGTCGGTGGAGGTCTGCATGGTGCCGACTTTTTCACTAATCTCTCTAGTGGCCCGGTTTGTCTGCGCCGCAAGTTCCTTTACTTCATTGGCGACCACGGCAAAACCCTTGCCCGCCTCCCCGGCCCTGGCCGCTTCGATAGTCGCGTTTAGGGCAAGGAGCTTGGTCTGTTCGGCAATTTCGACAATAACATCAATAACCTTGCTAATCTCCGAGGCCGCGATACCTAGCTCATCCACCCGGCTTGTTGCCGTGTTAACATTGTCCACCGCTGCGGCCGAGACGGAGCGGGCCTTCTCTGTATTTACCGAGATCTCGGTAACGGTGCTGTTTAGCTCATCAGTGGCCCTGGCAATTGTGCCGATATTGTCAGAAGAGGTTCTGGTGAGATCAGAGACCTGATTCATTTGGTTCTTGATATGGGTTGAGGACTCGGAAACATTGGTCATGGTAATGGACATTTCCTCTGCCGCCGCAGATACAGAGGCCACCTTCTCCGAAACCTGGGTGGTCTG
>JAJRUT010000006.1 GCA_024277655.1 Deltaproteobacteria bacterium | reverse complement strand
CTGCCAAAATGATCTGTTGGCAAAGACAACCAAAAACACGGAAAGACCAAGGGAGACTTGCCAGCCATTGGCCTTTGGCCGAAAAACATCATCCGTATCAACAATAAACCACGGTGCGCTATACCCTGTCATACCTGGCCCCATCATAAGATTTATGCCATCCCACAAAACAGGGATGATCCCAGGGTCTTGGTTATACAGGGGGTATTATGAAGAAAGAATGAAGCGAAAAAGCAGTTACTGCTTCGGAGGGGCAACCGTAACCTTCAGCCACGCCTTATTGCTGTGCGGAAACTCTGTTTTGACAATGGTTTTCAGTATCTTTTTGAGCTTTGTGACGGGTACCGTAAGCTCTTGCTCGTTAAAGCCAAATTCACGGACAAGAACCTGGTTATTGGCACGCAGGGCAACACTGAAACCACGATCACGCTTGTAGGTTCTCACTGCAATTATCTCACCGGGTTGCAGTTGTTTTAATTTCTGGAGAACGGTGGGGATTACTCTGCCAATATCAAGCACGGTATCACCTGTGATTTTTTCGGGGTCCAAAGCGGCAAAATGGTCATCCTCGCTGGGGGGGGGGTGCAAAAGTGGAGCAGGAGACGGTTCACGTTGTCGGAGCCTTGATTTAGAACGCTTTTTTAAGCGCTTTATCTCATCCTCAGCCTGGACGGTTTCACTTTGCTCCGCAGTAGAAGTTGCTGGGCTAGCGGTCTCAGAAACCAGTTTGCCCGGTAATGTGGGCTCCGGTGCCTGCGTCATCTCGGTCACTTCCGGTATGGGTGCATACTGCACATTAACAAAGAGCATAACCGAAGCTGCGGCGGCAAGAAGCCCACCCCCAAGGGCAATTATTTTGGCAAGACGTTTAGGCTTCACCCGGTTCTGTTGCTCCTCGGCAACATCACGCCAGCTTGCATAGCAGGTTGCACAGGCGGCCAGGTGGTTCCACACCGCCTCCTGTCTGGTTTTTTCTAAACGACCATCCACCAAGAGGGCAATCTCCGCAACCTCTGGACAGGGGCCAGCAGATTCTGCCACGCTTGCCAGGGCAACATGGGCCAGGTTCCGGTCCTTTGCGGTTATGCTATGCTCTTGTTCAGGTGTCATTTTTCTTTCTGGTTGTTTTGCTCTTTAGATCCGTCTGCTAAGAAGGCGCACCCTTCCTAGCAGACGGACAAGCCCCGCAATCTTGTTCCCTTAACCCTGTTTCCAGACATTCTTCTGCGTCTTCATCTTCTCCTGGCGGACCATCTCATGGAATAACTCCTCCACCTCCTTTCTGGCCCAGGGGGTTTTGCGGAGGAACTTGAGACTGGATTTAAGGGAAGGATTGGTCGTAAAACAGCCAATTTTGACACGTTTTGCCAGTTTTTCCCAGCCGTAGTGGGCAACCAGACGGTTGATAATATCCTTGAGGGTTACCCCATGCATAGGGTTTTTTGCTTGGTCGTTTACCATTGTTCATCTACACCGTTAAGTACGACTTGAGGGTCGCAGCATGACCCGAGTCTTGTAATATTTTTTTTATTCTGCCCAGCAGGCGCCGCATCCGGCCATGGGCCTGATGGGCTGAAAGGCCAACTATCTCTCCGGCCTTAACCACGGCAAGACCATCCTGATAACAGAGCTTAAGTAACATCTTCTCCTGACCGGATAGCTTAAAATCCAGATCAAACAGAGTGGCTGGGCCGGCATCTGTCACAAGATCCTGAAACAGAGCCTGAAACAGTAAGTCCCGATCCTGCTTTTCACAAATAGCGGAAACATCAGATTCTACCCCGCCAACATGATCCCCCCCATCCACCGCAACGGTTTGCCCCCTTCTATGCCCGCAATCAACGATCTCTGCCAAAATCGTTGTTCCCATGTGCTCCGCCGTTTTGCCGGAGAGATAGTAATAGGCCATCATTTCATCCACCGCCTGAGGATATGGCTTGCGCTCCATACACAGTAATTTAAATAGCACAAGCCACATCCCGCCAAGACGTTTAAGCCAGGCCGGTGGCCGTAACCGGCCAAATTTTATCCTGGAAAAATCCTCCAACAGCCGGGTCACCACTACCCCCAAATAACTGGAAAAAAGACACGGGCCACTATAGCCCTGCAACCGCTTGCCATGATCCTCGTCAAGCTTTTCAAGGACAAAGACCACGGCCTCTTCGGCCAGAACCGATTGCGGAAACCTCTTTGCGGCAAGGGCGTCAATAAGGGAGATATGTTTAGCGATCTGTTTTTTGTAGTTCATAAGATTTTTTTAAGGATCAGGAGAAGATAATCAATATGGTGAATTTTTATACCCATATTCCGCCAACGCATAAAAAAATGTCCGTCTCCCAGAACAGGTTCTAAAAAATAACCGCTTTTACTCAGTACTGTCCGGTTTGAAACGTGCATAAGGATTTTTATGCCTCTTTAGGCAGCCCAAGTGGAATAAAGGGGGATAAAAATCCAAATGTCATGGAGTCTATTTTCTATCCGGACAGTACTGGTTTTTACTAAAACTTCTGGAGAAAAATCATGAAAAAAACACTCGGCATCACCCTTATCATCCTCTGCTTTATGGCATCCGCCTGCCAGTTAAGTCAGGAATATGTAAGCCAGAATGACAATAAGCCTGCTGAAATTATGATGAGGGCGGAGGTGGCTCAGGCTGAATATGAACAGAGTATACAGATGGTGCGCGTAAAAAAAATGGTTGCAAGGAGGAGTGATTTTATTGGTAACGCACGTCATCTGCCCATGCCAACTCTGAACACCGAGTCGTATATTTACAACGCTGACAGCGGATTTATTGCCACTGCCAATGATCCCCTCTCCACCTTTTCGGCCGATGTTGACACCGCCTCCTACGCCAATATTCGCCGTTTTATCAATGGTGGGCAGATGCCCCCGGTTGGGGCCGTACGTATTGAGGAGATGATTAATTATTTCAGTTACGACTATCCACAGCCCCAACAGCAACCCATCGCCATGCACACCGCCCTTGGTGACTGCCCCTGGGAACCAGGCCATAAACTGGTGCAGATTGGTATTCAGGCCGCTACCATTGACAAGGCCGATCTGCACCCGGCAAATCTGGTCTTTCTTATTGATGTGTCAGGCTCCATGGCTAGTGCCAATAAACTTGGCCTGTTGAAAAAATCCATGAAGATGCTGGTTGCCGAGCTTGGCGAACGTGACCGGCTGGCCATTGTCGTGTATGCCGGAACTGAGCGAGTTGTGCTTGAATCAACCTCTTGTAAAAATAAACAAACGATTTATACCGCCATCGACAACCTCAGGTCAGGTGGATCAACCAATGGTGCCGGAGGTATTCAGGCGGCCTACAAACTTGCCGAACAAGGCTTTATGCCTAAGGGCAACAATCGTATTATTCTCGCTTCTGACGGTGACTTTAATGTGGGTACCACCAGCCACGGGGAGCTTGAAAAACTCATCGTGGAAAAAAGAGAAACAGGCGTCTTTCTCACCGTACTTGGCTTTGGTATGGGTAATTATCATGACTCCAGCATGGAGGTTTTGGCCGATAAGGGCAACGGCAACTACGCCTATATTGATAGCCTTCTTGAGGCCAAAAAGGTGTTGGTTAAAGAGATGGGTGGCACCATGTACACCATAGCCAAAGATGTGAAGTTGCAGGTAGAATTTAACCCATCTCTGGTGGCAGGCTACCGACTTGTGGGTTATAAAAACCGCCGTCTTGGCGATGAGGATTTCAATAACGATGTTAAAGATGCCGGAGAGATGGGGGCAGGTCACAGTGTTACGGCCCTGTATGAAATTATTCCGACAGGGGCAGAAAAGGCCCCAGCCGTTGATCCGCTGAAATATCAAAAAACCACATCAACAGACAGTCATTCCACAGAACTCCTCACCGTCAAGGTGCGCTATAAAGAGGTTACCGGTAAGACCAGTAAGCTTCTTAGCCATGTCCTCTACAACAGAGATGATTACGGGACGAATCACGACTTTGTCTTTGCCAGTGCGGTGGCGGCCTTTGGCCTAAAACTGAGTGAATCAAAATATGCAGGCAGCATAAGCTATCAGGAAATTATTGATCTGGCGAGAAGGGGTCGGGAGGTTGATGATAATGGCTATCGGGCTGAGTTTATTCACCTGGTTGAAAAGGCCGAGCTTATGGCAGAACAGGGTTGAGGAATGAGTCTTTAGGTTGGTAGGCAGCCAGACGTCATAAATTTAACAGTTTCCGCCGTCCCTGCCAATCTGGTAAAAACTGGTCCAACAAGCCGTAAAACCGCTTATTATGATAGCGTTCCAGAAGATGGATTAATTCATGGACAACCACATATTCAAGACAGTCTGGTGGTTTTATCGCCAGGTGGAGACTGAGCCAAATTCGTTTCTGGCCAAGGTTACAGCTCCCCCAGCGGGTCTTCATGCGTCGCACCCGCCATTCTCGCACCTGCACCCTGAGGATCGGCTGCCAATGGTCAAGATGTCCCTGGATACGTTGTTTCAGCTCTGTTAGGTACCAGTCATGCACGACCTTTAGGCGGTTTTTAAGGGTCGTGCCTGGACGAATAAGGAGATATGCGGTGTTGTTCTCAATAATGATTTCATGCCGACCATACCTCTCAACAACCACAAGCCGGTATGGGGCGCCAAATAAAACAAGCTCCTCACCGCTGATGAGTTGTTGCACCGGCGGACGCGGCGGCGATGCCTGGCAATGGGCCTGCTGTTTTTTGATCCAGGCCAGACGTTTTGCGACAAAGGCCTGAAGTAGTGCTTCCTCCACCGCAAGTGGAGCCGACAGAGACACCCTGCCATCTGGAGGTGATACCCTGAGATAGAGGTTTTTAATGGGCTTACGCAGGAGCGTAATGGCAATTCCACTGATATGCATTTGCGAGGAAATCATAAAATAGCCAGTTGTGTCCGGTGGGGAAATTGCTGGGGAGAAGAGGTTGGCATGGGGATGCTGGCATCATGTCCTGAGCAATGCCAGCAAGAAGAGCTGTGATTCTCTAGTCAGGCAGGCTCCTAAAGGTTAAAGCAGGTCTCATCCCGATTCATATTCCGGCATCCATCCGGGGTTACCACCACCATATTTTCAAGGCGAACACCACCCCAGCCCTCAATATAGATGCCTGGCTCCACCGTCACCACCATATTCGCCTTGAGTTTTTTGGTGTACCGGGGGCTTAGTCCCGGTGGTTCGTGAACGGCAAGCCCGACCCCGTGTCCCAAACCATGCCCGAAGCAATTGCCATATCCGGCGTCTTTAATAATTTTACGGGCAATCCTGTCCACCTGTTTGCCGGTTTTCCCGGCCTGGACGGCGTTTATTCCGGCAAGCTGGGCCTTGCGGACGATCCGGATAATCTCACGGCTCTTAACACTTGGCTTGCCAAGGACTACGGTGCGGGTCATATCTGAGCAATAACCGTCAAGAACAAGGCCCATGTCAATAACGATGGGTTCACCCTCTTGAATTTTTCGCAGACCTGGTACGGCATGGGGGGAGGCACTATTTTCGCCGGAGGCCACAATTGTCGCAAAACTTGGGCGCTCAGCCCCCCTCTGGCGCATCAGGGTTTCAATTTGCAGAGCAATATCAATCTCCTTCATACCAGGCACCATGGTGCGGTGGACCTCCTGAAAGACCTGTTCGTTCAAGGTTACTGAGGCCTGTAGTTTGCCAAGCTCAGACTCTGATTTGCAGAGACGCAGGGTTTCGACAAGATCCGTGGTGGCAATGGGCTCGATACTATTTTTTTTACACAGTTTTACGAGCTGTTCAAAGGTCGAGTGGAGGGTGTAGTGGGACTCAAAGGCCAGGCGTTTAATCTGGTACTCAATAAGCAGGTCTGGGAGCAGGGCGAGCATCCCCTTGGCATAGAGTTGTACGGAAAACCCCGGTGCTTCCGTTTTGGCATCTAGTTCAAAACGTGAATCGGTGAGAAGAAGTGGCTTACCCCGGCGGGGAATAAAGAGAACTCCGGCTGATTCGCCAATGTTGTGATCGCTTGCCGTGTAGCCACTTAAAAAACGCCGGTTGTCGGGCTGACTTATAAGAATGGCATCAAGATTACGGGTGGCAAGACGTGATTTGAGCTTGGCAATAAGGGTCACAGGCGGGCCTCCCGAGAAGGTGTGCTGGCAGCTGGTTGTGTAGTTTTTCTGGCTATAAAATACTAGAAATTGGCAATGGTACGTTCAATAAATACCTTATGTTTTTGTAAGGATTCGCCATATTGTTCTTGTAATTGTACGGTGATTTTCTGCCATTCTTCGGCAAATTTCGGGTGATTTTCCGGGGCAAGACCGGCAACGCCCCCTTGGCCTTGTTGTTGCGCCATGGCTATTTGCTGGGTGAACTGTTCTTCCAGTTGGCTGTGGATCTGTTTTTTATGTTGCTCATACTGCTCGGTGATGGTCTTTGCCTCGCCAAGCCGGGAAACGAGGTCGTTTGACTCCGCAAGCTGTAATACTCCGCGCATGGCCTTCTCGATTACAGAGATATCATCCTCATCTCGAGGGAGCTGAATGTTCCGCATAAAGACGGTGAGCGCACCTTTCACAAGTAAAGCACGTTCGCCTTTCGGTTTATCAAGGTTCTCCCGGAGATTAAAATCGTCCTCTCGCATAAAACGCGCACCGAGGCGCATGCCGTCCTGGATTTTTGAATCTTCCGAAGAGTTGCCTGTTGCCTGGGCTTCAAGCTTTGCGGCTCTTTCGAGCACCATTTCCATTGTTGAGCGTATTTCTGCCATTTTTTAGGTGTTTAGGCTGTGGACGTTAGGGCTATTTGTGGAGCTGTTACAGCATGAACAGCTCCGGCCTGTGGTATTGTTTGCTTAGCGTGGAAATGCGGCCATAATCCCGCCATCAATAGGCAGGGTGGCGCCGGTGGTGGGGGTTTGCCCTGTGGCAAAGAACACCACGCCATTACCGACATGGTCGGCAAGAACGGTTGTTTTAAGCAGGTTTCGTTGACGATAATACTCCTTGAGACCATCGGGATCAAGGTTTCTCGACTTCATCCGGTCTGGACCAACCACATCCCATAACCCTGATGAAATTGTCCCATCGTCAAAAATGGCATCGGCATTAATCATATTAACCCGCACGCCGATCTCGGCAAGCTCCATGGCTGCGATCTTGCCAAGCTGATGGGCTCCAGCCTTAGATGCCGAGTAGGCCCCAAAAGATCCGCCGGGGGCAAAGACGTTTTTAGAGCTATTGATAATGATGTGTCCGCCAAAATCCTGGCGTTTTAAAATAGGAATCGCCGTTTTGATAATGGTGAAGACTCCAGAGAGGTTGACATCAAGCACCCTTTTAAAGGTGTCGTGGTCAAGGTCTTCCAGGTTGGCGACATGGGCAATGCCGGCATTGGGAACAATAATATCAATGCCACCTGCCTGGCTTATAATCTCTGTGTAGCCCGATTGCACCGAGGTTTCATCAGCCACATCCATAATTATGGACTGAACCATGGTGCCAAAATCTTTGGCCAGTTTCTGCTGGACGGCGTCAAGGCGTTTGGCGTCAATATCCGAGATGAAAACCCGCGCTCCGGCTTCAAGAAGCTTGCGACCAATCCCCACGGCAATAGCCCCTCCCCCTCCGGTGACAAGGGCTATTTTCCCCTCAAGAGGTGCGGGTTTACCCTTGCCAAGCTTGGCCTGCTCAAGCGACCAGTATTCCATATCGAAGATAAAGGCGGGGTCAAGCTCCTGGTATTGACCCACCGCTTTTGCGGCCAGTTTTGCCGCCAGGGTGTGCTCACAGATATCGGCGCAGATCACGGCATCTTGCATGGTTTTACCTGCGCTGATGATACCGACCCCTTTCAGCAGAACAACCCGTGGCATGGTGTCAAGCAGAGTCTTGCGGCTGTCTTTGGCGTTCAGCTGAGTGGTGAAATAATCAATATACTCTTGCTGGTACTTCTCTACTGCAGAGCGGATATGGGCGGCGATTTCAGCACTATCTGTAATCTTACCAAGATCCAGAAACAGCGGATAATTCTTTGTGCGGATCACATGGTCTGGAGTGAGGACACCGTTTACCAGAAGTGCTTCGGCATCTGGCTGGTTAACACCATTTACAATGGCATCACTGGTTCGCAGATGCAGGTGAAAGGTGCGCTGGTAGCCGGTATCGTCCTTGAAGCTTAAAGCCCCACGCAGAAGTGGCAAGACAACATCAAGATCAGGTGCAGCGCAATGAGGTGCTTGCGGGGTGGGGCTTGCCTTAAGTTTTTTTGTAATAAAAGCCTCTGCCCGGCTGACGTAGTCAATCATTAGGTCATAGGCCGTCTGCGCCTCATTGTGGAAGGTGAAGATACCGTGGTTACGAAGGATTAAACATTCCATGTCAGGCTGTTTTTCGTAAAGATCAATCACCGCCTGTGCCAAGGGAAAGCCCGGCATAATAAAGGGTAAAATTCCTATTTTATCGCCAAGTGCCTCGCGCAACAACGGTTCGCAATCCGGCTGATTGGTCAGAGTAACAATGGCATCCGCATGTGTATGATCAATGAAGGTGTGGGGTAAAAAGGCGTGAACCAGCGTTTCGATGGAGGGATTGGGGGAGGTGGCATCAAGAAGATTTACGCGAAACTGGTTGACCATATCTTCATCACTGAGATGGTCAAGGATCCGGAGTTTTTGGAGGTTGTCAAGGTCAAGTCCCGGCAAGCCGGCAGGTTCAATGGAGCCAAGATCCCAGCCGCTGCCCTTTACGAAAATAACATTCTGTTTCTCCCCGAGGATATTGGTCACCTCTGCCTTGGCTGAGGTATTACCACCACCATGCAGGACGAGATCCTCCTCCTGGCCAATAAGACGTGAGGTGTAAACGCGAAGGCCCATTTCCTTGGGGAAGTCGGGATAGTGATCAACGATTTTTTGGGCTTTAGCTTTAGCGTATCTATTTTTCATGGGGATTTATGGCAAAGGTTAAATGTTGCTATTCTCTACATTATTCTGCATTAACAAAGGCGAAACTATAATTCATATTTTTGTTCATTTAAATCAAAACGGTGAATAGGTACGGTTAAATAATAGAGTACATGTAGGCTCCATAGCCGCAGATCAGAAAAAAACCTGTAAGCCTGGATATTTTATGACGCAGGTACAGAATGGGCAGTAAAACCAGGGTGAAAAAAAGCATCACCGGGACATCACGGCAAAGAAGGGTCGGGTCAAGTTTAAAGGGGAAGAAAATGCCGGTAACTCCCATAACCATAAGGATATTAAACAGATTTGAACCAATAACATTCCCCACCAGGATGTCGGTTTCCCGCCGGCGAATGGCAGAAATGCAGGAGGCAAGTTCGGGTAATGAGGTTCCCACCGCCGCCATGGAAAGGCCAATGACCAGTTCCGATATACCAAAATGCAGGGCAATATCCACCGCACCTTTGATAAAAATATCCGAGCCAAGGGCTAGAAGGACAAGGCCTCCGGCGATGAGGAGACTGATTCTGACAAGGGAGGTTGGCGTGTCGGTTTTGCTGGTTTCAGCCTTGCCGTTTGCCGTGGTGTAAGAGTACCAGGTGTAGAGGATGAGTAGGCTGGTAAAGAAAAGTCCTGCCGCCCGGTTAAAAATGCCAAGAAAGGTGAGGCCGTAGAGTAAAATACTGGCAATGCTCACGGCCCATAACTCCATCCGCAGTTTATCATAATGAATGGCGAGGGGGTAGATCAGGGCTGAAATGGCGAGGATCAGCCCGACATTAGCGATATTTGAGCCCACGACATTGCCCACCATAATAGAGGGGTGGCCTGCCATTGTGGCCGAGATGGAGACAAAAAACTCCGGCATGGATGTGCCAAAGGCCACCACGGTAAGCCCCACCAAGAGTGGGCTCATGCCAAATCGCTCGGCAAGGTGGATGGCTCCGGAGACAAGGATCTCACCACCGCCAACCAGGAGGATCAGACCACCGATCAGGGCTAATGTTGCGATGGGGACTGTGGCAAAGGTATATTCCATGAGAGGTATAAAATAGGTAGAAGGTGAAATGGGTCTGGCGCACGAAAATAGAAAATATACGCCTTTAGGTCAAGGAGCAAGTGTTTTCATGAAACACTGGACAGGTTTTGATTTTATGCTATTTTACCCTTTTCTCCTACAACTTCTACCTTAAAGAATATGGTTTATGGCTCAATTGCAAAATGGCGCTCAGCTTGTTAAAGACGCCGCTGACATTGTTGAAGTAATCAATGAAGTTGTGCCCCTGCAAAATCGTTCAGGCCGATTCCTGGGCCTCTGTCCTTTTCACTCTGAAAAGACGCCGTCTTTTACCGTAAATCAGGAGCGTGGTTTTTTTCACTGTTTTGGCTGTAAGGAGTCTGGTGATGTAATCTCCTTTATGATGAAATATCATAATATGTCCTTTGTCGAAGCCCTCAAGGATTTGGCCGGACGCTACGGGATTGAACTTGATACGCGGGAGTTAAGCCCCGATGAAAAACAGCGTTTGCACAAGCGTGACCGTCTCTTTCATGCCAATGAGGCCGCCACCACCATTTACCATGAATTTTTGCTTAATTCTCCCAAGGCCAAGGTGGCACGTGATTATTTGCAACAGCGCGGAATACCAGAGGACGTTATTAAAGAATTTCGTCTGGGGTTTGCCCCTGATAGTTGGGATTTTCTTTCTAAAAAACTAACAAATTCAAATATTAAACAGGATGCTCTTCTCGAAGCTGGGCTTGTGGTGCAGAAGGAGAAGGGCGGGGTATATGACCGGTTTCGTAAACGTTTACTTTGTCCGCTTACAAATATGGCAGGCCAGGTGGCAGGCTTTGGCGGGAGGATCATAGGCGAGGGTCAGCCGAAATACCTCAATACCCCGGAAACGCTGGTCTTTGATAAAAGTTCCATTTTGTATGGCCTATATGAGAACAAACAACGGGTGCAACAGGCTGGTCGGTGTATTCTGGTGGAGGGGAATTTTGATATGCTTTCCATGGTGGTGGCGGATCTTGGTCATGTTGCCGCCCCCCTTGGTACGGCCCTAACCGAACAGCATGTGCGTCAGCTCAAACGCTATACCAAGGAGGTGGTGCTTCTCTTTGATGGTGATTCGGCAGGGCTTAAGGCCGCTATCCGTTCGGTGCCATTTTTTCTTAAAGAGCAACTTTCAGCAAAAGTGGTGCTTTTGCCAGCAGGGGATGACCCTGATACGTTTTTACACAAGCAAGGCGCGCCGGCCTTAGCTGAGCTGCTTGGCAATGCCCTTGCCCTGCCCGATTTTCTTTTTGGGCAACTGGTGGAGCAATATGGCCTTGATCTGGAAGGAAAGGTCAAGATTATTAAGGAGTTGCAACCTCTTATGCAGGCCTTGCAGAAGGATGAATTGCAACGCTCGGTTTTTATTGCTCATTTCAGCGAGAGGCTTGGGGTTGATCCTGCCGAGATTTCGGGGCAATTACAGAAAACGGTACAGGTCAGGCGTAAACCAAGGGTTGCTGTGGATCAGACGGCACAACTACCGACACGCCACCGGCGTTTTCTGGAGTTTATCATTGTCTACCCGCAGTACCTGGAACTCCTCGTTGAGGCCGGGCTTGAAACCTTTATTGAAGGTGGTCCAGGCCAGATTATTTTAGATGAGATGACTGCAACCATCCCTGATTTTTCACCGGAGCTACTTGTTGCTAGGCTGAAGGGGCCGCTCCGTGATTTTGTGGCGGAGCTTTTGGTGATTGTACCCTCCTGTCTGCCCGATCAGGCTGAAGAAACGGCCCAGGAGATGGTCTCCTGGCTCAAAGGTCAGACGTTCCAACAGAAAAAGAGCCAGCTGGTGGAGCAAATCAACCATGCCCATCAGACTAATAATGTAAAATTGGTGATGGAACTGCTTGAAAAGAAAAAAGAATTGGACTCTGCGCTGATAAATTAATATCCTATCTTCTTTATGGCTGCATTTACGAGGCGAATGGTGGGATTATGCCAGGTAATTCGGCACTGAAAATAACAAGGGAAAACGGTATTGCATGGGAAATATGGAACTGGAAGAACGTGAGATAGCTACGGGTTGTGATGGTGGTGTCAACAACCAAGCCCCGGCAGACTTGACGTCAATATTTGAGGATGACCGTGCACCAAAAGTGCCGGTCAAAAAAACTGGCGCCGGGCGAATTAATCGCACTCAAAAGGCCCTGGATGGTGATGATGAGTCGGGTGCGGGGCTTGACCCTGTGAAGGCATATCTGCGTGAAATGGGTGCTGTGTCTCTACTTAATTCAAAGGAAGAAACGGTGATTGCCAAGAGGGTTGAAGAGGGCGACCGCCAGGTGCAGCGCGCTCTTTTTTCAGTTCCCATGACGGTCAAGAAGATCCTGGTTTTCCGGGAGATGCTGGAAAATGACAATAAGACCATTGCCGATGTATTGCGTGGTCTTGATGATGTCGATGAAGATAAATTGGTTATCGCTGAGTCAACCTTTCTGTGGAAAATAAGTGAAATGGAACGGCTTGAAAAAGAGCGGGCAGCGTTACGGCTTAATATTCTTTCCCCTGATGCCGATACCGATTCCATTGTCCGGGCCATGGTTAGAATTGATCGGATTACCCTAGCCATTGTTGATCTTTTTAAGGATGATCGCATCCATAATAAATATCTTGATGATATTCTTGCCGATTTCAAGGTTATTACCCGGCAGTTTTCCATTGTTCTTGGGCGGTTGGAAAAAGATCCCGAGGATCGTAAGGCTGAACTTTTGATCCGTAATTTGGAAGAGGTGCATGGTATTGATCGTGAGTCCATTGGTCAGGTTATTATTATGGTGGCCAAGGGGCGTGATATTAGCTCCATTGCCAAACAGGAACTTACCCGTGCCAATTTACGCCTCGTAGTGAGTGTTGCCAAAAAATATGCCAACCGCGGGCTACAGCTCCTTGATCTTATTCAGGAGGGAAATATTGGCCTTATGAAGGCGGTGGATAAATTTGAATATCGTCGGGGGTATAAGTTTAGTACCTATGCCACTTGGTGGATTCGCCAGGCCATCAATCGTGCCATTGCCGACCAGGGACGCACCATTCGTATTCCGGTGCATATGATTGATACGATTAATCGTCTCTTGAAGGGTTCAAAGGAGTTTGTGCGGGAGATTGGCCGGGAACCTACTCCAGAGGAAATGGCCGAAAAGCTCGATGTGGACCTTGAGAAGGTGCGGAATATTCTTAAAATTTCCAAGGAACCCGTTTCACTCGATACGCCAATCGGCACGGGTTCTGATAGCTATTTAACTGATTTTATTGAAGATGTTGACGCTGTCTCGCCCCACGAAGCGTCAATCAAGGAAAATTTGCGCAAGAATCTCAATCGCGTGTTAGGTACCCTGACTTCCCGGGAGGAACAGGTCTTACGGATGCGTTTCGGTATCGACAATGAGGTTGATTTGACCCTGGAAGAGGTTGGTAAGAGCTTCTCGGTCACCCGCGAGCGGATTCGCCAGATTGAGGCCAAGGCCTTGAAAAAGCTTAAACATCCAAACCGCAAGAAGCAGCTTGAGAGTTTTGTTATTGATTGATTGTTGGGGAAAAGTTTTACACTCAACTTTTCTGCTTGACGTATGTCTTGGTTATCGTGCGGTTGTTTGCGATTCATTGTTTTTGATTAAGAATTCATTACTCCGAATAATACTTCACGGCTAGCAAGTCTCTTTGTCCTTTGTGGTGCAAAACAAGTTTAAGTACAATAGGCCCCCTACTTTTCCCAGGCTTAATGTCTATGGACAATCTGCGTGATTATTTAAGCCTCTATCTCGCCCCCGGTTTAGG
>JAJRUT010000073.1 GCA_024277655.1 Deltaproteobacteria bacterium | reverse complement strand
GGAAAAAGGCAAACTTGAGGAGTTCACCACAGCCCTTGCTAAAATTGCTGAGAGCGTGACACGACTGGAGAAATTGCGGTAGGATTGGCTAGTAAAATCCAGCATGAGCATGACAAAAAAAATCAATCCCGCCCCAACACCTGATACAGCCAAAAACCGTTATGGACGGCGATAATCTCTGAATACTCGCCACTCTTTAACCGAAACAAACGCTGCATTTTAACCCCCCTTGCGTCCCTGTAGTGCAGGGGGGACAAAACCCCGCCAAGCCTCTTCGTTCCGGCCTGGGAAAGCTCCGTACTTAGTTCGGTGAACGACTCCCCGGCCTGTAATCTTGCCTGCACCTCTTGCATTATTTCATACTGGGCCTGGGCCTTGGCGTAATCGTCATATCCATCCACATAACGAAAGATACCCCGCAATCTAATGATCTCACCTGGCTTAACATCCGTAGCATACGTTGTCGTATCCGCTTTAAAATTCCCAGCCACAACCCGTTCCACCAGGGGGGCCAACCCTTCATGGTCTGGTGCCAGCACGACTTTATCCGCGCTGGAAGCAAGATAACGACCGATCTCCCGCCCCTGTTTCAGTAAATGCCCCAGACTAAAGAGACAGATATCATTGACCCCGAGCATTTTTGCCCCGGCAATCTCCCGGCGGATCACCTCCGCCGTTTTGATATAGGCACCGAGTCCAATCCACATCCTCGTATCATAACGATCAGCGATCTTCTTACCTAAACTGATTTGACTCTGAACCCTGGCCGGTTCCCCAAAATAGGCCATGATATAGATTTCATCGAGTAACCCCTCCTTAAGCCAATCAGACCAACGTTGGCCCTTATCAAGAAAGGCTTCAACCACACCTGGAAAGACTGAAGCAGACAACGTCAGATCAGGGTTCACCTCCGTCATAACCTCTTTCACCTCGCGCACAAGACTTGTGACATTCTCAGCCCGGCGCAGGTCAAAGGCCAACCGCTCCCTGCCCTGGGCAAGACTCACCTTATCCCCACTACCGTTAACCACCCGCGCCAGATCCTGGCGGGTCATTTTTTTAAGATAGGGTTTACTGTCACCGCCAAAAAAGGCACCGGGATAGCGGACAAAATCCAGATGAACCCCGGCAACATCATAATTTGTAACAAGCTCCCGCACCACATCACTAAAATAGGCCCGGTAGGCGGCAGAGGCCGGATCAGCATACACCCCTTCAAGCCAGCGCTGATGCTGTTCAAGTTCAGAATAATCCTTCAGCGAGCGTCCAGTGCGATCCCTTAGGATCCACTCATCATTATAGTAAGGGTGGTTGGGATCTTCAGGTGGCGTATCACCGGTCCATAAATAGTAAACATTAAGCCAAACATGAACCTCAACCTCCAGGCACTCCTCAAGGATCAGGGCCAGAGGATCAAAATCAACACCTTCAGCCTTCGTCACAAAGGATGACTCGTACCAGCTATCGGCCCTGCCGCGTACCTGGACGAGATAACGATCAAACTGGCTCTGGTTTTCTTTTGCACAAATTTCCCGAACCTTTTCAGGAGTATCAATATCAAAGCGAACCACCCAGGCTCCCCGCCCACCAGCCACGGCAGGCGATAGGCTGCAAAACAAAATCACCAGAGTAAAAAACAAGATATAGTATCGTTGCATCGCCTTGACCCGGTAGATAGCAAATGGTAAGAAGTGGCACGATTTAGAATATTGAATCAGAGTAGAAAAACTCATATTTCCTTAAAATATCCGCCTGGAAAAGTACAATGACAACTCCTTCCCAAGAAAAAAAATTCCCTAAAGGCATGGTGCCGCTGGAAAAGAAGCCTTTCAAATTTTCCTGCCATTCAGAGGTCTCCTGTTTCACCAAATGTTGTCGTAATGTCGATATGCCCCTCTACCCCTACGACATTATTATCATGAAGCAGAAACTTGAGATGCGTTCTGATGATTTTTTAAGCAAGCATGTCAATGTGGTGCGTGGAGCCAACCCGTTCTTCCCCACCTTAATGATGAAGATGAACCAGGTGAATGCCTGTCCATTTCTCGGGCCAAGTGGTTGCGCTATTTATGATTCACGCCCCTCCGCCTGCCGGATGTATCCGCTGGAACGCGCCGTTGATCGTAGCCCAGACAAGGGTCGCCCCGATGAGTTTTTCTTCCTCACAAACCATGATTACTGCATGGGCCACAAGGAGGAGCAGGAATGGACAGTCAAGGATTGGCTCCGCGACCAGGGACTGGCTCTGCATAACAGCCACGCCGACCGTTGGGCCGAGATGGATACTTTTTTTTCCACAAACCCATGGGACGGAGAAGGTGTCGCCGGGCCACGCCAGCAGGCCGCCTTTCTCGCCTGCTATAATATGGATGGTTTTCGCGACTATATCGAGACAAAAAACATCTTCGCCACCTTTAAAATCCCCGCCACCAGACTACGTTCCATTCAAAACAATGACGAGGCATTACTCTCCTTTGGTTATGACTGGGTCAAAATGATCATCGGCGGGATGCCAACCCTTAAAATGCGGAAGAAAAAATAGCACCCCACCTCCCATCATCACATTTAGAGAAATAACTTTACTATGACCTTATTCCAAGCCTTTATCCTGGGCCTCATTCAGGGACTCACCGAATTCATCCCAGTTTCAAGCTCCGGGCACCTGGTACTGGTGCCCCATTTTTTGGGCTGGCAGTTTGACCACGACCGCGCCTTTGTCTTTGATGTTCTGGTTCAATGGGGAACCCTTGTGGCCGTCTTTATCTATTACTGGCGGAATCTTACCACCATTGCCACGGCCTTTTGCAAGGCAACTATCTCCGGCAAACCCTTTGCAACCAATGACGCCCGGATGGGCTGGTATCTGATCCTGGCCACCATTCCGGCCGTTGTGGTGGGTCTGCTTTGTAAGGATCACATTGCCTCCGCCTTCGCCAATCCCCGTATCACCGGCCTCTTTCTCATCCTCACCGCAGCCATCTTGGTCGTGGCCGAGCTGCTAGGGAAACGCAACCGCGACACCAATAAATTAAACTGGCTTGACGCGTTGTGGATCGGTTGCTCGCAAGTGATCGCTCTCCTGCCCGGGGTATCCAGGTCAGGAGCCACCATAGCCGGGGGCATGACCCGTAACCTCAACCGCTCCTCAGCCGCCCATTTTTCCTTTTTGATGTCCGTTCCCGTAATGATTGGCGCAGGCGTTCTTGCCATTAAGGATCTCCTCGCCCTGCCCACAACCGAGGGGTTCCTACTGCCCCTTGCCGTAGGTTTTATCACCGCATTAATTTCAGGCTATCTGGCGATCCGCTGGCTGATTAACTATCTTAGCAAACACTCCCTCTTTATCTTCGCCGCCTACTGTCTGGTTCTTGGGCTTGTTATTGTGTTTTTTTAGAATTCATAATTCGGGGTCAAAGCATTACCCCTTAGTAAAATAGCACACGCAATGTTCTCATACTGCAACACCACGTTGCCAACCATGAGTTCAGAATCCTGTATCCTGTATCCTGAATCCTGTATCCTGTATCCTGTATTCTGTATTCTGTATTCTGAACCCTACCCTCACGTCTTCTGCCATTGCCGCTTCTGCTTGCCAAATTTCAACTCGGCCTGAATCTTCTGGTAGCTAATCGCTTCATACTCCAAACACCCATTGACGCCGCTTGAAAATTTCTCACCAGGACGGATGGTGAGATCCTTGTGGATCTCGATGTCCGCCTGGCCCTTGCCGGGAAAGTGCATCATTAAGGAGACTGGGCAGTTGCCATGATTTTGATGGATAATCTTCTTCAGACTCTCCAGCTTCTGACGATTGACCTTATCGCTGCTGAGAATAATCCGGGCCGACTCGGTGTAGGTCTCCAGTCCATCGGCAAGGCTCAAAACCTCTTCAGCCAATATCTTTGCCCCACCCTCCTCCTCCTTCTGAATCTTACCCTGAATCACTACGGGATCTTCGGAGGTCAAAACATGGGCACAGTTAGCGTAAGTTGAGGGGAATACCACCACCTCAACCTCGCCTGTGACGTCTTCCAGGGTGATAAAGGCCATGGCATCGCCTTTTTTGGACTTATGATTTTTAAGGGTCTTGATCAGTCCGCCCACCCGGCCAGCCGTGCCATCCGTCTTATCCTTAAGATCTATAATGGCGCATTCGGTAGCATCTTTTAACTCTTGAACATAGCTATCGAGGGGATGACCGTTTAAATAAAAACCAACCGTCTCCTTTTCAAAGGCCAGACGTATGCGATCATCCCACTCGTCCATATCGGGCATAGGGATATCAACCGATTTATTCTGGGCGGCCTCTCCCAATACGGCAAAGAGTGAGATCTGACCAGATTCCCGATCACGCTGGGAGGCCTGGGCCTGCTCCATGGCCTGATCAAGAATGGTCATCAGTTGCGAGCGTTTACAGTTAAAGCAATCAAAGGCCCCGGCCTTAATAAGACTTTCAATCACCCGCTTATTCACCTTGCGGGAATCAACCCGATTACAAAAATCACCAAGGGATTTATACAAGCCGTCCTTCTCCCGCGCCTCAACAATGGAGTCAATGGCGTTGCCACCAACATTCTTCACCGCCGCAAGGCCAAAGCGGATATCACCCTTAACAACGGTAAAATCCTTATCCGACTCGTTGACATCGGGGGGCAGAACATTAATCCCGTGATCCTTACTTTCGGTGATATAACGCACCACCTTTTCGGTATTATTCACATCACAGGAGATGAGGGCCGCCATAAACTGGGCCGGATAATGGGCCTTTAGATAGGCAGTCTGGTAGGAGACATAGGCATAGGCCGCGGAATGGGATTTATTGAAACCATATCCAGCAAATTTGGCCATTAAATCAAAGACATGCTCCGCTTTTTTCACATCGAAGTTAAGCTTCTTGGCCCCCGCCATAAATTTACTGCGTTCCTCCTCCATTACCTCGGGCACCTTCTTACCCATGGCCCGCCTGAGATTATCTGCGTCACCCAGGGAATAATCAGCCAGGACATTGGCAATCTTCATCACCTGTTCCTGATAGACGATGACCCCGTAGGTCTCTTCAAGGATCGGTTCAAGTTCGGGGAAGGCGTATTTAGCCACCATGCGCCCATGCTTTGTGGCAACAAAATCATCCACCATGCCACTTTCAAGGGGGCCTGGACGGTACAGGGCAACAAGGGCAATAAGATCCGAAAACAGTTCAGGTTTCATCTTCACCAGTAACTGGCGCATCCCCGAGCTTTCAAGCTGAAACACCCCTAAGGCATCGCCGCGCTGGAGGAGATCATAGGTCTTGGGGTCATCCATGGGGATAGTACCAATCTCAAGCTCAATCCCAAGGCCGTTCACCACAAGTTTTACAGCACGATCAATGACGGTGAGGGTTTTAAGTCCCAGAAAGTCAAATTTGATAAGTCCCGTCTTTTCGGTAAACTTCATATCATACTGGGTAAGCACCTCGCCTTTCGGGCCTTTACACACCGGCAGATACTCCACCATTGGCTCAGGGGAAATCACCACTCCAGCGGCATGGATTGAGGTGTGACGCTGCAGACCCTCAAGAACCATGGCTGAGTCGAGTAGCGCTCGAACCTGCTCATCATGGGTGTAGAGATCCTTCAAACGTGGCTCATCCACCAGAGCCTTTTTCAGGGTCATCTTCATTTCGTCAGGAATCAGTTTGGCCACCCGATCCACATCAGAAAAAGCCATACCAAGAGCCCTACCAACATCACGAATTACCCCTTTGGCCTTCATGGAACCATAGGTAATAATCTGGCAGACATGATCGTCACCACCATATTTCTCATGGACGTATTTAATCACCTCACCCCGCCGATACTGACAAAAATCAATATCAAAGTCCGGCATGGACTGACGTTCAACATTTAAAAAACGTTCAAAGATCAAGCCATACTTAATTGGGTCAATATCGGTAATGCCCATGGAGTAGGCCACCAAACTCCCAGCCCCGGAACCACGCCCAGGCCCCACTGGGATATCATTATCCTTGGCCCAATTAATAAAGTCCGCCACGATCAAAAAATAGGCCGGAAAACCCATAGTGGTGACAATACCAAGCTCCATATCAAGGCGTTTGCGATACACCTCTTCAAGCTCCGGACTGATATCATCAACCCGCCTGATCACCTCAAAACGGGCCTCAAACCCCTCACGGCTGAGGCGGTCAAACATCCCATCAATGGACTCACCCTTTGGGGGGATAAAGTTCGGAAAATAATATTCGCCAAAGGGAATTTCAAGATTACAGCGGGCGGCAAGTTTTACTGTATTTTCAAGCGCTTCAGGAATATAGCTAAAGCTCTTTTTCATCTCCTCAGGAGATTTGAAATACAACTCATCGGTGGAGAACCGAAAACGCTTGGGGTCCTGCATGGTCTTGCCCGTCTGGATGCACAGCAACACCTCGTGGGCCTTGGATTCTTCGCGGTTCAGATAATGGCAATCATTGGTGGCAACAAGGGGCACGTCAAGCTCACCTGCCATCTTGATAAGCCCCTGATTCACCGTGGTCTGAATATCAATGGAGTTTTCCTGAATCTCAAAATACAGCCGGTCACCAAAGATGCGTTTTAGATCCTCGGCCTTCTCTTTGGCCTTGGCGTAATCATTCTGTTTGGCGATAAGATAGGGGATCTCACCATGCAGACAGGCGGTCATGGCAATTAGGCCATCGCTATACTTTTCAAGCACCTCTTTATCGATCCGGGGTTTATAATGAAACCCTTCAAGCATGGCGATGGAGGCAAGTTTCAAAAGATTCTTGTACCCTGTGTGATTCATGGCAAGAAGAACAATATGAAAGGCCGCCATACCAGCACTCTTGGCGTTCTTGGTGGTACGATCACCTGGGGCAATATAAAACTCGCAACCAATAATCGGCTTTAGCCCCTTGGCTTTGGCCTTAACGTAGAACTCAAGCGCCCCGAACATATTACCATGATCGGTGATGGTAACCGTGTCCATGCCATACTCCTCGCACTTGGCAAAGAGATCAGCAAAACGAATGGCTCCGTCAAGGAGACTGTACTGGGTGTGAACGTGGAGGTGAACAAAATCTGCGGGGGGAGGAGTTTGGGGTTCAGACATGATTCAAGAATATTCCTGTTTTTTTAAGGTAACGCCAAAGTTAATCCGATCCGCCGTTGGGCTAGCATCAGCTTTTTTGGGGAGGGGGTGTACTAGCTACCCAACCAGCCCACTTCAGGTTCGCAACTAACTGGAACTGCGACATTTAGTTTTGTTTTTTTGTGTTTAATCTGGTCGTCAATTTCATGTAAGAGATTCAAGCATACTTAAAAATTCTGTCGGTGTGAATGCTGGAATTTTTGTATTTTTAAAGTCCTTAATATTTTTGGTAAGAATATATTCTACTCCTGCGTGTCGTGCAGATTCATGTAATACTGAATCCTCAAAATCTGTAAATTTTGATTTTAATGCACTTTCAATAACTACACGGTTAACTGAAGCAACTTCAAATAATGCCATTATAGAATTGATGCTAATTATGGCAGTTTTTTTATCAAGGTGTTTTGATAATAGATAATGAATTGTTGTGACTGTGGTAGCACACAGAAATCCATTGATCTTTGATTGCTCAACCTTAGACATTAAGAATGAAGCGTGGTCTGCAAATGGTTTTCTATCTAGAAGAACATCCAGGATGATATTTGTATCAAAAAGGACTTTCATAAATATTTTTCTTCTAAATATTTTTTGTAGTCTGATTTTGAGCCATTAGTGTTTTTTAGAATTCCTCTTAGGGATTGAACTGTTGGGGTAAGTGAATTGTTTTCGTGTAATTTTTCATTTTTGATTATTCCGAAAAAGTCAGAGACAATTTTAGATACTGATTTGCCAGTTTTTGCGGAATATTCTTTGGCTGATGCTATTAAATGTTCATCAAGTCTCAGTGTTAATTTTGTATTCATAGCTTGCCTCCATAAGCTAAGTGACGGACTGTTTCCCTAATACTATACGGCAAGGCGGGGGAGTTTGTCAATTCAGGGCTTATTTTGACTTTAAACCACGGCCACATCCTGTTTTTTTGTGTTATTTTAGAGTTCAACCAGCAGATAGAGAGATACATCCCTTATTTTTTTTGCTTCGGCGGTCTTATCTTCCAGCGCCGATGGATCCAGCCAAACCAGAATTGGGGATTTTGGCGGATATGGTTTTCAATCCGTGCGGTCACATCCTGCGTAATATACAGAAGTTGCGCTTCGCCTTCTAACCCGTCAATATCAGTGGCAATCTCTTCAAAGGTCATCAGATGGGTGCCATCCACCTGGGGGGTCGACATGCAGAGGATAAGAGGCGCCCCGGTTTTTACCGCAAACTGGGCCGGCCCTCGCGCCGTTGAGGCCTTTCTGCCAAAAAAGTCCACCAAAAGCCCTGTACGTCCGGCACTTTGATCAATCAACAAACCTACACAGTTTTCCTGCTTCAACTCAACAAGAATATTACGGATGGGTATACCCTTGCTAGCAATGATCTTCATGCCTAGATGATTGCGGTGCTGCCTGATCATCCTATCGACATACGGATTATGAATAGCGGCCGTCACCACGCTCAGCGAAATACCCGAGGCGGCAAGGGCAAGGGAGCCAACCTCCCAGTCACCAAAATGGGCCCCGGTAAGCACCACCCCGCGCCCTCTGGAAATGGCCCCACGCAGAACCTCAACCCCTTTAAATTTAACCTGTTTACTTAAATATTCCGGGGTCATCCGGGGAAAGAGACAATGGTTGACGAGAAGTACACCTAAGTGACGAAACAGACCATGGACAATATGCCGATGTTCGGCCCTTGTTTTTTCAGGAAAAGCCAGGGCCAGACTTTTAAGGGCCAGTTTCTTTCTGACAGGAACACAGTAATAACAAAACGTACCGAGGCATCTGCCGAAAAAATGCAACAGTGGCACCGGTAAAAGCCAGGCCAGAATGACCGTAAGCCGAACAAAGAGGTATTCACAAAAATATCTGAATCGTTTGAGCAACAAAACACCTTTATTTAAAAAATCGTAGCCTGTAGAGTCCCACAAGCCCCCATCTCCTTACTACAGCTCCAGATAAGCCAGCATAAACTCATTCGAAAAGGCGGTGGACAAGACATAACGAATGCGCCCCCGCAAAGGATCGTACATCTCCAGAACGGGCTTTCGTTCAAGCTGACGTTCGGTAGCATAATCAAGCACAGCAGGATACCCTTTAAGCATACCAAACAAAACCGATAATTTATTGCGGTAGGGATAATCAGCAACAACGGCCATACCCCGTGGGAAAAGAGCCACCGTGTACTTTTCAGATATAGCATGTAAATCACCATCCTGGTCATCTTCCAAGATACAGCCCACAAGGATACGACATTGATCTTGCGGAGTTGTCTTGGGATCGTCGTAATAAAGACCGAAATCAACGGGTGCTTTGACCTTAAACTCGCTTGTAAGGGACGAGCGTATCTCGGCAAGCAGTGGCTCCACCCCGGAGGATGGACCAATATAGACCTTATATACCATGGTATAGGGACCAACGGGCTTCTCCCTGACTGAAACGGCAGCAAAATAACCGTACCAGACGAGGACTGCCGTGAGAATTGCACAAAAGAGAATACCGCAAACTGTTATAAATAAAGTTGTTTTTTTCATAGTACATTAATCATGTGGTGGGTAGATCCGGAAACAGCCAGTAAGGGAAACGGCGTTGCTCTAGATAGGCAAAGCTTGTTTCCATGCCCCCATCATGGTGGGGTTCCATGGTGACCAGGGGTTGCAGGTTATGCTCTTTGAGAAAGGAAAATATCCCCTTAAAATCAACGTCCCCCGCGCCACAACCAAGATGACTGTCCAGATCACCATGGTTATCATGCAAGTGCAGTTGGCCTAGCCATGGAGAAAGTTCCGGCAACCAGTCCTGCCATCTGTTACCAGCAAAGGCAAGGACATGGCCCACATCAAAACAGAACCTGGCGTATTCTGAATCAAGGGCTGTGAGGATTCTCTTGAGCTGGGCGGGAGTGCGCTCATAGGTGTTTTCAAGCATCACTGGCGTATTATTCAGTGCCGCTAGGTCAACAAGTTCGCGCCACGCCACAAGAGAATGCTCAAACCACAACTCTTCGCGGTAACCATGTTTATTCTCTTCAAAACCAAGATGACATACAATTGACTGGGGCTGAAAAAACTCAATAAGCTCAAAGGCCTTTCTTAATTTATATCTACTAATCGCCTGAATATGGGGATCGAGACTGGCAGGATACAGCTCGTAGAACGGGGCATGGAGGGTGCAGGACAGATCAGCCTTCCGCAACTTATCTGCCACCAGTCTAAAATCAGCCGGAACAAGGTCGTACAATACTGTACCCTCAAGACCAATTTCTGGCTGGATACCCTCTTCGAGGTAAAATTCGATATTTTGGCGCAATTCCAGAAAAGGCGCACTGACAAAACAGTTTTCTCTGAGTGTGGAATTTAGCATAGAAGAGTCTAGCAACTATTTTTAAGAAAAGATGGCAAGCGGAAGAAACCTACCTTTTTATAAACGCAATCCCCGGTGTCCCACCAACCACTAATCGCTTAAAGGTGTAGCTTCATCAATCAGCATAACAGGTATATCATCTTTAATGGCATACACCAGGCGACAAGCGTCACACACCAGACCATCTTCACTGGCGTTAAGATGCACCGCATTTTTGCATTTTGGGCAGGCCAGAATATCAAGAAGTTCTTTGGAGATCATAGGATTCACATATTTTCAAGGTTAACAACTTACAATTTCAAGGAGTTAAAACTAGAGCCAGAGACTCTTTCCTCATTTTACATTCTTAACTTAACAAGGCACGCAGATACCAAGCCACAACGTCCAGACTTCAGGTATAAATAAAAACAAAACGGTCATCATTAATGGAAATACGTAGACGCCCACCATGATTGCGCCCGTACGCTTCCCAGGCTGCCCCCTCCTGCAGATCACACTGGCAACATGATGGAGAGAACTTCCCCGTATCCCAATCAAACCAGGCCATAAGCATGGGGTCGTCACCATCCCTGCGGGCATAAGCATACGCCTTGTCCCGTGCATCATTCCATGACAGGTCATCCGCCAGAGTCAGGGCAACAGATTTCATTACTAGGGGAGAAAAAGACGACATAGGCAAACTCCTTAAGTGACCAGGCACCTCCATAAGACACATCCGTTGAATAACCATGTTCACCCCCTCCTGTCCATATAAAAAAGACTGCCCAGGACAGTCTGTCAGGCTAAGAGCATATGATGCACGGCAACAATTTAACATCCGGGTGAACGAAGTCGTAAACCCACCCCCCCCAGATTATGACCAGCAACTCATCAGGAAGGGACTATTAATTTTTTTTAGACTAATCCACCCATACCAATCATTTTTTTACCTATCGCTATTTTCCTGCATATCCAGTAGTTATAGCATATACTCACACATATCGCGCCTCAACCTGAGCCTTTGGCCTGCTATTTGCACTGTGGCACGTGGGAGTAGAAAAAAATAATACTATTTTTCTGCAATGAAAATAAGAACTTACTAGAGTTGCCATAACAATGAAAATCATCTCCAGCCTATCAGTCGCCCTACTGGCATTAATCGCTTGCACAGGTCTTGCCGAAGCCAAAGTCTCAGGTAAGTGTGCCAACTGCCATATTATGCATAACAGTCAAGATGGCAACCCTATCTCCCCAAGCCCTGTAAACAACCTGCTAACCGACTCCTGCGTTGGCTGTCACTCCAGCACCACAGGAGACACAATCACCACCGTTGGTCTGACCAAAATCCCCATTGTCTGGAACATTGGCGCAAGCTACCCCACCCAACCTCTGGCCGCCGGCAACTTTAACAGTATCGGTCAGGGTAGTGCTAACGACTCCCATGGCCATAATGTTTGGGGTATTTCCGATGCTGACCTTGTTTTAACAGAGGCTCCTGGCCGAGCAAATTGCTCGGGCTTTAATACTGGCGTGTGTCACGCCTCACTGGCCTTCCCTCCCAGCGAGGCCCTTGGTGGCACCGGTAAAACAGGATGCCAGGGTTGTCATACCGTGGTCAATCACCACACCGACACCCCGGCCTATCGTTT
>JAJRUT010000005.1 GCA_024277655.1 Deltaproteobacteria bacterium | reverse complement strand
TGAGAAGTGAGAAGTGAGAAGTTGAGAATTCAGAATCGGTGCTTGTACTCCTCAGAATATAAAGAATGTAAAGTTAAGTAGAGAAGGTAAAGAAGAACTGGATGGAATTTACAGATCCTGGATTTATACAGAGCCGTATCCCTCACCGGGATCCGTTTTTGTGGCTTGAGCGGATAACTGGCTTAACTGCCACCGAAATTACGGCCGAGACATTGATACGTGCTGATCTTGATGTGTTCAAGGGGCATTATCCTGATTACCCTATAATGCCTGGAGTGTTGCTCTGTGAAGCCGTGTTTCAGGCCGGGGCGTTGTTAATTTCAGAATCCATTAAAGATGAGAATTGGCAGGGTGTACCTGTCTTGACCCGTATCACAAGTGCTAAATTCAAACGTGAAGTTCGTCCGGGTGATCTTATTACTATTTCGGCTACACTCAAAGAACGTTTAAGTTCCGCGTGGTTTATGAAAGGTGTTGTGCGCATCGGTGGCAAGGTAGCGGTCAAGGTCGAATTCTCCTGTGCGTTGAAAGGTTAGAATGTAAATAATGTACAGACGATAAGGTAGATAGCGGAATTAATTGAAGTAAGTATCCTATTCTCAATTCTCAACTTCTCACTTCCTAAAAAAATGTCCTTTCTAAATCTAAAAAATAAAAACATCCTCATCTTTGGCTTGGCTAATAAAAAATCGGTGGCCTGTGCTATTGCTAAGGTTGTGGCCAAGGCCGGGGCAAATCTGATCCATGTGGTGCGCAGTGAAGAGCGGGCCGTAACAGCCCGGAAACTCTTTCCAGGGGCCCTGGTGTTTATCTGCGATGTTGAGGATGAACAAAATATCATCAATGTTCGGGATGAGATTAAACTAGCTGTTTCTGAACCCATCCATGGCCTCGTTCATTCCATTGCCTTTGCCAATTACTCTGAAGGCTTAAAGCCTTTTCACGAGACTTTGAAGAGAGATTTTTTGCAGGCTATGGATATTTCCTGTTTTTCGTTTATTGCCATTGCCAATCATTTTAAGGATCTACTCCATCCTGAAGCCTCCCTTGTTACCATATCCATCTCAACCACGAAAATGGCAGCTGAAAACTATGGCTATATGGCCCCGGTCAAGGCGGCTCTTGAATCGTCCCTTTGCTTTCTCACCAAGAGTTTCTCGTCCTTTTCCACCATGCGCTTTAATGCCGTGTGCCCCAGTTTGCTAAAGACTTCTGCCTCAGCTGGTATCCCTGGATATGTCGATAGTTATCTCTATGCCGAAATGGTCATGCCCCGGAAGAAGGCGCTTAAAACCATGGAAGCGGCGAATACCGCAGCATTTTTATTGTCTCCGGCCTCATCAGGCATGACGGGGCAATGTCTTGTGGTTGATGGGGGGATGGCGATGAATTATTTTGATGCTGAGATTATCCGAAAATCCGTTAGCTGAGCTGATTTTATTAAAAGCTTACATGGATGTACAGGATGGACAGGATAAAAGAACAAAAGATAATCCTGTATATCCTGTTCATCCATGTCAATAAGCTTTACATTCATGTAAATAAGTTTTTAAAAAACATTGTCATTCAATTGTCATAATTTATGAAATATTCTAACGTCTGCCTCCATACCTTTGGCTATGCCCTGCCACCTAACGAAGTGACTTCTGCTGAACTGGAGCGTCGTTTGCACCCCCTTTACTCAAGGTTAAAACTTCCTGAGGGGCGTTTGGAATTGATGAGTGGGATATCATCACGCAGGTTTTGGGATGCAGGGACAATGCCCAGTGATGGGGCAACTGTCGCTGGTCTTGATGCTATTAAAAAGGCTGGTGTTGACCCTGCAAGTCTTGAATGTCTGATCTTTACCTCTGTTTGCCGGGATATGATGGAGCCTGCAACAGCAGCCTTTGTTCATAACAAGCTTGGTCTTTCTTCCAGGTGCCAGCTCTTTGATATCTCCAATGCCTGCTTAGGTTTTTTAAACGGCATGATTACCCTGGCCAATATGATTGAATTAGGTCAAGTCAGCCGGGGCATTGTTGTGGCCGGTGAAACGGCGGAAGACCTTGTAGAATCAACCATTAAACAGTTATTGCAAGATACCTCCATCACCAGGAAATCGGTAAAGCCAGTCTTTGCTTCACTGACCATCGGTTCCGGTGCGGTGGCCGTGGTTATGGAGGCTAAAAACAGTACCGATACAGGTCATTATTTACGAGGTGGAGCGATTCGGGCCAATACTGGTCAATGTGATCTCTGTAAGGGGGGTGCTGCGGGAGAGCATGGGGTGCTCATGGCCACTGATTCTGAGACCCTGCTTGTCCAGGGAGTGGAAACGGCCTCTTGGTGCTGGCATGATTTTCTTGTTGAGCTTTCCGCCACGGCGGATGATTTTGATCAGTTCTTCTGTCATCAGGTTGGTAATGCCCATGCCCGTCTTCTCTTTGAAAAACTAGATCTTGATCAAGCCAAAAACTTTGAGACGTTGGCGTTTCTCGGTAATGTTGGCTCTGTTTCGGCGCCCATCACCTTTGCTATTGGTGTTGAACAGGGCGCTTTGCGAGAGGGGCAGTCAGGTGCCATTCTTGGCATTGGTTCAGGCATTAACTCCTGTATGCTTAAGGTTGACTGGTAATGCTTGCTGAATATCCGTTTTCGCCAAAATCCTTTGCCACCAAAGATGACCATGTTATGTCGTATCTTGATGAGGGGGAGGGGCCGGTTCTTGTTCTCGTTCATGGCAACCCCTCCTGGTCGTATCTATATCGTAATTTGGTCAGCTTATTACAGACGCAATATCGGGTTATTGTCCCTGATCATATTGGTTGTGGCTTTTCAGAAAAACCAGGCTCTTTTTCTTACCGCTTGCAGGATCATATTGATAATATTGGCGCACTTCTTGACCATCTTGATATTGATAAGTGCATTCTCGGGATGCATGACTGGGGTGGAGCCATTGGTATGGGCTGGGCAACCCAATACCCCGAAAAAATTCAGGGCCTGATTGTCTTTAATACCGCCGCCTTCAGATCAAAGCGTATCCCTATGCGGATCAACGTCTGCAGGGTGCCAATTCTTGGTAAGATTCTGGTTCAGGGGCTTAACAGCTTTGCTTTAGGTGCGGTACATATGGCTGTCACAGGGAAGATGAAACCTGAGATCGCCAAGGGATTTATTACACCTTATAATAACTGGCGTAATCGTATTGCCACCCACCGTTTTATCACCGATATTCCCCTTAAAGAATCTCATCCCAGTTATGGTAGTCTAAAAAAGGTTGAACGTGGTCTTAGCCGATTGCAGGATAAACCAATGATTATTTTCTGGGGCGGTCAGGATTTTTGTTTTAATGACTCTTTTTATAAAGAATGGCTGAGTCGCTTTCCCCAGGCAGAATGTTATTATTATCCCGAGGCCGGTCATTATGTCTTGGAAGATGCCTTTGCTGAGATAAAGGGGCCGTTGCAGGAGTTTTTGGCCTGTAACTCATAAAAGCCTACATGGATCGTCGCTGCGCTACTGACAGGATGGACAGGATAAAAGAACAAAAGATAATCCTGTATGTCCTGTACATCCATGTCAATAAACCTACTTCCCGAGGTGAAAAGTTAAACGATGTTATTTAAGTCATGAACTATAATATAGCTGAAACCCTCCTCGATGTCGCTGACACCATGCCTGATAAAACAGGTCTGGTGCAGAGTGTGGGCGGGAAATATAGTTCAACCAGTTTTCAGGAGCTTAAGGCGAAAGCCACGGCCTATGCCGATACTCTTGCGTCTCAAGGGGTTGGGCCTACTACCCGTGTTATGCTGATGGTGCCGCCATCCACCGACTTTATCTGTCTGACCTTCGGCCTTTTTTGTCTAGGGGCTCCGGTTATTCTTATTGATCCCGGCATGGGATATCGCAATCTTCTAAAATGTATCGGTCAGGTGAAACCGGATGTGCTGATTGGTATCCCTAAGGCGCAACTCTTCCGTTTTATCTTTCGAAAACCATTTAAATCGGTGAAAACCTTTATTTGCGCCGGATGCAAATTGGGGTTGCTTGGCAAGAGTCTGCCTAAACTTCTTAAAAAACATCATCCACAAAGTAAGCTGTTTGTGGCACAGGAAAATGATCTTGCTGCGATCATCTTTACTACCGGGTCAACCGGGCCGCCGAAAGGGGTACAGTATACCCATGGCATCTTCCATGCCCAGCTTGAGTTGATTCATTCTTACTACGGCATTGGCCCTGACGAAACGGATCAGCCAGCCTTTCCTCTTTTTGCCCTGTTTTCCACGGCGCTTGGGGCAAAAGCTGTCTTACCCGATATGAATCCAGCCAAGCCTGCCAAGGTTGATCCCCGGAAATTTATACGATCCATCACCGAATGCGGGGTGACCTACTCCTTTGGTTCACCGGCAATCTGGAACGTGGTGAGTCGTTATTGTCTTGAAAAGAATATAACCCTGCCCATCAAGAAGATCTTGATGGCAGGTGCCCCGGTGTCAGGTGAGTTGATTAAACGGGTGAAGGCAATTATGCCACCGGATGGTGAGGTTCACACTCCATATGGCGCAACCGAAAGTTTGCCCATTACCTCCCTTGATGGCACAACGATCTTGAGTGAGACGTGGGATGAGACCAGACGGGGTGCTGGGGTCTGTGTTGGCCCACCACTGCCGGGCATCACCATCGAGATTATGCAGGCTGTTGATGGTGATGTTACTGATAAGGCGGAGGCTATTTTACTTCCCGCCAACGAAATTGGTGAAATTGTTGTAACTGGCCCCGTGGTGACCAGGGCCTATGATCATAATGACCAGGAAACCGCCCACGCCAAGATGTTTGATGGTGATACCCTTTGGCATCGTATGGGTGATATGGGTTATCTTGATGATCGTGGTCGCTTGTGGTTCTGCGGTCGCAAGGGTCACCGAGTTCTTACCCGAAATGGCGAGCTTAATACGATCTGTTGTGAGGGGGTATTTAATGTCCACCCCGATGTAATGCGTACGGCTTTGGTGGGTGTCGGTGAAGCAGGGAGTGAAACGCCAGTTTTATGTGTTGAATGTTATGTTGCCGATACGAACCATGATGTGATACGAAAAGATCTGCTCAGTATTGCCGCAAGCTATGATTTAACTGCAGGTGTTCAGATTGTCCTCTTTCATCCGGCCTTTCCGGTTGATATCCGTCATAATGCCAAAATTTTCCGGGAAAAATTAAAGGTCTGGGCCACCGATATTCTTAAAAAAGAGGGCACCCACGCATGAGGTACGCCATTGTTACAGGGGGTGGGGGCTTTGTCGGGCTTGCCATCGTCAAGGCTCTGCGGGGTATGAATATTCAAGTCTCAGTGGTGGGGCGGCATCGTTATCCACAGGCGGAAGAGGTTGGGGCGGTTTGTCTGCAGGGCGATATTCGGGATGTTGATTTTTTAAAATCCGCTTTTGTCGGGGCGGACACCGTGTTTCATGTGGCGGCAAAGGCAGGTATTTGGGGCGACTGGCAGGACTATTTTGGTATCAATGTGACAGGTACCGAGAATGTGATCGCCGCTTGTCGGCATAATAAGATCCCCAGACTTGTCTATACCTCAACACCGTCGGTTGTCTTTAATCAGGGACATCTCTGCGGGGTGGATGAGAGTGCGCCCTATGCCACCGAAGTTCTTTGCCACTATGCCCGCTCCAAGATTATGGCAGAAATTCTGGTACTTGATACCAATGATCACCTACTTAACACCGTGGCCCTCAGGCCCCATCTTATCTGGGGGCCGGGTGATACCAACCTTATCCCCAGGCTCCTTGAACGGGGGCGGAAGAATCAGCTTAAAATTGTGGGCGATGGCACCAATATGGTTGATATCTCCTATATTGATAATGTGGTGGATGCCCATGTTAAGGCCGCGATTAATCTTGAATTATATGGAACTGCTGCTGGCGAAGTTTTTTTTATTTCGCAAGGCGAGCCGGTCAATCTCTGGGATTGGATCAATGAGTTGTTTATTGCTCTTAATCGTCCCCTTGTCGTGCGCCGGGTATCCTTTAAAACGGCATTTAGGTTGGGAAATATTCTTGAGCATCTCTATACCCTGCTGAGGATCAAAAGCGAGCCTAAGATGACGCGTTTTGTCGCGGAACAGATGGCAAAATCCCACTGGTTTTCAGTGGAAAAGGCAAAGACGGTACTGAAGTGGCAGCCACAGGTTGCAACTGCTGAAGGCATGGAAAGAATGGTTGAATGGATCAAAGAGGAGGGGCTATGAACGAAGAACTAAAGGGCAGGGTGCTGGTTGCCTGTCAGTTTATCATTATTGGTCTGCTCGTATCTACCACCAAATGGCATTTTTTTAATGTCGTGGCCTTAGGGCTGTACTGCGGCTCTTTTTCAGTTGTGGCCCGGACTTTAATTGTTATGGTACCTGGCTCGTTTAATATTCGCCCAACCCTGAAGAAAAAGGCCAAACTTGTTAGCAGTGGCCCATATCGTTATATCCGGCATCCTATGTATCTGGGGGTTATTCTTGCCTGTGCTGGACTTCTTGCGACCTCTGCGGATGTTTGGCGCATTAGTCTCCTGGCTGGACTTGTGTTGGTTTTGTACTGTAAAGCCATAATGGAAGAAAAGATTCTTCTGGCCTCCTTTACTGAATATCAACAACTAAGGGAAAGGACCGGAATGTTTTTCCCGGGGATTTAGGAGTCTGGGATTCAGGAGTCAGAATTCGGAATTCAGGATTCAGAAGTAAGGATTCAGAAGACGATCTATCTCCGGATGTGGGACTTTAGTCCCGCCCACTCGGATTACCATCTCTCGCAATTTCTTGCAAAAATAATCAAAAAAGGTATTATGACCACCTGGTCATAATATGCGCAAAGAAAACCATACAACATTCTATAACCTGGATACCGATAAGCAGAAGATCATCCTTCAGTCGGCCATTGTTGAGTTTAGCCGTCAGGGATATGCCAAGGCCAGTTGTAACCGGATAGTTCGGGCGGCCGGGATCTCCAAAGGCTCTCTTTTTCAGTATTTTGGCTCTAAAGAGGGGCTGTTTGTCTTTGTCTGTGATCGCTTTATCCGTAAAGTCAAGGATGCGGTGAAACATGCGGATGTTGATGGTGAGGGATTTTTTGCTTTGATCCGGGCGGTGCTGATTTCCGGCGTTGATTTTATCGACAGCTACCCTGAATATTTTCAGATTTATCTGAAGGTTATGTTTGAACAGGATGTGCCAGGTCGGGGTGAGTTTTTACGCCGGGTTTGCCTGTTTTCCAGCGAATATTTGGGGCTGGCCTGTCAGGCCGCGCAAGAATCCGGTCTGATCCGACAGGATGTTTCCACCGAAATGATTCTGTTTAGTGTTGATGCCGTCTTTGATAAATTTTTCCTGTCCTATGCTGGCACAGGTGCCCAGAGCCTTGTGTTACATGGTCTTGGACAATCTGAACTTCAGGAAAAAATAAATGAACTTGTTGCCATTCTTGAACAGGGCCTTGCTCGGGGTGGCCCCAACTGAGCTTAAATGTTTGAGCCACAGAAAACACAGAAGTTTTGTAGCTGTTCTTCTGCGGGTGCTATTTGGATTATGACCTGATACGGGTCGCGTAGACGTTGATTTTTAAGCTGACATTACTGAATAAAAATAGAGAAAGAGTATTATGGAAATATTGATCGAAAAAGCAGGACTTGGTGATATTCTTGCCAAGGTAAAAAAGGGTGAACGCCTCTCCAAAGAGGATGGGGTGCGGCTCTACGAATCTCCTGATCTTCTTGCCGTTGGTTATATGGCCAATATGGTGCGGGAAGAAAAGAACGGTGATGACACCTTTTTTATCTATAACCAGCATCTTAATTACTCAAATATCTGTACCAACCTGTGTAAATTCTGTGCCTTTGGCAAGGAGAAGGGGACGGATAAATCCTATGAGATGACGGTTGATGAGGCGGTGGCTAAAATAACCGAGCGTATTGATGAGCCCATCACTGAGGTGCATGTGGTGGGTGGTATTCATCCTGATCTGCCTTTTTCCTATTATACCGATATGTTGAAAGGGATCAAAAAGGCTAGGCCAGCCATTCATATCCAGGGGTTTACCTGTGTTGAAATTGATCATCTGGCAAAACTGAATAACAGTAGTGTCAAAGAGACCCTGCAGGTCTTAAAAGAGGCTGGTCTTGACTCCATTCCTGGTGGCGGGGCTGAGGTGTTCAGTCCGCGGATTCGTGAAAAGACCTGTCCTGATAAACTCTCGGGAGAAGGCTGGCTTGAGGTGGCAAAAACAGCCCATCGCCTCGGCTTAAATACCAATGCCACTATGCTTTATGGTCACATCGAAACCTTAGAGGAACGGGTGGAGCATCTTATGGCGCTCCGCGAGGCCCAGGATGAGACGGGTGGTTTTTTGGCCTTTATTCCCCTGGCCTTTCATCCTAAAAACACCGAGATGTCTGATATCTCAAGGACATCAGGGGTGGAGGATTTAAAAAATATCGCGGTGGCAAGGCTTATGCTCGATAACTTTCCCCATATCAAGGCCTATTGGGTGATGATCGGCCCCAAGATGGCCCAGGTGGCATTGTCCTTTGGTGCTGATGACGTGGACGGTACGGTGAAGGAAGAGCTTATCACCCATATGGCGGGGGCCGATACCGAGCAGGCCATGGCGATCCCGGAGCTTGTTCGCATTATCAAAGAGGCTGGGCGCAAGCCCATTCAACGCGGCACCCTGTATGATGTGATTGCAGAGTATTAAATTTGGAATTCAGGAATCAGAATTGAGAAATCAGAAAAAGGAAGATGATCTGATAAAGAAAAGTACCACATTCTGAATCCTGAATCCTCAACTTCTGAATTCTTAAAAAAAATATGAAAACTATAATAGATAAAATTCTTGCCGGTCAGCGGATTAGTCCTGATGAGGCGCTACGTTTATTCAACGAAGGCAACCTCTATCATCTGGGTATGGCGGCTAATGCTGTACGCCAGAGAAAACATCCGGAGCCCGTCGTCTCCTATGTAATTGACCGCAATATCAATTACACCGATATCTGCGTATCGGCCTGTAAATTCTGTGCCTTTTTCAAGGCTCCTGAGGATAAGACGGGGTCGGTGTTATCCTTTGAGGAACTCGGGGCAAAGATTGAGGAGATGCAGAAACTTGATGGCAATCAGGTGCTGTTGCAGGGCGGATTGCACCCTGACCTGCCCTTTGAATTTTATGAAGATATGCTACGTTTTATGAAGGGTTACGGGGTGCATATCCATGGTTTTTCACCCCCTGAGGTATGCCATTTTGCCGAAATTTCCGGGCGCTCGGTGGATGAGGTACTATCACGCTTGCAAATGGCAGGACTCGACTCCATCCCCGGCGGTGGTGCCGAGATCTTAAATGACCGGGTGCGTAACGAATCTGCCCCGCGTAAATGTAGTGCCGATGAGTGGCTTGAGGTGATGGAAAAGGCCCATAAACTTGGGATGCGTACCACCGCCACCATGATGTTTGGTCATATCGAAACCATCGAAGAACGCATCGAGCATCTACAACGCATTCGTGATCTGCAGGATAAGACGGGTGGCTTTACCGCCTTTATCCCCTGGCCCTTTCAGCCCGATAATACGGTCTATGACCATTTGCCGAAAACAACGGCCCACGAGTATTTAAAGACCCTGGCTCTCTCGCGTATCTTTCTTGATAACGTTGATAATATTCAGGCATCATGGGTGACTCAAGGGCCTAAAATAGCTCAGGTTTCTCTGTCGTTTGGGGCCAATGATTTTGGTTCCACCATGATTGAGGAGAATGTCGTGGCTGCCGCCGGGGTCAGTTTCAGACTCTCCGAGCAGGAGATTAAACGGCTGGTTGAGGGGGTTGGTATGACCCCAAGACGGCGAAAAATGGATTACACCCTCTTATAGATATGGCCGTTCTCCATCGTGCATCCTGGGTTGTGCCAGTAACCTCTGCCCCCATTCAAAATGGGGCTGTGCTTGTTGAGCATGGTCGGGTCGTTAAAGTGGCTAAATCTGCTGAATTTAAGGGGCTGGATGCTAAAATTATCGATTATGGTCAGGGTGTCCTTATGCCTGGGCTTGTTAATGGTCATACCCATCTCGAATTATCTCATTGTGTAGCCACAGTTAATGATAACCCCGGTGATATGGTGGCTTGGATTGCTGATCTTCTCCGTTTTCGCGAGACGTACACCGATGACGATGTTGTCAGCCGAGCTGGGGAATGTGTCGCGGGAATGATACTAGAAGGTGTTGATCTCATAGTTGATATTGGCAATGACCCGTCTTTTGTCAGGAGCAGTAGCGATTCCAAGGTGCTTTTTTTTCATGAACTCTTGGGTCTATCGCAAAAGGCGGCTTTGTTCATGGGGGAGGTGCTGGAATCAAGGGCCACAAACTATACCTGTCACGCGCCGTATTCCACCAGCTTATCCTTGTTGCAACAGATAAAAAGACAAGCTTCTGACCTTAAACACATTATGCCTATTCATGTGGCTGAGTCCCTGGCAGAAATGGATTTTATCAAAACGGGACAGGGTGATTTCAAACTCTTTCTTGAAGAGCGTGGCTTTTGGGATGGCAGTTTTGTGGCACCTGAGTCCAGTCCGGTTAAATATTTAAATGACCTTGGTCTGCTAGATCCTGATACGCTTTGTGTTCACTGTGTCCATGTTGATGAGCATGACCTGCAAACGCTTTATGAGACAGAGGCCAAGGTCTGTCTCTGTCTTGGTTCAAATGAGTATCTTGGGGTTGGTCTGCCTCCTGTTCCGCAAATGCTTGAAATTGGACTTTTACCCTGTTTGGGTACGGATAGTCTGGCCAGTAACCCCCAGGTGTCAATTTGGCGTGAGATGAATCTTGTCCACCAGCACTTCCCAACTGTCACGGCGGCCCAAATTATCCACATGGCGACCCGTAATGGGGCCACGGCCTTGCAATGTTCTGAGTATGGTTCGCTTTCGGCCGGTGCTGTATCGATGATTTTTGTCGAATATGCTGGTAATACCCCTTTGGACTATTTAAGTTTTAATTCATCTCCTAAACAGGTAACAAGGTGTATGTGATGGGTAGTAAATCAGTCAAAACTGTTGCCCGGATCGGTATGGTGAATTTTATTAACACCGCGCCATTCTACGAAATGTGGCAAAGGACAGTTGAGCGTCCGGAGTGGCAGATCACCGAAGCTGTTCCCACCACCTTAAATAAGATGCTCTATGCCGGAGAGCTTGATCTGGGTTTTGTCTCTTCCCACGAGTATGGGCTACATCCTGATCGCTATAAGATCTTGGGCGGGTTGTCCATTTCGGCAACTGGTGCTGTGGGTTCTGTTTTTCTGTTTTCGAAAAAGGAGCTTTGTGATCTGGATGGTTGCACGATTGGTTTGTCAAATCAGTCGCAAACCTCGGTTTCATTGGTGAAAATTATCTTGGAAGATTTTTACTCGGTCAAACCAAATTATATGACCCGTACCGATGCAACTCCTCTGGATGATTGTGATGCCTTTCTCGCCATTGGTGATGAGGCCCTGCGTTTGCAACAGGTGGCCGATTTTAGAATAAAACTTGATTTATCCAAGGCCTGGCAGGAACAAACAGGTAGCCCCTTTGTTTTTGCGGTGTGGGCGGTGCGAAAAGATTTTTGTGAGATAAACCCCCTTGCTGTGGTGGAAATCCACCAGGAATTGCAACGCTGTATCAAGCTTGGTGCCGATAATTTACCCGAGATTTGTAGGCTTGTTGCCCCACGCATCCCCATGTCCGCAGATTCCTGTCAGGCGTATTTACAGAAGATGGAGTATGATTTATCTGAGGCCAAGATTGCCGCTTTAAGCCATTTTTTCAGTCTGCTTATTGAACGCGGTGAGATCCCTGCTACCTGTTTACCCCTGGAAATTTGTGAGTAAAAAAATGGAAAAAATTATTGTCGCTGTAACCGGTGCCTCAGGAATGATTTATGCCCGTGAGTTGTTTAGGCAACTTATGGACATTGATGTTGAGGTACATGCTATTATTTCTGAAGCAGGTGAACAGGTTCTGCGTCTTGAACTGGACATGGTTAAAGAAGATTTTTCTGATGTGACCTTCTGGGGAATTAAGCAGTTTACTGCCCCCATGGCTTCGGGTTCGGCCGGGTTTAGTGGTATGGTGGTGGTGCCGTGCACCATGGGAACTCTGGGTGGTATTGCCTCTGGCCTGTCGCTGAATCTCATCCACCGGGCGGCCGATGTGATGCTCAAAGAGCGGAAAACCTTGATTTTGTCGGTGCGGGAAACCCCCTTGAATCGTACTCATCTTAAGAATATGCTGAGCGTAAACGATGCCGGGGCTATTGTCTGTCCCGCCATGCCTTCCATGTACCAGAAACCAAAATCGATCACCGAGATGGCTCGTAACTATTCGGCAAGGCTTGTTGAGCTTCTTGGCCTTGATATTGAATATGCCCGCTGGCAGGGGCAATGAGTTTTGAGTAGTTGAGAATTGAGAATAGCAGAAGTTGAGAAGGTAGGTTGCTATTTCCTTTTTGTCTCAACTTCACAATTCCTCAATTCTCATCTTCTGCTATTCTCATCTCCTCAATTCTCAACTTCTCAAAACGCTATGTTAAAAAAAATATCCATATTCCTTGAAATGATTAAGTTCAAACTCACGGTCTTTGCCCTGCCTTTTGCCTTTATGGGGGCTTGGCTTGGGGCTGATGGTGTGCCT
>JAJRUT010000072.1 GCA_024277655.1 Deltaproteobacteria bacterium | reverse complement strand
TTGCCGAGTTAAACTCGCCAAGCTTGCGACCAGTCCCGCGTTCATAGCGTAAAACCCTGGTTGTCATACCATCATCGACACAGACAGCAAGCTCTCGACCGGTGGGTGACAGGGCCAATCCACAACCGCCACTCCAGAAGGCGCCATTCGCCAGAGGGATTTCAAAAGACTCCTCTCCCCAACCCTTAACAACAACAGCAGACCTGCCCTTATCCGTTGCAGATTGGACATATTTGGCAAAGGCGTATGATTTACCATCATCACTCAAGCTGAAACTGCGTCCACCCTGGAGCTTCATATCAGTTTCAAGGACAAAGGTATGTTTCCATAACGTATCATCCGTATCATAGATAAATAATCGCGAATAAGGTTTTTGTGGCAACCCCCCCGCAAAATAATGGCCGTTGCCACTAAAACCCAAAGGAACCAGCCTACCCCCAGCAGGCTTTGGATAAGAGCGACTGGCCATACCGGAAACCCGGTATTCTTCAATTTTTGCCTGCAATAACAGAGGGTCAAGACCAACAACAACCTCATTGCCAAGGCCATACACCTGGCATTCCCCAGGAACATTCTGGCCCCTACTGCACTCACGCACCGCATCGACAATCGCCTCATCAAGATCGTTATAGCCCCAGGTGTACCAACCATCCCAACGGTCCCCATCATGTTTTAAGGCAAAAACCTTATAATGAAGCGCCGACTGCTTGTAAATATCGTAAGAGCGCTTTAGTTCTTTTCGCAACATATCAGCCCAAACAGGCCTTGCAAAAATAACCAGACCCAAGACGAGCAAGGTTACAACAGACACCCAGCCAAAGGAGTGAACCCCGAAAGATTGTCCTCCAGATTTATCTTCGCGTTGAACTGCCAATGCGCCCTCCTTGCTTGCCCGGATTTACCAAGGCTGTTCCCTTGGGACGATACAAGCGTTTTGCCCCTTGAATAACATCCATCTGAGCCTTACCAGAGGCCCGATTCCCGAGACTATCTAAAACAGTCACCCCAACCTCCTGCCTGCCGACTTTAGCAACCGGGGTAACAAAGAGCTTACCAGTAAGCTCCCCATCCTCCGGCCTGAAAATAAAACCCTCAATATGATCAAACTCAATGTTATACGGCGGTTCAAAGGTCTGGGGGACAAAGAGTTGAAAACCTGTCACCGTGCCCTGTACCATGCTATCTGGCAGATTAATACTAAGCTCGATGGCAACTATTTCAAACTCACTTTTTGCCGTCACCGTAATATCAGCCGGAGTAGAAACACTCACCATAACCTCCGCCTTTTCCCCCGCCTTAAAGAGAGCTGGTGGCAATTTAATGCCGACCCGCTCACGTTTGCGGTTAAGATCCTTATCCTTAAAAATGGTTCGAGTGGCTCGAAGTTTACCACCTTCATCAAGGACATCAATTTGCACAAGGGCCGTGTACACATCATCTGCCAGATAATAATACACGAAAATATGCGGCGACTGATCCTCATAAAAGATGCGTTGATTCACCTTTCCACGGGGAGATTCAGCGATAACCACCTGTTTGATTGCCAGGGGTTGATTAATTTCGAAGGGCACAGAGGCCTGATAGAAGTTTGCGGGGTCACTGGCAAGCTGATGGGTCAGGGCGACAAAATACATGCCATTGGCAAGCTCTGCCGAGTGAACACGAAAGGAGCAAAATTCCTGATTGCCAAGACTAATAATCTGCCTTGTTTTATTAAACCCAGGTACAGGTTGTCCGGACACCGTATAGAGTTGCCAGATGATATTAGCCAGAACAGGCTTACCTGGACTACCCAGTTGCGGTATGCGACTGTTCACCACAAGGTCTTCATTCAAACCAAGGAAACCAGCCAGTGGTTCGCCATCCTCAGCGCCAACATGAAGCTCAAGAGCAAAACCACCAGGCTGATCGCTTACTCCATCAGCAAGGGCCTGGGATATGAACACCCAACTGCAACAATAGAGGCAAAATAAACCAACAAGTTTCAAGAAAGACCTCATTTAAGGGAAAAAATAGCCTCCGAACAATTTAGGAACGGAGCATCTTCGCAACAGGGGCAACCACATCTGCAACAGCAATTCCCAGCATACACTCAAAACCACCTTTGCACTCCTTTTTCAAGCAGGGCTGACAGGAAATATTCTGCCTTACCACCACAGCCTGCGCTGAATAGGGGCCAGTGGCAATATCATCGGTGGAGCCGAAGATCGCCACCAGGGGAGTTTTTGTGGCGGCACCAACATGCATCAGGCCAGAGTCATTGGTCACCAGGGCGTCGCATTTACCGATAAGCGCCATGGCCTGACCCAGTGTGGTTTTGCCGGCAAGACCAGTAATAAAACCCGGGCCATAACTGCAAATTTCGGCAATTGTTTCATGGTCAGCCTTCGTCCCAAAGACAACAAAGTGAGCACCAAATTCTTTATGCAAGGCCAGGGCAAGCTCACCATATCTTTTGGCAGGCCAACACTTAGCCGGGCCAAAAGCCGCCCCGGGGTTGATACCAACAAGCTTGCCCGGCGAAACCTTATTCCGGAAATCTGCTGCCCATTGGTTATCATCACTAGAATGGGACAGACAGAGTTCATTACTACCGCATTTAAGCCCCAAATCCCGCAGGAGACCTTGATAATAATGCACCTGATGAAGTCCTCGAACCTCGGGACGTATAGCAACACCTGGCCGCAGGAGAAAACCTCTGCCATCCCGCCGATAGCCTGCCCGCAAAGGAATCCTTGCAAGAAAAGCGATGAGTGCCGCCGAAAAGGCGTTCTGCAAGAGGAAAACACAGTCAAATTTAAGGCGTCGCAATTCCCCTGTTAAGCGCCACAAACCAAGCACCCCCTTATGCCGACCATGCTTGTCGTAAATAAATATATCATCCACATACGGGCTTGCCGCAAACACATCGGCCATCCATTTATAAGCCAACATCGTGATCCTGGCCTCAGGAAAATTCTCGCGAATAGTCCGAACCGCAGGGGTTGTCATGATGGCGTCACCAATCCAGTTGGTTGAACGAATGAGAATGTTCTTGGGGTTTGCTTGTATAATGGATACGGACATAAAATATGTGCCTGAAAATCTGGGAAGATTATTTTTCTAAAACAATATTCGAGCATAAAAAAACCAGCAGTGTCCGGTTAGACTCTCGGAGTCGTGGCTTAACCTGCTGAGGAGAAAAGTGTTGTTTGTCGTAGCATCATCCAGAAAAAATCGTAGTATTTTCTTTGTGAACGCAGTCAAAAACGCACCTTATATCAGTGGAAATTCACGTTATTTGTTTTTTTGACATAGTGAACTTAGAGGTAAGCTAACCTGTGAGACTCCGAAATCAGGATCTTTTTATGCCACTAGCGAAGGTAAACAACAGTTATCTCCGGCTTTATGGCTACGCAATTTCTTAACCGGACATTACTGTATAAAAACAGGCAATTTGCTTGCTTTACCAAATAGTGTCAAGATTTTTCTCATTCCTCACCAATGGTTCGGGGAAATTGCCTTAGTATAATCTTGCATTCTCTGCAAGAGAGTGGTAAAAGATTCTGGTTTTCCGATGGACTTTAGATTATTTGGTATTTTGCCAGCTGAAGTCTTCACAGGGACACATTGAAAATTTACAAGGTAACCTAAAAAGTCACATTCCTGAAAAGCTCCTTTGGTGCCCCACTTGCGGGTTGGACAAATGGAATGGATGAACAACCAAAAATTGGAGATGAACCATGAGTAACATTACAATGAAAGAGATGCTTGTTGCCGGTATGCACTTTGGTCACCAAACCAGACGCTGGAACCCAAAGATGAAGCCTTATATTTTCGGTGCCCGCAACAAGATTTATATCATTAATCTTGATAAGACCCTCCCCCTGTTCAACGAAGCCTATGATTTCATTACAGATACCGTTGCTGCAGGTGGTACCATAATGTTTGTTGGCACAAAGCGTCAGGCCCAAGAAACCATTAAATCCGAAGCTAATCGTTGCGGTATGCATTTTGTTAATCATCGCTGGCTTGGTGGGATGCTCACCAATTACCAGACCATTAAACAATCTGTTGATCGGATGAAAAAAATCCAGGCCATGACAGATGATGGTTCCATCAATCGCTACAAGAAAAAAGAGGCGCTGATGATGACCAAACAACTGGTCAAGCTTGATCGCAACCTCGGTGGTATCAAGGATATGAAGAACCTGCCAGCCGCCATGTTTGTCATCGATCCAAAGCGCGAGAAAATCGCCATCGATGAAGCCCAGAGACTAGGTATCCCCGTTGTGGCCATTACCGATACCAACTGTGACCCTGACGGTATCGACTACCTCATTCCCGGTAACGATGATGCCATCAAGTCCATTACCCTAATCACCTCAAAAATGGCCGATGCCGCCATTGCCGGAAAGGCCAGACGTGGTGAAGCAGTGGACACTTCTGATGCCGAACTTGCCACAGCCATGGCTGATGCCAATACCGACGCCCCGGAAGCCCCAGCAAAAGAAGCATAAAGCAGATTTAGGCACCATATTTTGCCCGATCGCCCCTATGGCATCGGGCATTTTTTGTGAACTACATAGAATAAGAAGGAACGAACGTGAAAATAACAAGTCAAATGGTTAAAGAACTCCGCGACACCACCAAAGCGGGAATGATGGATTGTAAAAAAGCCCTCTCTGAAAACGATGGCGATATGGAAAAAGCGGTTGATTTCCTCCGCCAAAAAGGTCTGGCTGTTGCCGCAAAACGTGCTGATCGTGCCACGAGTGAAGGCATTATTGAATTCTACTCCCACTCAGGTGGCAAACTTGCCGCCATGGTGGAAATTGGTTGTGAGACTGACTTTGTTGCCAAGACCGATGCCTTTATTAAGTTTGCCAAGGATATGGCCATGCACGTTGCCGCCATGAATCCTGTGGGACTTGATCGTGATGAGGTTCCAGCCGAGATGCTTGAGCGTGAAAAAGCAATCTACATCAAGCGCGCCTTGGACTCCGGCAAACCTGAAAATATCGTTGAGAAAATCGTTTCAGGCCAGGTGAACAAATATTATTCCGAGATCTGTATGCTTGAGCAAAAATTTGTTAAAGACCCGGATGTTACTATTCAGGATATGCTCAACAGCCTTATTGCCAGTATGGGTGAAAATATCACCATTAAGCGTTTTGCCCGTTTTGCAATCGGCGCTTAAGTTGTTATTGTAGTCTTTAGGGAGTACAAATAGAGTTCCTACTTTATTTGTACTCCCTTTTTTTATATACACGACTCATAAATTGGGAATAGCCATGCCAAAACCACTCTACAAACGAGTTCTACTGAAATTATCAGGGGAAGCCCTGATGGGAGAGCATGAGTATGGGATCTCCACCGACATGCTCACCTACCTGGCGAAAGAAATAAAGGCTATCACCGACCTTGGGGTGCAGGTCGGTATGGTTATCGGAGCCGGTAATATCTTTCGGGGGGTCGCTGGTGCTTCAGGGGGCATGAACCGCTCTGCCGCCGACAATATGGGTATGCTGGCCACCATGCTAAACTCACTGGCCCTAAAGGAAGCGCTGGAGAGAGAAGGTATCGTAACCGAAGTCCTCTCCGCCATTGATATGCCATCGGTCTGTGAGACCTTTTCCCATTTTACTGCCAAGAAATATATGGACTCCGGTGCGGCTGTCATCTTTGGGGCCGGAACCGGCAACCCCTTTTTCACCACCGATACGGCCGGGGTTCTTCGCGGACTTGAGATTGAAGCCGATATCATCTGCAAGGCCACCAAGGTTGATGGCGTTTTTGATAAAGACCCCATGCAACACACAGATGCCGTTAAATTTGCCGAATTGACCTTTAGTGACGTCCTGCAAAAACGTTTAAAGGTTATGGATGCTGCCGCAATTTCCCTTGCCATGGATAATAACAAGAAGATTCTGGTTTTTGACCTTAATATCCCGGGTAATATCAAAAATGCCATCTGCGGCAAGAAGGTTGGCACCGTAATTAAAGGAGATGAAACATGAGTGACGAAATTCTACTGGAAATGTCTGAAAAAATGGAAAATGCCATTGAAGCCTTTCGCAAGGATCTTGGCAAGGTTCGCACCGGCAGGGCCTCCCTCTCACTTCTCGATGGGGTCAAGGTTGACTCTTACGGGGCATTAAGTCCACTTAACCAGGTGGCCACCCTCACCACGCCGGAGTCACGACTCATTGTTGTCCAACCCTGGGATCCGCAGGTTCTGCCTTCTATTGAAAAGGCTATTTTAAAATCAAACCTCGGCCTCACCCCTGCAAGTGATGGGAAGGTTATTCGCATATCCATCCCGCAACTCACCGAAGAGCGTCGCAAGGAACTGGTTAAACAGGTCAAGAAAACCTGTGAGGACTACCGGGTCAACATCCGCAACTCCCGCCGCGAGGCCCTTGACCAGTTCAAGAAGCTGAAAAAAGACAAGGACATATCCGAAGACGATCTTTTCAAGTACCAGGACGAGGCCCAGAAGGAAACAGACAACTTCGTTAAGCTAATCGACGACGCCCTGATCCAAAAAGAAAAAGAAGTGATGGAAGTTTAGCCTACAGAATATCTACCCTTGGCTCCCAGCGTGCAAACTGACTCCATAGATACACCCAAACATATTGCCATCATTATGGATGGCAACGGGCGCTGGGCCCAGGCCAAGGGACTCTTGCGTATCATGGGACACCGGGAGGGGGTTAAGACCGTGCGGAACATTGTTGAAGCCGCCAAGGCCTGTGATGTCAAGATCTTAACCCTGTATGCATTCTCCACCGAAAACTGGAACCGCCCCAAGGACGAGGTATCAGGACTCATGGGGCTCCTGAAAAAATTCCTGCAAAGTGAATTGACACGGATGGTGGAAAACGATATCCAACTGCGCTGTATCGGTAATATTCACGCCCTGCCCAAAGACGTAAGGGATGTTCTTGCCGCCACCATTGACCAGACCAAAGACAACACCAGTCTTATCCTGAACCTTGCTCTCAGCTATGGTGGGCGCAATGAGTTGATTCAGGCCATTCAGACCATGGCGCAAAAATGTTTGGCCGGCACACTTGCAGTAGGTGCCATTGACGAACAGACCGTGGGTGCCCATCTCTTTACCGCCGGTCTGCCTGACCCGGATCTTGTCATTCGCACCGGTGGAGAACGCCGGCTCTCCAATTTTCTTCTCTGGCAGTCGTCCTACTCCGAAATATACTTCTGCGATGTGCCCTGGCCTGAGTTCAACAAGGCTGAGCTAAAAAAGGCCATCGCCGATTTTTCCGGACGTCAGCGCAGGTATGGCAAAACAGGCGAGCAGGTTAGCCCATGACAACACGAATCATCACAGCCCTCATTACCTCGGCAGCATGGTTTACCATGCTACTAAAGGGATCATACCTCCTCTGTTGGGGGGTGATGGTTATCATCGGTATTATCTGCACCTACGAATACTTCAGCATGGTTCTTAAAGGACCTGATAGAAAATTCATCTTCTTTGCCACCCTGTGTAGCATTCTGCCCCTATTATTTCTCTATACCCCAGACATGATCCATTTTAATGGTGGCATGGTGCTTGGAGCCTTGAGCCTCCTGGGGCTGGTACTATACAGCTACAAGCACAGCAAAGACCCCTTTAACCTCTCTTTACGCCTTTTATTTGGTCTCGTTTACTGCGGATTCTTAACCGGCCATATAATCCTCATCCTCTCCCTTGAGCAAGGGTCACATTGGCTCTTTGCCCTCACCGTCATCACCACCTTTTCGGATAGTGGTGCCTATTTTATTGGTAAATCAATGGGCAGGCGTAAACTCTGCCCCCATATAAGTCCTGGGAAAACGATTGAGGGATTTATTGGCGGGATTGGCAGTGCAACCCTCGGAGCTGTCCTCGTAGGTCTGGTTCTCTTTCCCGAAATAGATCCGCTGAAAATGGCCCTTATAGCTATCCCCCTCTCAATCCTTGGGGTTTGCGGAGATCTCTCAGAATCAATCATTAAGCGCGCAACAGCAAGCAAAGACTCCGGGCGAATTCTCCCAGGCCATGGAGGCCTTCTTGATCGTATCGATTCCCTGGTTTTTTGCGCCCCGCCCTTTTACTACATTCTCTATTTTAACCTCCTCTAACCCCCAGACTTTCTCCTTCTGCTATGACTCAACGTATTTCACTTCTCGGCTCCACAGGCTCCATCGGCACCAATGTTCTGGATATTGTCAGAAGATTTCCGGGTAAATTTCAGATTGTAGGTCTTGCCGCCGGAACCAATATCGCCCTCCTGCGCGATCAGGTTGAAGCCTTTGAGCCAGAGATTATCAGTGTTGCCACAGATCAACTGGCCGAGGATTTGGCAAAGCTACTCGGTTCCGCCTGGACGGGCAGGATCCACACGGGACGTGAGGGTAATATAAAGGTAGCCACCGTCCCCTCAGCCGACACGGTGGTCTCTGCCATTGTCGGTGCTGCCGGTCTTTTGCCCACCTTACGCGCCATTGAAGCGGGCAAGACCATAGGGCTTGCCAACAAGGAAACCCTGGTTATGGCCGGGGATCTAATCATGCAGGCCGCCCGGGCAAACAAGGTTGCCATCCTGCCAATCGACAGTGAGCATAACGCCATTTTCCAATGCCTTGGGGCAGGACGCCGTCAGGATCTGCATAAAATTATTCTCACAGCGTCTGGCGGGCCCTTCATCGAAAAGCCCTTGTCTGAGTTATGGGATGTCAGCCCCGAGCAGGCTCTGGCCCACCCCAACTGGTCCATGGGCCGTAAGATTTCTATTGATTCAGCGAGCCTGATGAATAAGGGCCTTGAAGTCATTGAGGCAAAACACCTCTTTGATGTGGAGATAGAAGATATCGAGGTGGTGGTTCATCCTCAATCCATCGTCCACTCCATGGTGGAGTTTATTGATGGCTCAGTGATCTCCCAGATGGGCATTCCTGATATGCGTATCCCCATTGCCTACGCCCTCTCCTACCCCAGACGGCTGCGGATCAACCTGCCCCGTTTAAGCCTGCCCACAGCAAAAGATCTCACCTTTCACAAGCCGGATTTTAAACGTTTCCCCGCCCTGAAACTGGCTTATCAGGCCTGCAAACAGGGGGGAACCCTACCAGCAGTACTAAATGGTGCCAACGAGATTGCCGTGGACGCTTTCCTCGACGGCAAAATACGCTTTCCTGAGATAGGCCTTGTGGTGGCGGAATGTTTGGAACGCCACACCCGTAAGGACATTACCGACATTGAGACGGTACTCAAAGCAGATATTTCAGCCAGGATGCAGGCAGATAGCGTGGTTGAAGCCTTCGAGCTTCGGGCAAAACAGAAACTTGGTTTGCCAAAATAATTAGATAAGCAGATGGCTCTGGGGCAGATATCGAACCAAGGCCTCTCTTTATGTCAGAAAAAGAAATAGCAAAGTAGAAACAAGATCATGCCCTTCTTAACTTAAGAAAATCCTGTTCTTTTCAGCATAACATGGTTAAATTGGCCCAGTAAGAATGATTACTTCACTTCCCACAAATAGCATAAAAGGTACTATACTCCTGTTTTTCCATCATTCAAGGGCAATGTTCCCCGTTCACAGCGCTTAAAATTAAAACTCTCCACGATTAGCCACTTACATCTATGCAAATACTCCTAGCCATTATTTTAGTTCTCGGCCCCCTGATCTTTGTCCATGAG
>JAJRUT010000071.1 GCA_024277655.1 Deltaproteobacteria bacterium | reverse complement strand
GTCGAAATAATCTTCCATGGCGGCGGCGACGCGGTCCTTTAAGGTTAGTTTCGGTGCCCCCTCTGGGCGAAGTCCTTCGGGGAGTGAGCCTAAACATTGAGCCGCATGGGGGCAGTATTCGGCACAACCAAAATTAATCTGGGGATTAAGCATGGTAAAGCCACAGCCTTTACAGATGCGTTTGGCATCGTCCTTGAAAAATTCTAGTCGGTGCCCGCATTTAGGGCAGTTTGTTTCAAAAATATCATCGCCATTCCAGTAGCGACTATCTTGGCCAGGGCATTGCATGGTACACCTCCTGGTTTAAGTTTTTTTAAAGCGGGCAACCGCAGATTGCCCGCTTTAAAAAAACTTAAAAAGGTGTTTCCGGTGTTTAGGGACTTGTTTAGCACAAGTCCCAGGCCCCCAGGGCAGTTAAAAACACCGAAAACACAAGAGACAGGTCTTCGTTATCCGAGGATCGCCTTTAAGTCTTCATCAACGGTACTGATTGGCATAACGTTGAAGTTCTCAACTAGAACATTCAAAACGTTAGGTGTGATGAACGCTGGCAGGGAGGGTCCGAGGCGGATATCTTTAATTCCCAAATGGAACAAGGTGAGCAGAATTGCCACTGCCTTTTGCTCGTACCATGAGAGGATAAAGGATAGGGGCAGATCGTTAACGCCGCAGTCAAAGGCATTAGCAAGGGCCACAGCAATCTGTACCGCCGAGTAGGCATCGTTACATTGACCAATGTCAAGGAGACGGGGAATGCCGCCAATATCACCAAGATCCTTGTCAAAGAAACGGAACTTGCCACAGGCCAGGGTCATAACAATACAGTCAGATGGAATCTTTTCAGCCATCTCGGTGTAGTAGTTCCGTCCGGTCTTGGCGCCATCACAACCACCCACGAGGAAAAAGTGGCGGATGTCCTTGTTCTTTACTGCTTCGATGATCTTGTCTGCAACACCAAGTACGGCGTTATGACCGAAACCAACCATAACACTGCCTGCCTCGGTATCTTCGGGGAAACCGTCCATGGCAAGGGCGCGGTTAATGGCAGGAGAAAAATCACCATTTTCAAGATGCTGCACGCCTGGCCAGCCAACAAGACCGGAGGTGAAGATGTTTTCAGTGTAGGCCTTAGGGTCCTGGATACAGTTGGTGGTCATTACAATGGCACCTGGGAACTCGGCAAATTCTTTCTTCTGATTCTGCCATGCTGTTCCGAAGTGACCGTGGAAATGAGCATGTTTTTTGAGCTCTGGGTAACCGTGACAGGGAAGAATCTCGCCATGGGAATAAACGGTAATTCCTTTACCAGCAGTTTGTTGAAGAATAAGATCCAGATCCTTTAAGTCATGGCCTGATACCAGTAGAGCCTTACCTTTTTTGACGCCAAGGGGTACTTCGGTGGGCACAGGATGTCCGTAGGTTCCGGTGTTACCTATGTTGAGAATTTCCATGGCTTTGAGGTTGGCTTCACCACATTCAAGGGCAAGGGGGACAAGCTCATCAAGGCCGATATCGTCACGCAGAATCTCACTCATAGCCTTATCAATGTAGGCGGCAACTTCAGGTGACTCCTGACCGAGGATCTTGGCATGGTCAACGTAGGCGGCAACGCCTTTAAGGCCAAAGAGGATAATATGTTTTACCGAGCGCAGGTCTTCGTTTTCTTCGGTGTTAAGGCCAACGGCTTGACCTTGCTTGATCAGACCATCAAGATCAGTAGCAGGAGTAAAGGTTGCGGCAGCGTTAGTGAAATTGGCCCCTGACTTTTCCTTCATAGCTTCGCGAAGCTCAACGGCGCGGCGGATTCGTACGGCAAAATCCTCAGGCACGAAGTTCACATTGGTAAGGGTCGAGAAGATGGCTTCAGCGGTGAAGAGGGCGGTGGCCGAATCGGTAAACCCTTTCCCGCGAGCGGCATGGCTGTACTGACATAGTCCCTGGGTGGCATGGATGAGAAGATCTTGCAGGGCTGCAACTTCTTCTTTTTTTCCACATACACCGATTACGGTGCAGGCCTGTCCTTTTGCTGTTTGTTCACATTGTTGACAAAACATGGTGTCTCCTTAGAATTTTATGATTAAGAGAGTTATTCTTGATTGTTGAAAATCAGAATAGTTGAAATGGCTCGCAAAGGCTTTGACCTATGTCAAAGTCCTGTTTTTTTTAGGTGGTGCCGAAAAAAGGTCAGTTAATACAAAATTTTAGTCTCAATTGTCCTCCATATATCAAAGGGGGTGAGCGCCTCCTGGCACTTGATCTGGGCCATTTCTAGGGAGCGTTCGTGGGGTGGCAGGTTGAGTTCTTCATACAAGAAGTCGTCGCGAAAACCGGCCTTGCCCGCATCTTTATGGCTTGCGCCAAAGTAGAGTTTTGATATTCTTGCCCAATATATGGCGGATAAACACATGGGGCACGGTTCGCAGCTTGAGTAGAGTATACACCCCGTCAGTGAAAAATCGTTGATCGTGGTACAGGCAGTACGTATAGCCATGATCTCGGCGTGGGCGGTTGGGTCATTGTGGTTGGTTACCTGATTTGTACCAGTACCGATAATGTCATTGTCTTTCACGATAATAGCCCCAAAAGGGCCGCCCCCCTGGGGGATGTTCTCTTCGGCAAGGCGGATTGCTTGGTGCATAAAGTTATGGTGTTGATCCATGGTGGGTCTCAATTACTTAAGCGTAACGGGATATTTGCTGTGGCTACATTTCCTGCTCCGAGTTAAATAGAGAAAATATCGTAGCATATTCGCTAAAATCATTTCCAAAAAATGTTACTTTGGCGTAATAAATCTGATATCAGTTACAGGCCATGGTGTTCTTTACTGTGGTGAAGGTGAGAATCGAGAATTTAAGCAGAATATCTTCTGTTCTTGGCTTTGCCGACTTTTGAACCGATCAGGTGTCTCTTGTCAATTCTCAACTTCTGCTTGTCGTCCATCAACATAAAGAATAACGTCTCATGCATTACGCTGAGTAGTTATAAAGAAACTAGAGATTATTGTAACATATGGAAATTATAACACTTATAGCACTTATTCTAGCGTATCTTGTTGGTTCTATTCCCTTTGGTCTGGTGTTTGGCAGGCTTGCCGGGGTGGATGTCCGTTCTGCCGGGTCATGTAATATCGGAGCGACGAATGTTACGAGGCTTGTGGGTAAAAAATTTGGGATCATCACCCTGATCTGTGATGCCTCAAAGGGCGCTGTGCCCATGCTCGTTGCCCAAGCCTTAGGGGCGGAACTCAATCTTGTTATGGGATGTGGAGCGGCGGCTTTTACTGGGCATTGTTTCCCGATTTATCTCAAATTTGTTGGCGGTAAGGGAGTGGCGACAGCCCTTGGTGTCTTCTTGTTCCTGGATCGCCCGGCGGTTATCGCAGGGATTACGGTTTTTATCTTACTGGTGTGGCTTACGGGTTATGTTTCGTTAGGTTCCATGGCGGCGACACTTGTTGTCTCCGCTATGATCTGGTGGTTGCATGGCGTGGGGGTATTGTTTTATCTTGCCTGTTTTGTGACGTTTTTAGTGATTGTTAAACATCACCAGAATATAGGTCGCCTGGTGCGGGGGGAAGAGAAGAGTATGTGGCGCAAAAAGTAGGGATGTTGGTGTCTCAACTTTCCGACTTGTGCTATGTGGACGGATTATCGTTGTTTGATGTCGTTTCTGGCTCCTGAATCCTGAATCCTGAATTCTGAATTCTGAACCTACTTTGCCTTGACTCGCAAACAAGCGCAGCATAACCAAGCTATATATCAAGTGGGAAAGTTGAGTTATATGATAACAAAACGCCAATATGAGAAAATTGTTAAGGTCAGAGATGTGCTTGGCCTTGGTGAGAGCGCCACCCTGGCTGAAATCAAGCTTGCCTTCCGCTTATATGCTAAACGCCACCATCCGGATCTTGCTGAGGGCGATACTGAGAGTAGTGGTGAGTTGCAGGTGGTGACGGAGGGCTACCAGACCCTTATGGCTTACTGCGCCCAGTACAAGTTTCCCCTTGTTCTGGAGTCGTCAGATCTGGAACTTGATGATGAGGATTGGTGGATGAATCGGTTCGGCCAGGATCCGGTGTGGGGTAAACAAAATGTGTAACCCGGTGAGGGGGGCTGTAATAACCATCCTCACGGGTAAAATAAAATGTGATGACCACCGGTCTTCCAGCCTACCTATATCTTAGAGCTGAATTTAGGTAATAATCAAAAAGGAAAAACGGCCTTATCTGGCCATAAATTCTTGGTTTATTTTAATATTGCTGTTGGCATGCATATGTTCAAGCCAACTGTCCAGCAGAGCCATCTGTTTTTCCTTGAGCAGAGCCTTCTTGAATGGTTCCAGTTGGGACTCATCGTTTGTTTCCGTGACTTTTACTTCCGCAAGACCAATGACATAGAATGATTCGTTACTGGTTATAACATCCTCTGGGTACCTGTTCTCCATTGAAAGGGAAAAGGCGGCACTGGTTACATTGGTGGGCAGTTCACTGCTATTTGTCTGCTGCCTTGAGAACCATGGACTGGTCTTCATTTCCATGTTTTTTGCGCTAAGGGTGGCCTGAAGGCCTTCCTCTTTGGCGACACTGAGAATGGCGGTGGCGGTATTTTTGGCAATCAGGGTTGCTTCTGATTTGATAACGTCAGCGGTGACATCGTCACGGACACTGGCAAATTCCGGTATTTTGGGTGCAATGGTGTCACTGATGTAGAGGATGTAATAGCCCCCTGTTGATTCAATCATGGAGCTGAGTTCGCCTTTCTTTAGGTTAAAGGCCTTCGCAACTACCTTGGGGTGACCGGCCAACACCTCAGGCGGTTTTGCCTCAGTGAAGAAATCGGTGGTGAGCAGGGTGATATTTGCCTCTTTGGCATAATTGCTAAGAGAGCCTGCCTGAAATATTTTTTCATAGGCCTCGCTTGCAGTACTGAAGGCCTTGCCCTTGGCCTGGTCATGTTTGATGATTGCGGTGATTGTCGCTCTGACCTCATCAATGGGGGTTATTTTTGCTGGAATAATATCCTGTAATTGAATGATATGGTAGCCGAATCTTGTTTTGATAAGATCGCTTAGATGCCCTTTTGCAAGGGCGAAAACTGCCTCTTCGAAGGCTGGAACCATCTGGCCCCTGGCAAAGGAACCAAGTTCGCCACCCTTGGAGCCTGAACCTGGATCATCGGAAAATTTACGGGCAAGGGTTGCAAAATCAGCACCATCTTTGAGCTGCTTTAGTAGCTTCTCAGCCCTATTCTTCTGCTCGGCATCGTTACTGCCATCTGTTTTTAAAAGGATATGCCGAGCCTTACGTTGCTCAGGGGTGGCGTAGTTGGCCCTGTTCGTTTCGTAGTGTGAGTTGATTGTGGCATCATCAATCTGGATGGCGTCCATGGCATCCAGAAGGCTGAAGTGTAAATAGCTAAGCTTAATTTCCGGTGCTGTCTTGTACTCCTCTTTATGTTTGGCAAAGTAGGCACTGAGCTTCTCTTCGTTGACCTCGACTTGATCTTTGAAGAGGTTCGGGGTTAGAACGCCGTAGTTGAGTTTCAGCTCATTGAGGTAGTACTGGTAACGGGTGGTGACCTCCCATTCGCTGAGGGTGGCAAAGCCGGCAACGGCCTCGGTGGTCTTTCTGGTTAAAAGGTCAAGTCGTTGATTTTCTTCGTATCTTTTGGGTGGAAGTTGGTTTTGAGCCAGGATATTCTGGTATTTTTTTTGGTCAAAAATTCCATCGCTGAGAAAGATGGCCTGGTTCTTGATCTGTTCCTGAACTTCCCAGTCGGAGACATAGATCCCCATTTTAGCCGCGCCCTGGATCAGTAATTGCTCGCGAATAAGGCGTTGGAGAACCTGATTCTTGACCCCAAAGGTTTTAATAAAATCTGGCGGGAGATTACCCTGGAATTGTTTACGGAGACGATCAACCATGCGGTTGTAGTCAGAATTATATTGACTAATAGTGATGGGGTCACCGTTTACCACGGCGATGGAATCGCGACTCCCTCCATCGCCCATTTGGGGAACCCAAAACAGGAAGACGAGAACAATCATGATGATGATGGCTTGAAATATCGGTGATTTTACTTGTTGGCGCAGAAACTCGAGCATGTTTTTGTATCCTTAATATGGGGCCAAATGGTTTAGGTGTTAAGGTGAGACGACCATCTTTGTACACAACTAATTATGTTTCATCAAGTTTTAGTGATCTGTTTTGCTCTGCTGGCTAAACATGGTGAAATTAGGGAACCGGAGTCAATCCCTTACGTCTTGGCAAGACTGGTGCCGCTGGCAATATTTACGGTAAGGGGGACGTCAAGTTTATAGGTGGTTTCCATGACCTCTTTTAAAAGAGGAGTTAAAGTTTTCACCTCACCGTCTACCACCTCAAACACCAGTTCATCATGAATTTGCAGGATCATTTTTGCTTGGTACTGTTGGTTATGCAGAAGGGCGGCGCAATCTATGGTTGCCTGCTTCATTATATCGGCGGCGGTTCCTTGAATGGGGCTGTTTATGGCGGTACGTTCAGCAAATTCCCGTTTTGTCTTATTTGAGGCGTTGATGTCGGGAAGGGTCCTGCGTCTGCCGAGGAGTGTGGTGACAAAACCTTGCTCTTTAGCCTCTTGCACAATGTCGAGCATGAACTGTTTTACCCCTGAGAAATGGTCAAAATAGCGATCAATAAAGGTCTGCGCCTCTTTGCGACTGATCTGTAACTGGCTGGACAGGCCAAAGGCACTCATGCCGTAAACAATGCCAAAATTGATGGTTTTCGCCACCCGGCGCATCTCCGGGGTTATAAGGGTGGGGTGGACTCTGAAAATTTCACCTGCGGTTTGCCGGTGGATATCCTCGCCATTTTGAAAGGCGGCAAGGAGAACAGCGTCCTGAGAATAATGGGCCAGGACGCGTAGATCAATTTGTGAATAATCGGCCGAGATAAAGACAGATCCAGGAGGTGCTACAAAGGCCGCCCTGATCCGTTGTCCCTCTTCGGTGCGAATGGGGATGTTTTGCAGGTTTGGATTTGAGCTGGACAGACGTCCGGTGGCCGCTACGGATTGATTAAAAGAGGTGTGAATACGTTTTGTTGTCGGGTGAATAAGGAGTTGCAGCTTGTCCGCATAGGTTGATTTTAGTTTGGAGAGCGAGCGGTGTTCCAGGATCAGGGCCGGGATTTCGTGGCTTGTTGCCAGCTTTTCGAGAACCTTGACATTGGTGGAATAACCTGTCTTGGTCTTTTTCCCATGGGGTAAACCCATCTTGTCAAACAGGATCACTCCGAGTTGCTTGGGGGAATTTATATTAAACTGTTCCCCGGTAATGGCAAATATCTCCGCTTCAAGTTTATGAATCTTACCGGCAAATTCGCTGGAAAGGGCCTGGAGGATTGCCGGGTCAACCATGATACCGTTCTCCTCCATCTCGGCGAGAATGGTGATAAGTGGGGTTTCAAGATCGTTAAAAAGATCCCACACCTGCATCTCGTCCATAACAGGGTGGAGCTGTTTCCACAGCAGATAGGTGGCCACTACATCCTCGCAGGAGTAGTGGGTCGCTTCCCTAATGGTCACATAGCTAAAGCTGTTGTCGCGCTTGTCGCCGCCGGTGACCTCTTTAAAACTGGTCATGGCAAGATTTAATAATTCAAGACTTAAAACATCGAGCTTATGGGATCTCCGGGCCGGATTGATGACGTAGGAGGCGAGCATCGTATCGTAAAAGGTCCCCGCCAGGGGTAGGTTGTTATGCAGGAGTACTCGGTGATCATACTTAATGTTGTGGGCAATCTTGATGATCTCAGGGTCTGCAAGGATTGGCCCCAGGAGGGTTTCAGTTTCAGCGAACTCAAGTTGGCCTGGCAGGAGATCATCGTTAATATCCTGATGTCCCATGGGGATGTACCAGGCCGAGTCTGCCGAAATGGCGAGGGAAATGCCCACAAGTTTGGCATTAATCGGGTTAAGCGATGTGGTCTCGGTATCTACTACGATAAATGGTTGCTTGGCTAGTTTTTTACACAGGTGGCTAAGCTCATCCTGGGTGGTGATTGTCTGAAATTTTTCCAGCGGGAATTTAGCTGTCGGTTCACTTTCCTTGAGCAGTTTGCTAAAGCCAAGTTCGGTGTATAGCCCTTTGAGCAGCTCCTCGTCTTTGTCCCTGATTTTATAATCGTCAAGGGTGGTTGGCACCGGGACATCGTCTTTTAAGCGGATTAGGTCGCGGGACAGGGTGGCGTAGGCCTTATTTTTAATGAGATTTTCCTTAAGTTTTGATTTCTTCAACCGATCAAGACTGGCAAGCAGGTTGTCAAGTGTTTCGTACTCATTTAATAGCTTTTGCGCCGTTACCGGGCCAATGCCAGGGACGCCGGGGATATTGTCGGCCTTGTCACCGATAAGGGCAAAGTAGTCGAGGAGAACGTCAGGATTAATCTTGTATTTTTCCTTAATAAAATCCAGATCCATGACGATATCTTTCATAGGTTCCCAGTTGCTGATAGTGGGGCTTGCCAGAAGTAGCAGATCTTTATCGCCTGAGACCACCACGACTCTGTGGCCCTGTTTTTCGAGCTGGCGTGCTGCTGAGGCAATCAGGTCGTCCGCTTCGACACCCTGCTGTTTAAGAATAGGTAGCCCGTTGGCCTCGGTGAGTTTATGGATATAGGGAATCTGGCAGGAGAGATCCTCCGGCATGGGGGGGCGATTGGCCTTGTATTCGTCGTACATGGCGTGGCGAAAGGTTGGCCCTTTCATATCAAAACAGACCGCCATGTGGCTTGGTTTTTTAGCCTTTATGATCCGCAGGACGGTGTTGATATAGCCCAAGGCTGCGTGGGTAAAAAGTCCCTCGGAATTGCTCAGGGGAGTGATGGCGTGGTAGGCGCGGTAGATATAGGCACTGCCATCCACCAGGTATACGGTTTTATTTGAGGTGAGCATAAATTGTCTTGGCTAAGGGTTGATTTTGAACAAGGTGTAGGTGTACCAACCAGCCTTGGTTTTGGCAATAAAAGAGGGTTGGCAAAAAAATAAAGATTTTTTTCAAAAAATAATTAATGCTTTTTTGAAATGTGTCGATAGACTGGTTGAAGTGAGGCTGAACCCGTTAAAAAGGACGGGGGTCAGTTTTTTTAAGCATTTTACCTAAAGACGTGAGCCGAGGCAGTGGTCAACGTCGGGAGCCAGTCATGAAGTTGACAGATTTAATATCCCACATACGCACGGATAATAAAATAGAGGTCAAAAAGACGCGGGAGGCGGCAAAATCTGCGGAAACCAGTCCCACGGTTTCAGCGGATAGTGTCCAGATTTCCGCTGGCTCTAAGGAAGTGCTGAAAATGCAAGAAATCGTCAAGAATACGCCAAGTGTCCGCACCGAGATGGTGGCGGAGTTAAAACGCCAGGTTGAAAATGGCGAATATCACGTCGACAGTACCCAGATTGCCGATAAAATGCTGGAAAGCTGGCTTGCCGATGAGGGGATCATCGGCAAATAGCTTTCTTGCCCATATTTGCCTAAAAGGCCCTGTGTCCTAACTAAAGGGTACAGGGACTTTTTTTATGAGTTACTACTCAGTAGAGAGGTTGGCTTTACCAGGCCGATTTCGCACTTCCCCGCTTACCAACTAATGTCTCACCTTCCCATATGGCAAGACCCCTCTTTATATCAGTGATGGTGAGTTGAAAGTAATATTCTACCTGTTGCACCTTCTTTGTCATCCGGACATTGCGCTGGATGATCTTACCTGACAGACTTAAATCGGGGGCCACAAGTTCGCCCTTGCCCTGGACGGTATCCTGTTTAAACTCATCGTCATGGCGGAGTTGTCTTGCCTGAAAGGACATGTGATCCTCTGGGCCACCAGCGGTCACAGCGGTTGTGACATACACCTTGCCGGATCTAAGGAGTTCAACCCGGATCTTCTTGATGAGTTGGTCGGTGTCAATATGTTGCATGGTGTCGTTGGTGATCCGGGAGATAGCAAGAATAGAACGACTGCCATCCTGTTTGGCTACAGCTCCTGAACTGAGGATGTCCTGAACGGCCTCGGTTGCGGCAATCTCAAAGTCGCGGTAGTCAAGTCCCATAACCGCGCCACCCTTGTCATTGGCCATATCGATGTTTTCTGTTTTGACGCCACAGCCGCTTAGAAGCAGAGCCAGGGTGAGGATAAGGCCAAGGCTTGGTAGTGATGTTTTCATAGTTCCTCCTGAGGGGAAAGTTGTTAATACGAGTAAACCTGAATCACCGGCTTACTCGTATAGGCTGAAATGGTAACATAAATTAGGGTGTAAGGGGCATCGGTTAGTCTTGTAGTTATTGGTGGATGTGGTCCTGGGGTTATTGACACCATTTTGTTTTGTGGTTTTCCCAGTCTCGCCATTTGAAAATTATGGGGAAGACCTGTCCAGATCCTCGTGTCTGCTCTGGTGGTGGCGATTTGAAATATGGTGGCGGCAATTAACCCTATGTCGCCACCATTCTTTTGGGCGACATATTGAAGTGATGATTTTAGTAAGGCCGATAGTAAGGCCTTACGGACAATAGCGCCATACCGTTTGCAAATTCCCTGTGTACGACAGCTTCCATATTGGAAAGTTCCAGGGTTCTAGTTTCTCTTTTGTCACTATTGATGGTGACCGTGGTAACCGCTGGCCCACCAGATTTTAGCTCCGGCAAGGCAATCCCCGTGTATAGTACCTTATTACTCACCAGAAAAACCGGGATATCAATACGAAATTCATCAAGGTATGGACCATGACCGTTCTCAACAATAACCCACACCGATGGCGGGAAGGGCTTGCCGGTGTTGAGGGTCTGTTCAACCAGTCGGAAATCCTTAGCAATAAACGGATTGTCCGGGAGCATGGAGTTGGTCTGCTTGAGCAGGTGGGATGCCTTGTTGAAATCCCTGTCAAAAATGGCAAAAAGCCCGGCCATATAGGTGGTGAAAGGGTTGATAAAGTCTGGATAGGCCTGGAGCTTGGGGAGTTTGGCTGTACGGCTGAAAAGCTCTTGGGCCAATTTCTGGTTATTCAAGGTGCGGTCTGTGTTCACCCCACGGGATTGTCCAGCCCCGCTCTGCTGGGCAATGGCCGCTGTTTCCTGTTCAATCTCTTTGGTGAAAAAATCTCCTGCCCGTCTCTGACGATCAATGGCGCGGTTAAACTCCACCCGGGCTCCCGTTGTATCACCAAGGGCCAGATAGTTTAAGCCCTTGTAGGTGTTCGCCATAATGGTATCGTATATTTGTGGGGAATATGGACTGATGGTATCGTTGATTAGGGATGAGGATACCGTCTGGCCTGTATTCCGGGCCATTGTCCTGTCCTCGTAATTCTTGATATTTAGCTCTGCTAGGTCAAAGAGGCGATTGGACTCGTCATAATCCATGTTATGGCGGGCAGCAATGCCAGCCTGAAGTTGCCAGAGGAGGGTGTCACGGTTGTTGGCATTGGCCAGGTCTGTGGCAAGGGACTGGGCCTCCTTGTAATTTCCTGTGCGAATATCCAGGTTAAAGGACTCCATGTCGCTTGAAAGCGAAGAGCAACCACTAAGGATCAGGATCAGGAGCAGGGATAAAAGATTGTCTAGACGCATGGCTGATTACTGTGCGGCAAGTAATTGGTCCAGTTTGCGTCCCAGATAGGCCAGGTGAATTTTTTCCTCTTCCGCCAGGTGATTAAACAGCTTTTGCTGATCCGGTTTGTCGGCTTTATGGGCCAGTCTTGAGTAGAGGTCGTAGGCCTGGGCCTCCATAAGCATACTGAGGTGGAGGATATCCTCCATGTCGTGCAGGTGGGGGCCGAAATAATCCATCACCTGCTGGCGAGTGCGGCCTCCCTCGATGATGGTGTCGTCCTTGACTACCGGGATTTCGCCATCCTTGGGCAGAAAACCATTGATAAGGCCAATCTTGTGGCGGTCTTCAAAATCGGCCATTTTTTGGAGAAGATCCTTTTCCTGCTCCCCGGCAACCATCTCTTTTAAACCGAGATAGAGCTGTTTTAGCCCCTCCTCCATGGCGTAGGCCATTTTGAAAACATCACTAAAATCACCTTCGGCGAAAAACTCCATGCCGGTGGTTTCGTCCCCTCCGGCCCGGATACCCTGCCATTTTTTTATGCCACCATTGATGTTGTACACCTTGGTGAAACCCTCGGCCTGTAAAAATTTGCAGGCCGCCTTGGAGCGTACGCCTGAGGCGCAGTAAACGAGAATGGTTTTGTCAGGATCCAATTCATCCTGCCGGTCGAGTAATTCCCGTATGGGAATCAGGAGGGAGCCCGGTAGGTGTTCTCTCTCATATTCCTTGGGTTGCCGGACATCGAGGAGTTGGAATGTGCTGGTTTTATGCTTTTTGATAAAGGCCTTTGCTTCATCAGGATGCATGCTCTTGCCGGGGGTAAACAGATTTTTCAGGTTCATTGGTATGCTTTTTGCGGTTATTTTTTTAGGAATGGCAGTACAATTGTATTTCATTATGCTGGAAGGAACATTTTCTTTCAACAGGTTATTATTTGGTTGGTTGTGTGAAAAAAGGATATCCTGGGAGGTTTGTCCATGAAAAAAATGATTATTGCTTGCATGTTGGTGGCTGTTTCAGCCTCATTTGCTTTCGCCAGGCCAGGTCATCGGTTTGATAGTACCACAAATTCTTGTCGCAGTTTTGCCGATGGGGCAGCTGAGTTTGCCAGCAGGCCATGGGGTAAGGGCGGTAAAGCCTTTAGATCTAGCTGTAAGAGTTGTCATACCCGTGATAATAAAGTTGGAGCTACCTTTCTCTGGGTGGAATCCAAGAGTTCCAAAGGCTGGAACCGAGTCTTTGCAGAGAAAAAGGTCGTCTGCGCCAGTGATGGGTCTTGGGATAGCCTGACCATGGAGCAGTTGCTGAGTCTGAATGATTATCTCTTTCGTTTTGCTTTAAATAGCGGCGATATGTTCGATAGTGCCTGACGATAATAGCAACTTCCAGTTTGGAAGTTTTTTTGATCAGAACCTGAATTGTATCCTAAAGTTTGTCTGGGGCGGTGTTTTTTTAGGTCAGAATTTTGGGTTGAGTCGCCAAAATTGTTTGGGGCTGTTTCATGGGCTTAATTGTATGATGGCGAATAAGCGTAATGTCACGTTTTCGTTTAGTGGCAGAGACAACGGGGTGGGGTGGATATGGCCAATGAAATTCTCCTTATAGATGATGACGAGTCGCTACGCCGGGTAACGGAGTACCATTTACTTGAGGCAGGGTTTACGGTGCGCTGTGGTGATGGCTTTGCCCAGGGGCTTGCCATGTTCAGGGCGACTCCCCCGGATCTTGTGGTGACCGATGTTAAGCTGGGTGATGGTTCGGGGCTTGAGCTACTTAGTCGGTTTAAAGACTTGGCCCCCGATGTGCCGGTTATTGTGATTACGGCCTTTGGTTCCATTGAAATGGCGGTTGAGGCCATGCACAAGGGCGCGTTCACCTTCATTACCAAGCCATTTGATCGTGATGCTTTGCGACTTTCGTGTCGTAAGGCCTTGGAGCTTGGTCAGTTACGCCACCAGGCCCGGAATCTGACCAATGAGGTGAACAGACTTACCGGGACACTGGGGATGGAGACGGTAAACTCCGCCATGGCGGAACTCCTTGACCGGGCCGTGAAGGTTGCAAGCTCCGATGCCACTGTACTTATCGGTGGTGAGTCCGGCACTGGTAAGGAGGTTCTTGCCCGTCTTATCCATCAACATAGTGCCAGGGCCGACTTGCCGTTTGTGGCAGTGAACTGTGCGGCTATCCCGGAAAATCTTATAGAGAGTGAACTGTTTGGGCATGTGAAAGGGGCCTTTACCGGGGCGGTGAAAGAGCGCCGAGGCCGTTTTGAAATGGGACAGGGCGGGACAGTCTTCCTTGATGAAATTGCCGAATTACGGCCTGAGATGCAGGTTAAATTTCTCCGTGTTTTGCAGGAACGGGTGGTTGAACGAGTTGGTGCTGAGGAGTCTATCTCGGTGGATGTACGGGTCATTGCCGCTTCTAATAAGGATCTGTTTCATGAGATTAAACATAATCATTTTCGTGAAGATCTCTACTATCGTCTCTCTGTTATTCCCCTGTGTCTGCCCCCCCTACGAGAGAGGCGGGAGGATATTCCGGCCCTTGTCCGCCATTTTCTTAAAAAACATAACAGCCCCGCCGGGGTGAAGTTCTCCGAGCAGGCCATGGCGCGTCTGGTTGCGTACCCTTGGCCGGGTAATATCCGCGAGTTGCAAAATGTTGTTGAGCGCTGTCTTATTTTACGTTCCGGGAGCGAGATACAGGTAACCGATATCGGTCTGGAATCTGCCTCCGGCCCGGTTTCGGTGGAAATTCCCCCAGAGGGGCTTTCTTTTGCTGAGGTGGAAAAATCGTATATCCTGAAAGCTCTGTCCATGAGTAACGGCAATAGATCCCAGGCGGCGCGCTTGCTCGGTATTCCCCGCCATGTCTTAATTTATCGCCTGGAAAAGTTCGACCTTGCCTAAGTTTGTTTAAAGAATATTCTTCACTCAACTGGAGAATATTCTTTAAACGGCTCCTCCCCTCTCCATACTCTGTTCCTAAATGACGCCTTTCTTGGCTCAATCCCCCGCAGTCTTATAGAAAAATCAAGCAAAGTTTGTTTGTGGAACACTTATTGCTCACTATGATACTATTGTCTGAACCAGGCGTGCTGGCGGTGTCTGTTGTTAACGGACCACCACTAAAGCCGATGGGGTGTTTTTACCACCATAAAGAGATAGGCCAAAAGAATAAAAAAATAAAAGGAGAAATTCTATGAAAGCAATGAAACGATTAATTTTGAGTATCTTGCTGGTGGCAGTTTTTGTTAATCCTGTCTTTGCAGCCCCGCAAACTCTCTGCCCAATTATGGGTGGTGAGGTGAACAAGGATCTCTATGTGGATGTGGAGGGCAAGCGGATATATGTCTGTTGCCTGTACTGTATCGGTGAAGTCAAAAAAAATCCGGCAAAGTATATTTCCGAACTTGAGGCCTCCGGTCAGGAACTAGAAGATGTTCCGGTTAAGTAACCATTATTAAGCATTGGAACATGTAGATTGTGAACCTTGTCAAACATTATTAACAGGTTGTTTTTATGCAACGAATTGCTGTACTTCTCTTTGTTCTTTCAATGATCGCTCTACCTGCTGTTGCCGCAGAACATGACGGTCATGCGGGTACCATCTGGACCTGTTCCATGCATCCGCAGATTCAGCTTCCAGATCAAGGCCAATGTCCTATCTGCTTTATGGATCTGATTAAGGTGCCAAAGGCTGGGCCCGGAGACAAGCCCCAGTCCTTGCGCCAGATAAGTTTTGATGAACGGGCCAGGCGTCTGGCCCAGGTGGAGGTGACCGCTGTTGTTAGTTCTGATCGTCTGGCGCAGACCAGGTTGGTGGGTAAGGTGGAGTATGATGAAGCCCACATGGGCCGGATTACCGCCTGGGTCTCCGGCCGGATTGATCGTTTGGATGTGGCCTATACCGGAGCTGTGGTCAAGAAGGGCCAGGTGGTGGCTAAGATATATTCTCCTGAGCTTCTCACGGCCCAGGCCGAGCTTATTCAGGCAGCGGAAAGTTACGAGGTTGCTAAAAAAGGTACAAGTGAACTCTTCCGAAAAAGCAGTAAACGTAATATGCAGGCCTCCAAAGAAAAATTGCGTTTACTGGGGTTGTCTAAAGGGCAAATTAAGGCCGTTCTCGGTCGGAAAGCACCGGCTGACCACATTAATATTACCGCTCCCATGGGCGGTATTGTCATCCGCAAGGATGTGGTGGAAGGGGTGTATGTCAAGACAGGAACGAGCCTCTTTACCATTGCCGATCTGCGTCATCTCTGGGTGGTTCTTGAAGCGTATGAGTCTGATCTTGGCCGGATTAAACTGGGTCAGAATGTTGAGTTTAATGTCGAGGCGTTTCCCGGCCATCCTTTCCACGGTAAGGTCGTCTATATTGATCCCCTTGTTGACCCCCAAAGTCGCACGGTTCGGGTTCGCTTGAATGTCGATAACCCTGATGGGCAACTGATTCCGGGGATGTTTGTCCAGGCCCTGGTGAGCAGAGATTCAGGCACCAGAAAGGCAACTCTCCTCATTTCGGCTTCAGCCCCCCTGTTGACCGGTAAACGTGCCCTTGTTTATGTGGAGCTGAAGGAAGGAGTGTACGAGGGGCGTGAGGTGGTGCTTGGCCCCAGAAATGGTGAGTTTTACGAGGTGCGTTTTGGCCTTGCTGAGGGCGATAGGGTGGTCAGTCGGGGTGGTTTTAAAATAGACTCTGCCCTGCAGATCCAGGCTAGACCCTCCATGATGAACGTGTATGCAGGTTCTCCCCGTGGTGAGGTTCCGTCCCTGTTTCTGTCCCGTCTAGGCTTACTCCAGAGCCAGTTTGTCCTTGTCTCCGGGCAGGTGCATAGTGGTGATATGCAGGGGGCTTTTGCCTCTGGAAGGAAGATGCAGGCGCAACTTGTCAAACTACCTGTTGCTGATTTGCAAGGTGACTCAAAACAGGCCTGGCAGGAGATGCGCATGACCCTGGGGGCTGATCTGTTTTTATTGGCGGAGGCCACAGACCAGCAGGACCTTGAACAGATCTACGCTGAGATGGCGGTTCATTTTCAGCATGTAACAAGTCATTTTAAATTACCACCCCATCTTCTAAAGCTTGGGACACCAGAATTACGCGCCTCTTTTACCATTGTTTTGCGCCATTATCTTGATTTGCAAAGAGGGCTTGCCGGTGACGATGAAGAGGCGGCAAAAGAGGCGATTGGCCTGTTGCAAACGGCCCTTGCTGGGGCTGGACAAGATATGACATTCGCTGATATCTCTGCCCTGGGTGATATACTTCAGCAACAGCTTACTACCCTTGTTCAGGCGGAGGATCTTCAGCAGATCCGCAAGGGGTTTGCCCCCGTATCTGAGACCATCACCAAGGTTCTGGCATTGGTTAATGTTTCCATGGCAACCCCGCTTTACCTCCAGTTCTGTCCCATGGCCTTTGCTGGTAAGGGGGCGACCTGGATTGCTGATACGGAGGAGATCAACAACCCGTATTTTGGGTCAATTATGCACAGTTGTGGCGAGGTTACCAGGCAGTTGCAGGATTAGTAAATGTTTAATTGCCCGCATTGAATGCGGATCCTAAACTTAATCTAGATAGAGCCGAACGGACTTTTCTTTTGGCGGTTAATATTTAATCTATGGCACATAAACTACCCAAACCAACATCACCCATCGCCTTTCTCATCCATTTTTGTTTGACCAACAAGATGGTGGTGGCCATTGTTCTCCTCGGTCTTGTCGGTTGGGGGCTTATGGTGGCGCCCTTTGATTTTAATATCAAAAATCTCCCCCGCGATCCTGTCCCTGTGGATGCCATTCCAGATATTGGCGAGAACCAGCAGATCGTCTTTACCAAGTGGTCCGGGCGCAGTCCCCAGGATGTTGAGGATCAGATCACCTACCCTCTCACCGTATCTCTCCTTGGTTTACCGGGGGTGAAAACGGTACGGTCCTACTCCATGTTCGGTTTTTCATCGATCTATGTAATTTTTGATGATTCGGTGGAGTTCTACTGGTCACGTTCACGTCTGCTTGAAAAATTGGCAAGTCTGCCCCAGGGCAGTCTGCCACCGGAGGTGAAACCGACCCTTGGCCCTGATGCCACCGGCCTTGGTCAGATTTACTGGTACACCCTTGAAGGGCGTGATCCGCAGGGTAATCCTGCTGGGGGCTGGGATCTTGCCGAACTGCGTTCCCTTCAGGATTGGTACGTGCGCTATGGCCTTATGGGGGTGCAAGGTATCTCTGAGGTGGCCTCCATCGGTGGTTTTGTCAAAGAGTATCAGATTGATGTTAATCCCGATGCCATGCGGGCGAAAAATGTCACGTTGGAGGAGATCTTCACTGCGGTGAAGATGTCCAATATTGATGTTGGGGCCCGCACCGTTGAGATCAACCGGGTGGAGTATGTGATTCGCGGTATTGGCTTTATCAAGACTCTTGCCGATATTGAACAGGCAGTAATCAAGGCGCCAAACAATACGCCGGTGCGTGTTGCTGATGTGGCCACCGTATCTCTTGGCCCTGCTATGCGTCGGGGGGTGCTTGACAAGGGTGGGGTAGAGGTGGTGGGTGGGTCTGTGGTGGTGCGCTACGGAGATAATCCCTTAGCTGCCGTTGAACGTATCAAGGCAAAAATCAAGGAGCTTGAACCTGGTCTGCCCGTAAAGACGTTGGAGGATGGTACCGTGAGTAAGGTTACTATTGTACCTTTTTACGATCGCTCCATCCTCATCCATGAAACATTAAATACCCTAAAGACGGCCCTCAGCGAAGAAATTCTCATCACTATTATTGTGGTGCTCATCTGCCTTATGCATTTCAAGTCATCGGTGCTGGTGACGTCCATGCTTCCCCTTGCCGTCTTGGTCAGCTTTATCGGCATGAAACTCTTTAAGGTGGATGCCAATATTGTTGCCCTATCCGGTATTGCCATTGCCATTGGCACCATCGTTGATATGGGAATTATCATCTGTGAAAATATTCTCAATAGGCTGGAGGAGGCGGGGGAGGAGGCCCACTCTCTCACCGTGATATACGAGGCGACCCTTGAGGTGGGTAGCGCGGTACTTACCGCCGTTGCCACCACTATTGTCAGTTTTTTGCCGGTGTTCACCATGCAGGCTGCGGAAGGCAAGCTTTTTCAACCCCTGGCCTACACCAAGACCTTTGCTCTTCTGGCCTCGATTGTTCTGGCCCTCACCGTTCTGCCCCCCTTGGCCCACATCCTTTTTACTCACACTAAAAATAAGGGGAAACACGGGTTGTTGCAGTGTGTTCTACCGGTTTTTCTGGTGCTGGCAGGGATTGTGGTGATGTTGCAAATCTCCAATCTTGGCCTCATTCTAGTTGCTCTTGGCGCTTACCGGTTCTTGTTGAAATGGCTACCTGAGCATATTCGCCACCCCTTAAGTGTCGGTGAGAACTGGCTTGCCATTGTGGTTGTTGCGGTGTTCCTTGCCCTGTCCTGGATGCCCCTTGGGGTTGAATCTGGCCCGTTTTTTAATATTCTTTTTGTCACCCTTGTTATCGGTTCGACCCTTGGTGTTATGCAGATCTTCCAGAAGAGGTATCCTGCTATGCTGGCTTGGTGTCTGGCCCATAAAAAGGCGTTCCTTCTGCTCCCCACAGGAATTATTGTCATCGGGGCAATGGTGTGGCTTGGTGCGCCGCGTTTGACTTCATGGCTCCCTGATTTTGTCCGGGGTTCAAGGCCGTTGGTTGCTCTCAGCCATGCCTTCCCAGGGCTGGGCAAGGAATTTATGCCAGCCCTTGATGAGGGAGCCTTTCTCTATATGCCAACCACCATGCCCCATGCCTCCCTGGCCGAGGTGCAGGAGGTACTCGCCCAACAGGATCGGCAGATTTCGGCCATCCCCGAGATTGAATCTGCGGTGGGCAAGATGGGCCGGGCTGAAACGCCCCTTGACCCTGCCCCCCTGTCGATGATTGAAACCATCATTAATTATAAGTCGGAGTATATACTTGATGCTGAGGGGCATAAACGCCGTTTTGCCTATCAGGATGGGCGAAAGGATTTTTTCAGAGATGTTTCAGGGGGAATCATTAAAGCCCCGGATGGCGGCCCGTACCTGGTGGAGGGACGTTTTGAGCGGGACAAACAGGGGCGGCTCATCCCTGACCCCTCAGGTAAGATTTTCAGGATATGGCGCTCCCCTCTTGACCCTGCCATTAATCCGGGGCGTGAGCCGTGGGCGGGTATTGATTCAGCTGATGATATATGGAATGAGATCTTAACGGCGGCGGATATGCCCGGCGTCACCTCAGCCCCGAAACTGCAACCTATCGCAACCCGTATTATCATGTTGCAAACTGGGATGCGCGCCCCCATGGGCATCAAGATAAAGGGCCCTGATCTTATCACCATTGAGGCGGTTGCCATGCAGCTTGAGGGCTTGATGAAGCAGGTGCCTTCGGTGAATCCGCTCACCGTGCTTGCTGATCGCGTTGTCGGTAAACCGTATATGGAGATTCATATTGATAGGCAGGCGATCTCCCGTTATGGCATCCCTCTGGCCAAGGTGCAGGACGCCATTGCCGTTGCCGTGGGGGGCCGGATGATTACCACCACCGTGGAGGGGCGTGAGCGCTATCCGGTGCGGGTACGGTACGGGCGAGAGTTTCGTGATTCCTTTGAAGAGCTTGAGCGGGTTCTTGTTACCGGGGCTGGGGGGGTGCAGGTGCCCCTTGAGCAGCTTGCCGATATTCGCTACACCCGTGGGCCGCAGTTGATCAAGAGCGAGGACACCTTTCTCACGGCCTATGTGCTTTTTGATAAGAATAAAGGCTTTGCTGAGGTGGATGTGGTGGAGCATGCGCGGGATTTTTTAAATGCCAGGATAAGCACAGGCGATCTTGTGATTCCGGCTGGCGTAACCTACACCTTTGCCGGTTCCTATGAAAATCAGATTCGGGCCCAGAAACGTTTGTTTGTAATTTTGCCCCTGGCACTTCTTGTCATTATGGTAATCCTCTACCTGCAGTTTAGCTCCATGCTCACAACCTTTATGGTGTTTTCCGCGATTTTGGTGGCCTGGTCGGGTGGCTTTATGATGATTTGGCTCTATAATCAGCCCTGGTTTATGGATTTCTATCTATTCGGGGTGTACGGTCGGGATCTGTTTCAGGTGCACCAGATTAATCTCTCGGTGGCGATCTGGGTTGGTTTTCTGGCCCTGTTTGGTATTGCCACCGATGACGGGGTGCTGATGGCGACCTATCTGGATGAATCAAAGTCACGTTTTAGCAACAGGTCTATCCAGGGGATTCGGGATATGGTAATCGAAGGGGCCAATCGGCGGATTCGCCCGGCTCTGATGACCTCTGCCACCACCATTCTGGCCCTCCTGCCCATTCTCACCTCAACCGGCCGGGGTTCCGACATCATGGTGCCCATGGCCATCCCCTCCTTTGGTGGCATGTGTATTGCCACTCTCACCGTCTTTGTTGTGCCGGTGCTGTATTGCTGGGTGGAGGAGATGAAGGCAGGTTCTTAGGAATCTGTTTAGTCTGCTCCGTTTGTTTTGCAGGCTGTTGTGGTCGATGCCCAGATTTATTTCGGAATCGCCACCTTCAAGGCCTCCTCGATCTTCTTGACAAAATGAAAGTCGATACCTTCGGTGATATTGTCGCGCATCTCAGAGATATCCTTTTGATTGAGAAATGGCAGGATAATATCGGTGATGCCGGAACGGACCGCGGCCAGTACCTTTTCCTTAACGCCACCCACGGGAAGTACATCGCCACGCAGGGTGATTTCCCCGGTCATGGCAACATCCTTTGATACAGGTTTATCGGTAAAGAGTGAGGTAAGTGATACTACCATGGCCACCCCGGCTGATGGCCCATCCTTGGGTGTTGCGCCATCGGGAACATGGATGTGCATATCCTTGGTGGAAAATAACTCCTCATCCACCCCGAGTTCTTCGGCATGGGCCTTGATATAGGTTAGCGCAGCGGCGGTGGATTCTTTCATGACATCACCGAGCTTGCCCGTCATTTTCATGGTTCCGTGGCCCTTCATCATGGCAGCCTCAATAAAGAGCAGGACACCACCAACCGGTGTCCATGCCAGTCCCGTGGCCAGACCCGGCCCCCACGAGTAGGTGGATGTCTCCGGAAAGAAGGCGATTTGGCCCAGGAAATCCACCATGTTTTTAGCGTTTACGGTGGTCTTTCCCGTCTTGCCGGTGACAATGTTTTTTGCCACCACCCGGCAAACGGCCGCCATCTTTCTCTCCAGATTACGCACACCCGCCTCTCTGGTATAGGAGCGGATAATGGTGCTGAACCCGGCATCGGTGATGTGGAGGTCATCCCTTGTCAACCCGTGGGCTGTGAGTTGCCTTTTGAACAGGTGTTTCTTGGCGATGTTGAGTTTCTCTTCTTCGGTATATCCTGAGAGGGTGATGACCTCCATCCTGTCCCGCAGAGGGCCTGGGATATTCTCCAGATAGTTTGCCGTGGTGATAAACATCACCTTGGATAGATCAAAGTTGACATCGAGATAATGGTCGCAGAATGTGTCGTTTTGCTCAGGGTCAAGCACTTCAAGCAGGGCAGAGGATGGATCACCCCGAAAATCGTTACCAAGCTTGTCGATTTCATCAAGCATAAAGAGGGGGTTGTTGGTGCCGGCCTTTTTCATGGATTGAATGATCCGTCCCGGTAGCGCCCCGACATAGGTTCGCCGGTGGCCCCGAATTTCAGATTCATCCCGCACACCACCGAGGGAAATGCGGACAAATTTACGGCCCATGGTCTTGGCAATGGATTGGCCAAGGGATGTCTTACCCACGCCAGGCGGGCCGGAAAAACAGAGAATGGGGCCATGGGAATCGGCTTTTAGTTTACGTACCGCCAGAAACTCGATGATCCGTTTCTTGATGAGCTCAAGGCCATAATGATCCTTGTTCAGGTCTTTTTCGGCCTGTTTGATGTCGAGGAAGTCCTGGCTGGATTTTTTCCAGGGCAGATCAAGTATCCACTCAAGATAGGTGCGGGAGACAGTGTATTCTGATGAGGACGAGGGGATGCGGGACAAACGTTCCATCTCTTTTTCGGCAACGGTACGCACGTCCTCAGGAAGTTTGATGTCGTGCAACCTCTCTTTGAGGTCTACCAGATCGATATTTTCGTTGTCTTCACCAAGTTCCTTTCTGATAGCGGCAAGTTGTTGGCGTAGGTAAAACTCCCGCTGTTTGCCGTCAATATCGCTTTTCACCGTTTTTTGAATCTTGGCACTCATCTCAATGGTTTCCATCCGTTCTGCCAGTTTTTTGGTCACCGCCAGGAGAAGATCGGTCAGTTTGACAATTTCCAGGATTTTTTGCTCCTGTTTCGTGTCAATGTTGAGCTGTGAGCAGGTGAGGTAGGCGATATGGAACGGGTTGTTCAGGGAATCCATGGTCATGATGAGTTCAGGAGGCAGCTTGGTGATTTCCACAAGCTCCTTAAAGCGCTCCACCAGATTCATGGTGAGGGCATTGATCTTTTTATCATGGGCCTCCTCCATGGGTAATTCTTTGATATCAGCCTGTAAATAAGGTGATTGCTGAGTGAATTCACGGGTCTTTATCTTTTTGATGCCACTGACAAGAATTTGATATGAACCATCCTCGTTTTTGATGAGTTTATGGATGTAACCGGCAACACCCACATCAAAAAGATTGGGATCATTTGGGTCACCCTCGTCTTCCTTGTGGGTAATGATACCGAAGATCCGGTCCTTTAAAAGGGTGTCGTCAATGAGCTGTTTTGACGAGTTGTCCTTGACCTGAAGCGGGAACCCCATGCCGGGGAAAAAGACAAATCCGTGCAGGGGGAGAATGGGTAATGACGAACCGATGGGGAGGTCTGACGGGTCTATATTGATAGAGCTTGCGTGTTTTGACATATTTTAGCCTTTGGGCAGAGGTGGTGGTGTTTTTATTCGACATTGACTTTGATTTTGGTCTGTTTTTTCTGTTTGGGCAGAGTGATCTTTAAATACCCCTTCTTGTAGGCTGAATGGGTCGCTAGTGGGGCGATGGGGGTTGGCATGCTAACGATGCGCTTAAATTCACCATGTTCAATTTCAAGTTGGTGAATGCAGGTGGTATTGGTGAAGGACGGGGCGGGGCGGTCACCTGATATTGTTACAGAATGTTGGTCAGCCACCACCTCAATTTTGTCGGGGTCAACTCCGGGAAGTTCCATGTACAGGATGAATTCATCGTTGTTTTCATAGATATCCACTGGCGGAGCCTTCATTGCGGCATGAAATGGTAACATCCGTGGTGCCGATAGCTGGGAGAGAACGCGACCTAGGTGACGTTCCAGGTTACTATAGGTTTGGGGTTTGTTTTTTTTGAATTGAGCCATGGGTTCTTCCTGGTCTGTGGGCGACTATTGAGAGCGATAATCCTCTGTGTACTAAGTTTATTATAAAAAGGTTCGTAATGACTAGGTTTTTTAAAGACTTAAATTTTAGTTTGTTACATATCGTGATATTGATACTGTAAGTTCGGGCACCTTAACTTTGTCTTGACAGGCGGGAAGTGCTTTGTTACAAGAGAGTATCTGAAGTTTGGCAACCCTTATTTTTCCTCACTTGGTGACTTGTGCCTATGTTTAGCCTATTTTGGAGTCCCCCTATGCGGGCTCTTAACTGTCTGAAAAAAAAATGTGGACAAACCAAATTGCAAGATTGTGTTGAGCAATGTGCTGAATGTAAAACGTTGCAGGATATCAAGGTCGGGCAATGCGTTTGTATTCGTAACTATACGGGGGAATGCAAGAAGATGCGGCGCCGTCTGCTTGATCTCGGTCTGACTCCCAGTACCGAAGTGAATGTCGTTCGAAAAGCACCTCTCGGTGATCCCATCCTCCTGCAGGTTGGCAACTGTAGTCTATCCCTCAGTTCATCTGAGGCGGCCCACCTGGAAGTTGATACGGTCAGGGTTTCGGCTAATTCTTAATTATTTCAGTCTGTTAAGTGGAGGGTACTCCTCCTAATCCCTTAATCTGTCGTTGTTTTCTTGAGTCTTGTTTTCCTGTGTGGCCTTAGCTGTCTTGTTAAGTGGGTGTACCACCTGCCGTTGTGGTGTCTTGTTTCCTTGAACCCTCCATGGTGTAAGTGGCAGGGTGCTTTTTCCTAGGTTTACTGGTCGTTGTTTTACCCCTATCCGGTGTATCAATCCCCAATGAGCCTTTTTTTGAGTGGATTATCTGTTTTTGAGGGAGTAATCTAGGGAAATTAGAGTACCTTGGGTTTACCGTTTCTGGTGGCAATGTTTCTGTTTTAGGTGTCGTGATTCTGGTGGGCCTCTTTGCGCAAGTGATGTTTAAAATTCAGGTTAAATAGGGATAAAAATGTCTGCTGTTGTCGCTGAACAGGAGTTGTTCCGGGCCTGCCAGGTTATTTTTGGTGACGAGTTAAATGTGTCGCGGGATTTCCTGGCCTACCTTCAGATGTCCGGGGTTAAGAGTGCGTACCGTAAACGGGCAAAGGAAACCCATCCGGATCGTTTTGCCACTAAGGGTGATCTCACCCAGCGTTTTTGTGCCCGAAAATTTCAGGTGGTGCAAAAGGCGTACAAGCACTTGAGTCACTACGTGGATGCTCGGGAAAAAGGGTATCGCATTCCCGGTAGCAAGCCCAAAACAGTGCGATCTCCAAGGCCGCCCTCTGCAAAACCTGCTCCCAGCCCGGCTCCAGCCAGACCATCGTTTAGCCAAAAGAAAAAGCCGTCACCGGCCGGGGCATCGTTTCGGGCTGGCGCGACAAATAACCCCACCTCAGTTCCAAAGGCCAAAACCTTAGATTCCAAAGCTCTTTTTAAGGGAGATCTCCCTGCGAGGCCGATGCTCTTTGGGCATTTCCTCTATTATTCAGGGCTTGTCGATTGGCAAACCATTGTCCGGGCTTTGATTTGGCAGCGCTCCTGTCGACCAAGGGTTGGCGATATTGGCGTTCGCTTCGGTTGGCTGGCCCAGAATGATATTTTAACTATCCTCCAATCGGGTGAGTGTACCGAGGCTTTTGGCAAGAAGGCCATCGCTAGGGGGAAGTTGAATCGTTATCAGATGCAGGCTATCTTGGCCTATCAACAGAAAAATCACCGGAAGATTGGTGAGTATTTCCTGAAAAAGCGGATTTTCACCAGAATGCAGCTCCAGGGGTTGTTGCGTAAATGTGCAGATCACAACAGGCAACATGAAAAATTGCGGCGCAAGGCCTCGTAGTCTCGACTATTCTGCTTAAACTATGGCTCCTGGATTCTGGCTTCAGAGATTCTGAATTCAAAATGATCGGCGCTGGCGCAACATTTCTTCGAGCTTTTCGTGTCTTCGTGGTAATGTCTAAATCCTCGATTGAATCCCCCTTACACGACGAGGCTGTTGTGGGTGTCTGTGTGAGTTTCCAATACTTCAAATCCTGAAATTTGTGAGCTATAATAATCTTCTGTATCTATTGGTGGTTATCTTTCTGGTAACTGCCGGGCCTGATTCAAGCGGCTACTCCTCCGGGGTCTTAGCCCTTATCTCCCTTTGGCTTGGTAAGCTTGGTTGTCTTTACCTTGCTTGCCGGTTTCTCTTTTCTGTCTCACGGGTGCGTAATCCGGCCTCGTATATGAAGGCTGAACGGGCCGCTCATATTCTCGCCATTATAGCCATCGGGCTGGATGTTTATTATTTTCATGGCCTCTATTATCTCTTGCTTTTGCCCGGTTTTAAGGCGATGCCGATTTTGGCCCATATTATCCTGGTGGGCCTTTTTTTCTTCTATCTTGTTGTGGGGTGGGTTGTTGCGAGCAGGAGCCATAATCTGGCCTTTGGTCGACGGGGGAATCCTTGGGTTTTTATTGGTGAAAACCTGCGGGCTAATATCCCCATAGCCCTGCCTTGGGTTGCGGTTAGTCTTTGGATGGATCTTCTAAAGATTGTGCCCTGGGTCTGGTTCCGTGAGTTCATGGTGGAGGGCTATGGTGAACTGGTTGTGTTTGCCCTGTTTTTTATATTTTTGGCCCTTGTCTTTCCGCCGCTTCTTGTCAGGATGTGGCGTTGTACTCCTATTCCTGCTGGCCCTGTTCGTGATGAACTGGTCGGCATGTGTGACAGGTTGCATCTGCGCTACCGGGATGTGCTGATCTGGCCCCTATTTGGCGGGCAGGTTCTCACCGCTGGCGTGGTCGGGTTTGTTGCCCGTTTTCGCTATATTCTCATTACTAACGGTTTGCTGGCAAATCTCACCAGGGATGAGGTAGAGTCGGTGATTGCCCATGAAACAGGGCATGTGAAATATTATCATATGCCACTGTATCTCTTCGTCTTGCTGGGGTTTTCCCTGATTATTGCGCCGGTATTGTGCGGGGTGAATTATCTTGTGCTGAAGACTGATTGGGCTTTTAAGCTCATGGAATCGCTGGGTCTTTCCCTGGTAAAGTTCGTGGAAATAAATGAGATGGTGTTTCTTTTTGTGGCCATAGTGTTGTTTTTACGCTTTGTTTTTGGCTACTTTATGCGTAATTTTGAGCGCCAGGCCGACCTTCATGCCTTCACCACAACAGGGGGCAGTGGCTTTTTGGCCAGTGCTTTGGAAAAGGTGGCTTTTCTGAGTGGCGATATTCGCGATTTGCCCAGTTGGCATCATTTTGGTGTTGGCCAACGGGTTGATTTTCTTGTGGCCTGCGAAGCAGAGCCGTCTCTGGTGCATAAGCATCATCGCAAGGTGCGTAAAATGCTTGTGGCCTACGGGCTTCTTATGGTGTTAGCTGTTGGCTGTTATAGTGCCATTCCTGGTGATTATCTTGAGGGGGTGGTGGTCAGTAGGGCCGAGGGCTTACTGTTGCAGGAGATGGGTAGCAACCCCGATAATCCTGACTTGTATTGGGCCATGGGTGATTTTTACTATCGCCAGAAGGAATATCTAAAAGCGGTTGCGATGTACAATAAATCTCTGGTGCTACGGGAAGAGAATCCAGAGGTACATAATAATCTGGCCTGGCTTTTTGTGACCTGTGAGGATGAAATGGTGCGGGATGCGGCTCTTGGCCTTAAACATGCGAAGCGAGCGGTTGTGCTGCACCCGGCACCACATATCCTCGATACCTATGCCCATGCCCTGTGGCTGAATGGTCGCCGGGATGAGGCCATTCGGATTGAAATGCAGGCCCTGCACGGGGCAGAAAATACGGAATATCAGGTGAAGTTTCGCCGGCAAATAATTCTTTGGCAACAGCAACTGCACTCAGTTTTGGCCCCCTGAATAATCTTGCGTGGTAAGGCTACGCGGTTTATTTGGGTGACAATATCAATGAGTCTTTGCTATCCTTAAATTTAGGGGTAATAAAAACGTGAAAATATTGTTAGGCGGAGTTTATGAATAAAATCAGGGTGTTAATTGTTGATGATTCTGCAGTTGTGCGGAAGGTTTTTCGTGAGGAACTTGCCAAGGAACCAGATATTGAGGTGGTTGGTGCGGCTCCTGATCCTTATGTGGCGCGGGATCAAATTGTGGCCCTTAAGCCTGACGTTATTACCCTTGATATTGAAATGCCAAGAATGGATGGGGTGACCTTCCTCAGGAAGTTGATGAAGCATTTCCCCCTGCCGGTTATTATTGTGAGTTCCTTGACCCAGTCTGGGAGTGCCATGGCCCTTGAGGCTATGGAATCTGGGGCAGTGGAGGTGATGGCCAAGCCTGGGGCGGCCTATTCAGTTGGCGAGATGGGCGCCCAGCTTGCCGATAAGATCAGAGCGGCCTCCAGGGTAAATGTCCGGGTTCCCCGGAAGAGAAGTTCCGCAGAGTCTACCCCCCTTGCCTGTCGTTCGTTAACGGCCTCAACCAACAAGATCATTGCCATTGGGGCATCCACTGGCGGAACAGAGGCCTTGAAGGATGTTTTGACCCTGCTACCTGCCGATACCCCTGGGATTGTTATTGTTCAGCATATGCCGGCTAACTTCACCAAGAGTTTTGCCGAGCGTTTAAACGGGCTGTGTGCCTTCAGAGTTAAGGAGGCGGAAGATGGCGACTCGATTCTCCCCGGTCAGGCTCTCCTTGCCCCCGGTAATTTACACATGGTAATGCGCCGCTCCGGGGCACGGTATTATGTCAATGTGAAGAACGGCCCCCTTGTCTGTCATCAGCGGCCTGCTGTTGATGTTCTGTTTAACTCAGTTGCGGCCTTTGCCGGGGCCAATGCTGTTGGAGTTATTCTTACTGGTATGGGTAAGGATGGGGCGCAGGGAATGCTGAAGATGAAGGAGGCCGGGGCAAAAAATATTGCCCAGGACGAAAAGAGTTGTGTGGTTTTCGGGATGCCTAAGGAGGCCATCGCTAGCGGTGGTGTTGACCGGATTGAGCCACTACCACATATTGCTCAGACTATTCTTGATTTTTTGTGATTGGGTTTGCTTAGTGGTATGGAAAAGGCGTTAAACTGGTATTTTAGGCCGGTGTGGAGGTTTGAAACGTCTTGATGTTTCTGAGGTAAATCGCTAGATTGAGTGTTCTCCAATTGTTTTTTTTAAATCATCAGATTTCCGGGGGCGGATAATCGTTGTGAAAAATACTTTTTCCCAAATATTTAAGGTTGTTATTCTCTGTTTTTGCGGACTCGCTATTACTGTTCTATCGGCCCATGCTCTGACCTCCAGACCGGTTTTAAGCGAGAAAAGTAAGTTTAGCCCGAATGTAAAGATAAAAAAACAGACTTCAGACAGATCCTTCCGCAGGCACACCTCTCCTATCTCGACGGTTTCCAAGAAGAAATCGGCCACAAAATCAAGCTACACTGTGGCGAGCCTGTCTCCTTCAAGGCTCCGGCGAAAATTATCTTCCCGCAGTGCTATCATCATGGATGCTCAGTCCGGCCGGGTGTTATACTCCCATGAACCGGATCGTTTGGCTCAGCCCGCATCCACCATCAAAATTTTAACCGGCCTTATTGCCATGAAGTCGTTGCGCGATTCATCCAAGGTTTCTGTGAGCCGCAAGGCCGCCAAGATGCCCCGGTCTAAAATTTATCTACGCAAGAATAAAACATATAAGGCCAATGATCTGATTAATGCCGTGCTGTTGTCGTCTGCCAATGATGCCAGCGTGGCCCTGGCCGAACAGATTGCCGGAAGTGAGCATGTTTTTACAAAGCTTATGAATCGTAAAGCCCGAGAGCTTGGTGCCACCTCGACAATTTGCAAAACGGCCACCGGGCTTACCGTGCGGGGACAAAGGTCTTCGGTTCGTGATCTTGCTGTTATTTTTAATGGCGCCATGAATGACCCTGAATTTGCCAAGCGAATCGGTCGGGTCAGGACAAAGACCAGTTATGGTAAAACCCTGAGCAACCATAATAAGGCGTTGTGGCGGATACGGGGTGCAAAGGGTGGTAAGACAGGCTATACCTATGCCGCAAGGCAGACCTATGTTGGTCGTTTCAGCCGAAACGGGGTCGATTTGACCGTGGCTATCATGGGTAGTGAGACCATGTGGGATGATATTGCCCGCCTGGTTGAGTTCGGCTTTGCCCGCAATGCCCAGATTATGGCCGCAAAGTCCAAACAAAAAAAGTCCACAACCGTTGTTTCTCTGTATTAAGCTCGCCAAAATCAGACAGTATTTACCGGTAATTGTCCAGTCCTGGCATTACGGAGTATTTACAGGATAAAAAAAGAAACAGACTGTTGTGAAAATATCCTGTATATCCAGTTCATCCTGTCAAAACAAGAAGAGCTTGCAATCTCATTTATTTCTACGCTGATAACTAATTTTTTGGTACAGAACCCACAGAAGACAGGTCTGTGTTGTGTGGCTGAATACCCCTATGACTGTTTCTAAAGATGAGCTCCGCACCACCTACGCAGGTTGTGCGCCTCCCCCAACTTCTGCCGGTAAAATTGCTGAGCGTCTGCGCCGCAGGCCGGAGTACCGCGTGGCCAAAACAATTTTCATGATGCCATCCCCCCTGCTTTTCCAGGCGCGGATCAACTGTCTGCTTGACGGTAAGGTGTTGGTAATGCCATCTCCTGCTCTAAAACTGGGATTTTACCGGGTGAAACCCTTCGCCATACCCTTTCCGGATCTGGCCTATGGTACGAGCCTTAAGGGAATCACTCTCTTTGGTAAAAAATTACGGCCAAAGCAGATGCAAAATAGTGATATTGATCTTGCCCTTACAGGGTGTATGGCCATTGATCAAAAGGGTCGGCGGCTTGGTGAGGGGACTGGCTTTTTTGATTTATCCATGGGACTCCTGGCCACCCTGGGTGGGGTGAATGATAAAACCGCGGTGGGTTGTGTAGCTGGGGCTGAGCAGATGAGTGAGGTTGATTTGCCCTGTGACCCCTGGGACGTTGGTGTCGATTTCCTTTTGTTTCAGGATCAGGAGCTCAACTTTGAGCGGAACGAACCCCTCCCTGCCGTGGATTGGCAGGTTTTGGCCAAGAAACAGATTCGCAAGATTGAACCACTCTGGCATCTGTACTGTGAGCTTTTGCCTGTCGCCGTGGATGATTCTAAGGTTGTTCAGCAGGAGAAAAAAAACACATCTCCCTGGGCCAAGTCCACCGGCAGTAAAAACTAAAAAAGGTTCCCTGCCTGTTTTCCAGCCTCTTGCAGAGTCTATAGCTTCCCTGTATATTGTCGGTCTGTATGGAGTAGAACGTTTTTCTCACACGCTAGATGATGCAAGGATGAATCAGTATGGATGAAATGGAACAGCAGGGCCTCACCGACCATCTCACAGATTTGCGGTCGGCACTTGTTCGTTCCTTGCTTGCTGTGATCGTCTGTTTTGCCACGGCCTATTATTATATTGAGCCCGTCAGTAATTGGGTTGTAAAACCTCTCTTTGATGTATTGCCGGAGGGGTCAAGTCTTATCTTTATCTCCTATCAGGAGGCCTTCTTTTTTAACCTGAAGCTGGCTCTTACCGCTGGAGTTCTTTTTGCTTCCCCTGTGCTGTTTTATGAGGCCTGGAAGTTCATTGCTCCCGGCCTCTACTCCCATGAGAAAAAGGTGGCTCTGCCCTTTACTTTTCTTTCCTCGTTCTGTTTCTTGGGGGGGGCTGCTTTTGGTTATTATTTCGTCTTTCCCCCGGCCTTTAAATTTCTGATGGGCTACTCCACGGATTTTCTTAAGGCCGCACCTACAGTTAAGGAATATTTTTCCCTGGCTCTGCGTCTGCTCATTGCCTTTGGTGCTATCTTTGAACTCCCCGTGGTGATGGTGATTCTTGCCAAAATAGGCATTGTTGACGCCCCGTTTCTACGCAAAAATCGTAAATACGCCTTTCTTATTGCCTTTATTATCGCCGCCATTCTCACCCCCACCCCCGATGTTGTCAATCAGATGATGATGGGGATACCCCTGGTCATTCTCTATGAGATTTCCATCATCGGCGTGTGGCTCTTTGGCAAAAAAAGACTGCCTGGTTTTGAGGATGGGGCAGCGGTCGAGGAGGAGTAAGACAGTATGGTAACGCAGGAACGTTTGTTGAAAATAATTGAAATTATAAAATTAGACTTTCCAGATCTATTAGCGATCTACCTGTTTGGCTCTCAGGTGGCAGGTGTCACCCATGGTGAAAGTGATCTTGATCTGGCGTTATTGTTCAAAGCTCGCACAGAGCCGGACTCTTTGGCGATTTATCATTTACAAAGTAAGGTGGCTGATGTCGCAGGATGCCCGGTTGATATAGGTATATTGAGTCTGGATAATGTTGTTTTTGCCAAAGAAGTTATAAGCAAAGGACATAGGGTTTATTGTCGGGAGCAAAGGCAATGTGATGAGTTTGCCATGTACTGCCTTGCCTATTATGCCCAGTTGAATTTTGAGCGGGCAGAACTTTTAGCATCCTATGATGCAGGTGAAAAGTGATATGGACGATATTTTATTAAATAAGGCTGCAATCCTTGAACGTTGTTTAAAGAGAGTGGCGGAAGAGCAAGAGGCCTGCCCCGAACTAGACAATTATACCCATGTTGATGCGATTATTCTTAATTTGGAAAGAGCCTGTCAGGCCACGATTGATATGGCTATGCATATTGTGGCAATTGATCGCCTGGGTGTCCCGCAGGGTAGTGCTGATGCTTTTAGACTCTTGGCCAAGGCCCATAAAATTCCAGATGACCTTGCGGGTAAACTCAAAGGTATGGTTGGTTTTCGAAATATTGCCATTCATGAATATCAGGGGCTAGAGCTTGATGTGTTGAGATATATACTTACTAAGGGGAAATATGATCTGGTAGAGTTCTGTGCTCAGTTAGGGGTTAAGATTTAGTCTGTGTTTGCTTGTTTCTTTCAGCATATTGGGGGAATCTTTTACCTAAGTGGATCCCCCCCCTTACCTAATTGCCTGATGTCGTCAATCAGATGATGATGGGGCAATGGTTGAGTATGACATCAGCTTAAGTTAATCTATATCCTTACATAATCGCAGGCCGACATAGGGCTTGCCTTGCAATCCCTCACTGCTAATCACCGTTGATAGCGCGGAATACTTATTCTGCAGGAGCAGGTCTGAGGCGTAGTGGCCGCCGATAAAACCAGGCTTTGCGTCTGAAGATACCCACTCGGCAACATTACCAATGAGGTTTTTGACCTCACGCTGCTCCTGGCCAAAATCGATGGAATACGGCGTTGAGTAATAGTCCTTATGCAAATTCATAGCCTTTAAATCAACCTTCTTGTCCGCCATGACCTGTAACCACTCCTCAGCGGAGCAAAGGCGTTTCCCCTGAGCCTTGGCAAAGGCGCGGGCTTCATCATAGCTGATATTAACCACCGGCATATTCCCCTTAAATCCCTCAGGGGTCTTATACGTCTTATTTGTCTGTTTATAGACGTTGACACTGACCTCATAGCGATCAATAAAAAAGGTGTTATAGCGACACATACTTGTTGCATCGATGGTGGGTGGCATCTTGGCAGGCTTGGCAATAACCGCGACTGGCTTAGGTACCCGAGGTGGTGTAAAACTTGCGGTGGTAATGGGTTGCATTCCGGCCAGCATGATCTGACATTTTTCGAGCTGGCGCAAGGCGCGTATATTATCACGGTCAAGGGCAAGGCCCTTTTTATAGTAGATAATAGCTTTTTTCTGTTCACCTACTGATCGCAGAACATCGGCTAAGCCAATGTAGTAGTTTGCCACCTGTGGATCAAGGTCAATTGCTTTTCTATAATGGATTATGGCCCGGCGATACTTTGTCAGTCGCTCAAGAAGATGGCCATAGTTAAAATGGAATATGGGTGAATTTGCACAGACATCGATTTTGCTCTCCATCTCTGCCTTCATAAACAGCAGGGCCGTACCACTAACCGGCGATTTTGCCATGGACAAACAGGTTGACTGGCCTCCATAGGCCCCGGTTGCCCCAAGATAGCTTGATAGGATAATTGCTAAAAAGAATTGGTATTTCATGATTTTACCCCCCCCTGTGGGATTTACTCTGGCGTGCCCCTCAAGCTAGATAGGGGGCATACTTAATAGTGTATTGCTTTAGAGCTGTAGACCGAGACTCTCAGGAGAGAAGCCATACCTCAACCCGGCGATTTTTCTGGCGACCATTTTGGGTGTCGTTCGTTGCCACCGGTAACTCTTCACCTCCGCTGAGGATATGATAGGATCCATTTGCGCCAAGTTGTTGCAGGCGACGATAAACAATACCTGCCCTTTTTCTGGCCAGATTGTAATTTGTGGTATATTGACCGGCACTATCTGTGAAACCGATCAGGATGACTCCCTTCTTGCTTTCGCGATCCTTTAAAAATCGGGCCAAACGCAGGAGGTCACGTTCGGAGCGGTCATCAAGTTTTGTACTTCCCTGCTGAAAGCGGAAATTTAAAGAAACCCGGTGGCTTCTTTCTGTGGCCTTACGCAATTTGTGGACAACCTTCTTTTGTTGTACTTTACCTTGAATCTTTTTTTGCTCAGCAAATGTTCGGATGTTTTGGCCAATAAAACCAATTTCTTCGACGATATTCTGACCCCGAGTGGACAGGGCAAAGTCGATAAACACGCGGCTATACTTGTTTTCTGGATAGGGTGGGGTGTAGAAATAGAGTCTTCTGGAGAGGGGATAATCCTCTGTGGCCACAGTATTGTTACTTGGCATGATTGGGGCTGCACCCTTGTCGGCAATTGCCAGGGGCTTGGCGCGCAGGATATAGGGAAGTCCGGTGAAGCCGATTCCATACATTGAGTCGGCAACGGCATCCGAAAGCTTGGTGTTTGATTCATAGCGTTTGGCAGAACCAATCAGGGGCGCTTTCTTGCCTAAAACCAGAGATTTAAAGGTGTCATAGGTTCCCGACTTATCGTCCCTCGCATACACCTGTATGGGGCCATGCAGCTGGGAGCTGAGTTCTGACCAGTCGGTAATCCTGCCGGAAAAAATATCCCGCAGTTTCGCCATTGGTAAACTGCTCAGGGGATTGTCCGGGTGGACAATAACCGCCAGCCCGTCAAGGCCAAGGGTGTGTTCACTGAAAAAGGTGTCCATATTGCCCATGAAGGACAGGGCCGATTTCTCCTTTTTCTTTATTGGCCTAGATGCCATGCCGATATCACATTTGCCCGCAGCAAGATCCTTAAAACTCGTTGAAGAACCATGGGCGGCGATATCGATAGCAATAGGGCCACCTGGCATCTGGGTGAGGAGGCGAAGTTCGTTGGTTGCCAGGGGAATCACCTGGACGTGATCGGCCAGCATAACTTCCTTTAGAAAGGCAATCCCCATGGCTGGAGCCAGTTTTGCGCCAATGGTGTTTGAACCATGGAGGCGCAAAATCACCTGGGGCTTTTTTTGACCGGCCAGAGCAGATGTAGCTACTCCTGAAATTAGTACTGCGACAATAAAAAACTCAAATACTCTTTGTAGCAAAAATAGCTTTTTCATTTTTATCTCCCTTAAAGTAGATCAAACTCTCTTAGGGGAGGAAACTACTTTTGTAGTATTGGAGAATTGTTAGAGTTTTGCTATGATATCAATAAGTTACCCTAGCAAACTGCAAGACTAATGTGCTGTGTTTAGATCTGGTTTTGGCGAACATTAAAGGTCAGGGTTGCGCCAAGAACCCGGCTAATGCCAGTATATAGAAAGAATACTAGCCACAGGATTTGTAAGAATAAAATAACAATGGGACTCCATAATGCCTTTAGGCCGAGGAGTATATTTCCCGTTACAAAACTACTTTGCGGAAAAAACCAGAGCAAGGCCAAACAAAATAAGATGTTAACAAGGCCCATAATCTGGTAGGCGGACATCTGGCCTTCCCCCCGATAATCGGCGCGAAACTGTTCCGAAAAGATACGCCAGGCCAGCCCGAAAATGGCACAAAGGGCAAAGGCCACTGCAAATTGTCCTTCCAAAAATAGATAAATTCCCCAAATACCACACTGGACATAGACAAAGGAGGTGATGGCCTGAATCGGCAGGACCTTGATCCCTGATAGACCGGAGGCATAAATTATTTTCTTGGTTTTCCCATGAAATTCAACCCCGAAACGACTAAATAGTCGTTGTCCTAAAGGACTAAGCTCGGTAATCGGTTTACCATAACAACAGCCAAAACTAATACAGGCAAGGCGGCCTAATCCTTCACCTATAATAAAGGAAACGGTAAGGGCGGCCATGACTGGAAACAGGGGGATGGTGAGTTGCGCGTCGGCATAGAGCTTGTTGTAGGTAATCAGGATAAAGGCCATGGCGTAGAGGCCAACGGTGGCTCCCCCGGCCACGGTGAGGGTGTTTTTTTTCTTTTCCACAAGTCTGGCAATGAGTTTTGCGCCAATCAGGGAGAGGGTAACCACAAAGGCTATAATCCCGAGACTAATATTCATATCAATGCCAATTGCCGCGAGCAAAACAAAAAATAAAGCCACTGCGATTACTGTTGCCGAGGCCAGAATAAAACCATAATAGGTAAGATTAGTTCCAGCCCATCCCCCAGAGTGGGACGATTTATCGCCCCGGGGGATTGCCCCTATGATCTGAAATCGTTCCCTTGGTAAAATCTGATAGGCCTTTAGTAAAAGTGGAGATGAAATCAGTACCAGTAGTAAGCAGATCAAGCCATTTGACATGATGATATCCTCTTGAGTTGTGTAGATGTTGTAACTATTCACCGTCTTAATTTAAATGAATGAAAATATGAATTATGAATTATGAATTATGGTTTTGCGTTTTTAGCGCAATTGGCAGATTCCTATAAATTTAACGTTTTAGGTCCATTTTTTTGGGATCTATCTGCCGAAATTGTCATGGAAATTGATATTGCTAAGGTTTAGCCGCGGAATCCACGGAAAAACACAGAATATTTTGTCCGTGTTTTTCCGTGGCTAAAAGAAAAGTTGTCATGTTTGGCTAAATAATTCCGTTTTTTTAGTTTACTTGCGCTAAGAGGCCCCCGCCTTTTAGCTTTTTTATCTTCTCTACATTCCTTTCCTCATTACAGTGAATAGTTACTGGATATTTTTGTTATGCCTAAGTCCGACAGACTCCCAGGTAAGTCATTCTTTTAGACTCGGTAGGCAATGGGGGAGCGAACCTGCACATCTGTTTCAACTAGGGTCTTGCCAAATCCGGCACTAAAGCGACTTTTTATATCTGAGCGTGACATGTGACAGAGAAGGTCGTCGGCCATACGCACCCTGTTTTGTTGAAATAACAGGACATCGGTGCTACTGCCAGGACGGTACAAACTCTTGGGCTGCCCTTTACGCACAAACATTCCAGGGTTTATTTTTAAGGGGACATCATAGCGCTTGTCAGAGTAGCATTGCACCACCTCGCCAATCATAAGGGCCACCACCTCGACCATGGCAACAAGGCCAACCTGTGAACCGCCAGGGACATCGGTTTGGATCAGGGTGACCAGCCGTTTGTTTTTTGAGTAGGGTGTCACCACCTCCACCACGGCTCCAGGGTTACATGAGTGGTAACAGCCTGATATTTCATAAAAATCGACAATGATTCCCGATACTGGAAGGTGATTGTAGTGATACTTATCCGGCGTAAGGCGAAAAATGGCATAATCACCCTTGGTAAAGGATTTTAGCCATTTACCTTCTTGACGATCTCCCAGTAACTCCTTGTAATTAAAGAATTTATCCTTTAAAAAAAGCTCAGATTGGGCTGATAATGAACCAAAAAGTATACGGCTGTCGGCGGGGGAAACAATTGTATCCAGATCGTTAACCATGGGGCGACAATGCCAATATCTGATTTTGCGTTCAAAAACTTTTCGTGGGGAGGTAAACCAGTCGGGAGATTCGATGCATTCGCCAAGATCCACCCCGCACCTGGCCAAAAATTGTTTGTTGCCCATAAGGGCTGCGGACAGGGACAAGTCAAAATTACAAAAACCAAGTAAACTTGACATCCTGGCACTGGTGAGCATTTCAAGGAGTTTTGGGGCGTGTTCCCTGGCAGTTGAGTACAAAAAATTGACAATTCGATCGGCAAATAATTCCTCAGTCATAACCGTATTACTGTTACGCTCGATAAATTGGTGAATCACTGGTAATTTCCTCCATGCCCCTTTCCAGTAAAACTCTCAGCAAGGAGTATTAAGCGGATTATATTTATGGCATCATGCTGACCCATTTTGTCGCTTTGGGTCTTGTGTAATCCTGCCGTGAGTGCCTCTTCTATGGATAAACCGCCACAAAACTTTGTTATTTCAGCTCGTTGTTCGACTGGCAGGGGCAAACGACCACTGGCCATGTCACGAATATCCTGGGCCAGGTATGCGAAGCCATCTTCTATATGTTGGTGGCGCAATCCTTGCCGGTAAAAGGTTTCTGAGGCCGAATTAAATTCTTCACCACTTAAATGGAAGGGCGTTATTTTTTCTCCCATGGTTTTGAGAATTCCGCGGCTAAGCTTGCCATTTGCCGACTGTTCCTGAGGGAAATTTAGACGATTTTCAAGATCATTAACCGTTGCCTCCATTCCCATTATATCAATGAGATCCGCACCATCCTGACGAATTAGAGCAACCATGGCCCTGAGATACTCCCTGTTGCCAACCCGTAAATAATCAGGGTAGCGCCGACTGGTGCGTACTCCCTTAACCTTGGGTAAGATGCGATCCCAAAAACGGTTACGACTCTTTTTGGCGATAAAGAAGGTTGGGATAGACACGGCAAGGCCAAACATGATCTGTCGCCGTTCACTCTCAATAAATGGGGTGGCTGGGATGTCTGCGTGGGTTAGTTGTTTTGTTATGATGTACTTGTAGGCCAGGCCACCGATGAGCATCTGCAGGTTAGCGGCCTCTTTCATATCGGTAAAATTATGGAACTGTGAATAGTAACGGGATTCAAAGCCCGAGAAACCCATGGTGTTATACTGGCGCAAGCGAATGAGCTGATAGAGGGACATACGTTTGTCGAAAAGTCCTAAGGAGTGGAGGTCTTTTTTTAGACGATCATCATTGCCCAGGGTGCCGTCCTGACTGTTGTTGCCCCTGGTTGACAGGAGGGATACGGGATAGTCAAGAAGTCTGAAATCAGCGATAAAATCACCCCTTAGGCCAAACATCCGCCGAATAAAGCGGTCAAGAGACGGGGGGCCAAAGGGGGTAAGGGAGTGACCAAAGACCCTATTCTTGGCTTTTTTGCGCCATCTGCGCCAGAGCATACGTAGATGGGTGTAGTCAAGTTGGTGGGGCAGAAAGCCGAGGAGTTTTTCCGGGTGAAAATCCTCGTAATCAAAGCGGTAAGGGTCGGCGCTGTAGGTTCCAACGAACAGAGGGAGAAAATGCTCCATGATTTTGGCGTGGAGGTCGCCAAGATATTTTTCATGCTCGGCGCCGAAACCAGTGGCTGAAGAACGTAATAAATTGGTCAGTTTTTTACTGCCAAGACTGATATGTGTGCCATTATTGGCCAGGCCAACATTCGATGTTTGGGGCAGGATAACCAGATTATTGGTAATTATGCCTGCCTCGCGTAACTTCATAACCCCATTTAAGTGACTGCGACTTAGCACCTGATGGCAGAGGGCCATATAGTCCTGCTTCTTCTCCCCCCGGTTCCAGCCGGAGAGGCAGGGGCTCATAAATAGCTCCCGGTAAAATGCATCAGATATGCACTCATTAAGTTGTCTTTGGCGGATTGGTGGGTGGGGCGAAAAAAAGAGCATGGCCTTCTGACCATGCTCTTGCAAGCCAAATTTTTTATTGGCGTAGGTGAGTAAAAGTGTACTCAGTAGAAAGCGTTTTGCCGCCTCCCGCGCCACCCTGTTGCCAACTCCTCCGGTTTCTGGATTACTTAACACATGAAAAGATGTGGTCTCAGGTGAGGTGTTGTCACTGATAAAGTGAGGCATGATCCTTGTGGCTGTGGCCCGAACAAGTTCACCGCCACCGGTGCCGACAACATCGGCAAGGGAAAGTTTTAACAGATAGCTTATGGGTAGCCTGAACCACTTATTGCCTTGGACATTAAGGGTAAAACGATCAATATCGCCCCGCGCCGGGCCGCCCGGATTGTTTTTGTCGGCTCGGAGATCATGGTTTATAACGGCGCTGGCATACTTATTCAACCGATGACAGGGGAAACGAACCCAGCTATTCTCCCATACACCAGCGGTATTGTCAGAGAGGTAAGACTGGAGGTTGTCCAGGGCGGCGGTGGCCGTATCGCCACTTCGTATTCTTCTTTTGATATTGGCATAATATCTTGAGGAAATGATGGTGTCCGGCAGATCAACATCCGTAGCCTTGCCCACCACCGCGACCTGTAGTTCATTCTCGCAACCGGCGCTAACATCGGTACCAACAAAGGGGAAACTTTCAGGGGATTTGGGATCGACATCCAGCAACCGCAGGCATTCAGCCAAGGTCGGTGGTGTATCCCGGGATTGCTTGGAATAATGGGAGGCAAAAACAAGGGGCATCAAGTCGCACCTCCACAGGAGTCGTAAGGCGCGATGATGGATGAAATAGAAAAGTTAAAGCGTGTAAAACACAAAAGACGCCACATATTATCCCCTTGTAATGATTTAACTCATCATTACCGACAGGAGATTAGGAAATTATTAGCGTCTGGTTAGGGTTTGTTGATTAAAGTGCATTTTATGCACTACAATTGAATGTCTTCATAAATTTCCGGGAGTGTCACCGTGCAATCAAGACAATTAAGGCCAAAGGAGTCATTGTCTCTGAAAACCTCAGGTTGCCAGTCATTATTAATGCGTCTAAAGACGGTCACCACCTGTTCGGCCTGGGACACCAGAATATACTCATGCAGTGAATCTAACGTCTTGTAGGCCAGAAATTTCTTCCGGCGATCAATCCGTTCGGTGCTGTCGGAAAGCACCTCCACCACAAGGCAGGGTCGTGTTCTAAAATAAGGGTCGTTGGCGTCAGTGTCACAGCTCAGCAGAATATCCGGATAGTAAAAAATATGTCCCCCAGCGATGGTAAGTGACACCTTCATATCGGCAATAAAGACCTGGCATGGAGTCGGCCTAGCTGCT
>JAJRUT010000070.1 GCA_024277655.1 Deltaproteobacteria bacterium | reverse complement strand
TGCCCCGTGAGCCATTCTGCACGATCTTGGCCTTGGTATCAAAAGTTCGCACAATATCAGCACTCAGGGTTGTACAGTATGATTTGGGAATTTCCTCACCCTGCGGTTTGCGGCTTCCGGGCCGCACTTTTGTCCGCACCCCCTTCACCACCCCTTCGGCCTGACGCCCCGTAAGACGCTTCTTGAGGATAGTATTACGCAAATTCTCCATCTCCTCTTCATTTTGTAAGGAGAGAAGGACACGGGCATGCCCCGTACTGAGTCGTCCACTGGCCACATCGTCCTTGGCAAACTGCGGAAGATGCAAGAGGCGAAGCATATTGGCAACCGTAGACCGCTTCTTGCCCACCCTTTTGGCAACCTCTTCCTGGGTCAGGGAGAATTCTTCAACCAATTGTCCGTAGGCCAACGCCTCTTCAATGGCATTAAGATTCTCCCGCTGGATATTCTCAATCAGCGCCAACTCAAGACGATCCTGAACACAGACATCCCTGACAATAACCGGAACCTCTTCCAAGCCAGCAAGCTTAGAGGCCCGCAAACGCCTCTCTCCGGCGATCAGGACATACTTGTCCATATCATCATCATCAACCGTAACCACTAGGGGTTGCAACACCCCCTTTTCCTTAATGGAGGCCGAAAGATCGCGTAGGGCATCCATGTCCATATCTTTTCGCGGCTGATACGGATTCGGCTCGATGGCCTCAATATCGCAAAGAATATACTCGCCAACGGCAGAAAATTCATCATCATCATCAATCATTAAGGCGCCAAGCCCCTTACCTAAACTCATTTACTCCCCCCCTTAGCATCGTCCTGCTTCTTCAAAAACTCCGCACCAAGGTTTGTATAACTAAGCGCACCGGCGGAGTTTTTGTCATAAACCATCACAGGCTGCCCATAGCTTGGACACTCACTCAGCCTGACATTTCGCGGAATAACTGTATTGTAAACCTTGGCCTTGAAATGTTTTTTCACCTCTTTGGCCACCTGGTAGGTCAGCTTGTTACGGCGATCAAACATAGTCAGCACGAGGCCTTCTATCTTGAGCTTCTTATTGTAAGAGTTTTTAACAAGCTTTATCGTTCGCACCAACTGACTCAACCCCTCAAGGGCAAAGTACTCACACTGCATGGGAACCAAAACACTATCCGCCGCAGTCAGGGCATTTAGAGTCAACAAGCCGAGGGATGGCGGACAATCGATAAAAATATACTCATATTCTCCAGAGACATGGTCAAGAATGGCCCGCAGAAACATCTCCCGACGCTTCTCGTTCATCAACTCCACCTCAACACCAATCAGATCCACATGGGTGGGCAGGACAAATAGACCACCTACGACCCCACAAGGCTGAACCGCTTTTTTTGTCGTCTTCGGGTCAACATAACAATGATACAGATGGCTATCCCGCCCCTCAATACCAGTGCCACTCGAGGCATTCCCCTGGGGATCAGAGTCAACCAACAGCACCCTATTACCCTGCAAGGCCACCGCCGAGGCGAGATTGACCGCAGTTGTGGTCTTACCCACCCCGCCCTTTTGATTCGCCAGGGCAACAATTTTTGCTCGTTTCTTCTTAACAGCCATACGTTTTTTCCTCCACCCTCTCCACAGAGAAGGCTCAAGTTCTGTCCATCTTCCTGCCCAAAAAAGACAAACCCTTTTAGCAAACGCCGATCGCAAACATCCCACCCGACAGAAGCGCAAAGAACCGCCGGAGCAGCGAATACAATACGCTATCCATAGGTGATTGCAACTACTTTTTCACCCCAAACAGACCCCCAAACGCGCAAAAAGGCCATTGTTTCACGTGGAACAATGGGCATTAACAGCACAACTTCAACATGTTACCAAGGTTGCAACCATCTCCGCCGTGCGAACAATGTCACTCAGGGCTATATTTTCGTTGTTTGAATGGACATCGGTCATGCCTGTCCCAAGAATAACTGTGGGTAAGCCCTTAAAGTTAAAGATATTCGCATCACTCCCTCCCCCGGCAACGATCAAGTCAATGGACCGACCAAGGGCGCCAGCAGATCGCTTGAGGCGCTGAACAACAGGTGCCGATTCATCTACGAGCATCGCCGGATACTGGGGAGGAAAATCAACCTCAGCTCGGCCACCATATTTTGCAGAAAGATCCTCAAAGGTTCGTCTGAAGACCTCAATGGTCTGTGCCAGCTTGCGGGAACAATGGCTTCTTATTTCACCCCGTACCCGAACGGTCTCAGGAATGATATTTGTCGCCGCCCCCCCCTCAACAAGACCAATATTGGCTGTGGTTTCTGAATCAACCCGCCCCAAAGGCAACTGGGAGGTGATCTCGCCACAAAGAACAATGGCACTAACACCATCTTCCGGGTTAAGTCCGGCATGAGCTGCCCGGCCAGTAATCACCGCATCCACATAGACAGCTGCAGGTGCACCAATAATACCATTGTCAATCCCGGTTGAATCTAGGGCGTAACCGTATCCCACCTGAATTAACTCGCGGTCGAGATGTTCAGCGCCGAGCAGGCCAATCTCTTCCCCTACCGTAAATATGAATTGAACCAAGGGCAAAGGGGTTTGACCCTCAAAGAGAAGATGAGTCAATTCCATAAGAATGGCAATTCCCGCCTTATCATCACCACCCAGAACTGTATCCCCCTTTGAACGAAAAACACCATCGGTGTAGTCAACCTGCACGCCAATACAGGGGGGAATCACATCCATATGACAGTTAAAAAATAGACCTGTTGCACCTTCATCACGCCCAGGTATAGTGACAATGAGGTTGCCAGTATTCGCACCTGTTCTCAAGGCAGAATCGTCCACCTCAACAACAATCCCTGGAAACTTTGAAAAAAAACATTGGAGATACTCCGCAACCGGCTTCTCGAGTAAACCAGGGGAATCAATTTCACAAAGAGTTTTGAAATAACCAGCCAGCCTTTCGGGCTGAATTCTATCACTAAGCATATAAACCACCATGAACAGAGTAAGAATAAGCAGACAGGTAACAAGCTACAACACCAAGGATAGCTCGGAAATACGGGAACTTATACACCCAATACACAACAGCAACAACAACCAGTCCATTGCTGAAGCAAGGGTGAAAAAAGGGGGACAAACCACTCCCCATTATCACAGGATCAGCGAAGAGATCTATCTGACAACAGGGGGAACTGGTAAGCTTTATCTCCAAAAGGAGGGTGGGGAGGTGACTGAAATCACTCTAGAAGAGGGGGTAAATGCGGTGATTTTTCCCGGAGAAGTTCACTGGCTTAAAAACACAGGGGCAGGAGAACTCACCATACTCTGCTGCTGTAGTCCGCCCTATTCCCATAAAGACACATTTCTTACCCCACACAAACCATAGATCCGAGCATAATGTAATACTTAATATTTCGAACTTTTATATCTCTTTTTTCACCACGAAGGGCAGAATATCTACTTGTTTTTTTGGTTTTCTTCGTGGTTAGCATAACATTGAGACCCTTACCCAAATGTTTAAACCTGACACTGCACCAGGAACCTGTAGGACTTAGATAAATCTACTGCAAAATCGGCAAATCGGCCCATATTCCCCAGGCTTTGCGTTACATAGCCAGGCATGATGCCCACCCCAAGACAGTTTAGGGCTACTACAGGCCGGGGATCGATCAATCTAATTAACCAGACTAATATCCTCGCCGACATCAACACCCATGGCATTTACAGGACATACGGCAACACAGAGGCCGCACCCCGTACACCTACCAGGATCAAAGACGACTGTCATCTCCGGGCGTTGTAAGTAAATGGCCTTAGCTGGACATACACCGGTGCAAGCTCCACAATGAAAACACTGCTCCTCATCGCGGCGGATAATAGTGGAAATAGTCTCAGCCTTGACCCCAAAGGACTTCAAAGAATCAAGGGCTGCAGTGACATTCTTTTTATGTCCGGATATTTCAAGGACCATACGCCCTTCACAGCCTTGGAGAATAGTTGCCTTTAGAATATTAAATTCAATGTCATACTGGCGAACAAGACCACTGATAAGGGGCTTGTCACTGGTTTCTTTGGGGAAATTTAGAACATATATCTTGGTAGTCATATTTACATCCGTAATCTTGAGCAGATTCGTCTTAAAGTTGAACGAGGAATTAATCTCAGTGCTGTCAGGCTAGGTTTCCTAGTCCTGTCCTTGCGTCAAGGAACCTGTCTCCGACACTGCTGAGTTAATCTACCAAAAGACAGAGGTGGAGTAAATATGTATGTATTAAACAGGGTGCTTATCAAGGCAAACATGAACCGACTAAGGAGAAACGGCAGTTGATTTATAAATACTCAACTTTCCCACTTGTGCTATACGTCGTTTTATACTCTTGCTGGACGTGAAGTATTATTTGAACTCAGGATTCAGCACAACATATTTTCTTGCCATTCTACTGAATCCTGGATTCAAAATAAGTGACTTTGCATTGACTCGCAAACAATCTCACAATAACCGGCCTATACATCAAGTGGGAAAGTTGAGTATTTATTTACAGTGCATCAGCGAAACGATAGCCAACCCCACGAACCGTTTCAATACAGGTGGCGGAATCACCAAGTTTTTTACGCAAACCGGAAACCTGGACATCAATGGCCCGATCTGTCAGGGCATAATCAAAGCCCCGTATCGAATCAATGATTTGCTGGCGCGAGAAGACCCAGCCAGGTTTACCGGCAAGGAGAAGCAGAATATGAAACTCGGACTTGGTTAAAGGCAGTTTAACCCCACCACAACTAACATCATAGTTTTGGGGTGAGATGTGTAAATCAAAATGGGGAAAGACTAGAAATTCGGAATCATCAGGGGTGGAAGATCTGCGCAACAGAGCATTAATACGGGCAATTAAAACTTTAGGACTAAACGGTTTCGGCAGATAGTCATCAGCACCAACCTCCAGCCCCTCAATAACATCCTCATCCTCCCCCTTGGCAGTCAACATAAGGACGGGACAATCTTCATACACCGGGTTTTCCCGCATCTTTTTGCACATCTCAATGCCGTCCATATTCGGCATCATACGGTCGAGCACAACCAGATCAATCTTTTCCTGAGCCAGCTTGTCAAGGCCCATCAGACCATCATCGGCACAAATCACATGGAACCCGGCCTTGAGCAGGTTAAAAGAAACCAGGCGCTGAATATCCTCTTCATCCTCAACAACAAGAATGGCATGACTCACAACTGGTGACATACTAAGTTCCCTTTTTTTAAATTATCCGTAACTGCACAAAGAGGTGGATACTCTTACTCAAAGTCCCCACCCCAAACTCCCCCTTTGCCAAACCATTAACAGCCTACAACTCCTTATCATGGCGGACAATACGCCCCTGCAACATATAGATAATATCTTCAGCAATGTGGGCTGAGTGGTCACCAATACGCTCTAAACCGCGGGCAATGGAGAGTATCATGGGCAGGTAGGGTTGTAGTTCAGGCTTATTCCGGGAAATCTCCTCAAGCTCCAGGCGAATAGCCCGTTTAGCCTGATCAACCACATCGTCCATGATGCAAATTTTATGGGCCAGATCTGAGTCTTCACGGACGAAGGCATCAAGGCAAGAGCTGAACATGGCCTGGGTGGCCCCAAACATCTCATCGAACCTGTGGGGCATGATGGTGTGAAGGGAAGAACCGGTGATTTTTTTTGTGCCATTCACCAGGATAACCTTATCGGCCACCTTACAGGCCAAATCACCAATCCGTTCAAAATCTGTATTCATTTTCAGAACGGTGATTACGAACCGCAGATCGGAGGCCACAGGTTGATGCAGGGCCAAAATCTTAAGACAAAGCTCTTCAACATCAACCTCCAGATCATTAATTTTTGTATCGCCATCTAGAACCTGGGCCGCAAGTTCATTGTCGAGGGTACGAACAGCTTTGATACAGGTCGTCACAGATTCTTCCACAACAGTGCCGAGAAAAATCATGTGTTGTTTCAATCCATCAATGGAGGTTTTTATATCTTTAGTCACGTTCTTTACCGGTTGTCAGGGGTTAAGGAGAGGGCAAGAGGGCGGAGGTAAAACCGATCAACCGAAACGACCGGTGATATAATCTTCAGTTGCCTTTTCAACTGGAACAGTAAACAAATCCTTCGTTTTGCCAAATTCTACAAGCTCGCCCTCGTATAAAAAGGCGGTATAGTCGGAGACACGTGAGGCCTGTTGCATATTATGGGTAACAATAATGATCGTATATTCACCATTAAGCTCACGGATTAACTCTTCAATATGGGCAGTGGAGCGGGGGTCAAGGGCAGAGCAGGGCTCGTCCATAAGAATAATATCAGGGGCAACGGCAATGGCCCTGGCAATACACAGACGCTGCATCTGGCCCCCGGATAACCCCATGGCTGAGTCATGAAGACGATCCTTCACCTCATCCCACAGGGCGGCACGTTTAAGGGATACCACCGCAGCCTCGTCAAGGTCTGGTTTTTCAGTTACTCCACCAATGCGTAATCCATAAACTACGTTTTCATAAATTGACTTTGGAAAGGGGTTTGATTTTTGAAAAACCATACCAATCCGGCGGCGAAGATCAATAACATCAACTGATTTTGCAAAAATGTCCTGACCATTAAGTTGAATAGAGCCATCAATACGAACAATGTCAACCAGATCATTCATCCGGTTAATGCAACGAATAAAGGTGGACTTACCACAACCAGAGGGGCCAATCAGGGCGGTTACCCTATTGCGCGGAATATCAAAATCAAGATTAAACAGGGCCTGGCTTGTACCATAAAACAGATTGAGATCACGCACCTGGACGATGGAGTCCTCTATGGAGGTAACGGCATTTTTTTCGTTTGTCATAATAATAGGCTAAAGGTAAAATTAATGTGACTATTCACTGTAATGAGGAAAGGCGAAACTAAAATTCATATTTTCGTTCACTTAAATTAAGACGGTGAACAGTTACAAATTAATCAGCAATGGCAAACTTCTTCTTCATACGACTACGCATAATAATTGCTGTACTGGTCAAAGCGATAACAATGCCAAGAAGTAACAGGGTCGTAACAAAAACCATTGGTTTCGCAGCCTCCACATTGGGTGATTGAAAACCAATATCATAGATATGAAAACCTAAATGCATGAATTTTCGATCTAGATGGAGGAAGGGATATTGCAAGTCCACGGGCAGGGAGGGTGCCAGTTTAACGACTCCGGTAATCATCAGGGGCGCCACCTCACCGGCAGCACGGGCCATGGCAAGAATAAAACCTGTCATAATACCTGGAGAGGCAAGGGGAAGCAGGATACGGCTCAGGGTTTGGAACTTTGTCGCACCCAAGGCGTAGGAAGATTCCCGTATACCACCGGGAATAGCACCTAGAGCCTCCTCAGTGGAAACAATGACCACCGGGATAGTTAACAGACCCAAGGTCAGTGAGGCCCAAAGCATGCCCCCTGTGCCAAAGGTAGGAGCCGGCAGCATTTCGGGAAAAAAGATCTGGTCAATGGAAGAGCCTATTCCGTAAACGAAAAAGGCCAGCCCGAAAATACCGTAAACAATGGATGGGATACCGGCAAGATTATTAACCGCAATCCGCACCAGACGAACCATAAACCCGTCCCGCGCATATTCCCGCAGATATATCCCGGCTATAACACCAAGGGGGAAGGAAAAAATGGCCATAACCACAATAAGCATCACGGTGCCAAAAATAGCAGGGAATAATCCCCCTTCAGTATTCGACTCACGGGGATCATCAAAAAATAACTCCCAGACCTTCTGGACATATAAACTAAACTTACCGAAAAAAGACAGTCCATTCGGTTTGTAGATACGAACAATTGAGGTAAGGGGCAAGGTGACAGAGGTGCCATTAACATCCTTAAAAACGGCCACATTGGTTGCCTGCACCCTCTCAAGCTCCGAAAGCTGGTGAACCAGACCATCAAATTTAAGCCGCAGAGTATTACGCTCTGCTACGATCTTGGCATAGTCAGGGGATTGCTGCTTGTCACGGTACCGCAATTTCCCCAACTTATGGTCAAGACGTTCCACCTCGTAATTTAAATCTGCCAACTGTGATTCAACAGACTCAATCTGACCATGATGCCGAGAAAGATCCTTTAGACTCGTCTTTAACAGGGAGTACTGATCTCCGTCAGAGGCTGGGGTATCAGCAAGGTTAACCGAGGAGAGAAAACCAATAAAATTACCATATTCCAACCGTTCAACAACAACAGTATCTTCAGGGTATGATGTTGCAGTAACATCCTTATGGAAGACCCACTTAAAATCAAGGGAGTACAGGTCGCGATTGGCAATCTTGAGCTGAACCCGGGAATCGCCATTACTGTGTTCAGAGGTCTGGATCTCTTCCCCCATAAATAGGGATCCGTCCGTCATTTCCAGGCGGGCTACGGAGTTAACCCAAAAAACCCCCAGACCATTTTGAAAAATGACCCCGACAAGATACAGGGTCAAGAGTAAAATAAGCGCAAGGGCAGCACCGGAACACCAGACAAACGGCTCACCTTCACGTAGATATTTTGATTTCATATATAAAAATTCCTTTTAAGCAGGGCAAAAGGGCAAAGTAGCTACACCATTCGTACGGTAGTAGCCTTAGCCTTTTTCCTCTCCCTTAATATCTCGCGTACTTCTTACGCAAACGGTCACGAATCAGCTCGGCGCCAGTGTTGACCACAAAAGTCATACAAAAGAGCAGGACGGAGCAAAGAAAAAGCACCCGGTACAAGGTACCATCAACCGGGGCCTCCGGTATTTCCACAGCAATATTGGCCGCAAGGGTTCGCATACCGTTAAAGATGGAAAGATCCATAATAGGGGTATTACCTGTAGCCATGAGAATTATCATGGTTTCACCAACAGCGCGCCCCAGACCAATCATGGAACCGGCAAAAATACCGGGACTTGCCGAAGGGAGCACAACCCGCCACACCGTTTGCCAGCGACTGGCACCAAGGGCCAGAGATGCGTGACTTAGGCCTGCTGGCACATTGGACAGAGAGTCTTCTGAAATGGAGAAAATAATAGGGATAACGCAAAAGCCAAGGCCGAAAGCAATAATAATGCAGTTACGCTGATCGTAAGTCATCTCTAAATTTTGAAATAGGTAACGGGTAAAATCACCAGCAAAAAATTGTTGCTCGACCATCGGCGCCAAAAAATAGCTCAGTAAGACACCGGTCAAGAGAACAGGAATAACAAGGATAAATTCAAAACCCTTTCTAAATTCCCTAATCTGTTTAAATCGCTGCCCCAAATGCCAACAGTAGAGAAAGCCCCCAAAGGTGAGGGGTATCAGAAAAAAGCAGAGCAGAAGCGCGACAAGATGGGTTTCAATAAAGGGAGCCAGAACCAGGGCAATAAGAAAACCAATCACCACAGATGGAACCGAGGCCATAACCTCGACTGTAGGCTTAATAACCTGTTGCAGATGGGCCGGGGCAAACTGAGAGACATAAACCGCCCCAAAAATGGCCAGAGGCAACGCAAAGATCATGGCATAAAGGGTGCCTTTGATTGTGCCAAAAAGCAGGGGGGTAATGGAAAATTTGGGCTCAAAATCATCGGAACCAGAGGACGACTGCCAGGCATATTCGGGGCTGTCATAATTTTCATACCAAACCTTGGAAAACAAGGTCTTAAAGCTTATCTCCGGATGGGGATTATGAAGAGTCAATAGTTGCAAACCATCTTTGGTTACAGCAACCAAGCCTTTACTCCGATCATTAATCGCGGCCAAATGGGTAGGGGGAAGATCAAAGGTGTAGAGATGCCGCTCAGAGGTCATATGATCCATGTGTAATGCCCCCTGGTCTGACCAGGAAAGCAGCGATTTATCCCGCCTCGATGGTTGAATAAAAACAATAGGAGAATCATGGGGCGTCAGGGTATGAATTTTTCGCAACTTCTTGGTGGTACTGGCATCTGAATCACGAACACCCATCCAAGTTGTAAGACTACCATCCTCCGTACCCACAGCAAGAGACTGGGAGCCAAATACCATGGCAAGAGCTGTGATGGGCTGTTTAAAGGCCGGAACAGTATCGACAAGGTTAGGTGCTTCACTGATATCCCAATGTAGCAGGGTGCCGCCCTTAGTTCCTGCGTACAATTGCAACCCATCCTCGCTAATCGCCAGAGCTGTGATTGACTCAAAGTAGGCTGGAATAGTAAAACTCTCCTCTGTTTCTTCCGCATCACCAAAGAGGGATTCTGCCACGGTTACGCGTTGAACAGAGAGGGTGTTGTCCTGGTGAAACAGAACACGAACAGAACCGGGGGCATCTTCGTCTAC
>JAJRUT010000069.1 GCA_024277655.1 Deltaproteobacteria bacterium | reverse complement strand
TAATTCCATCTTCAGGATCATAATAGGAGTAGATTTTATCCCACTTCTGATCCCGCTGCCAATGGGATGAACCGAGCAAAGAGACGCCGCGGACATTCTTAAAATGATCCCGGCGGATATCCCAATGGTCCCAGATCAGATTAAGTAATGCCGTCCGCACCGAACCCACCATATCCATATCAAGGATCTTGGCAAACTCATGCAATCGCTCGTCAGGGGTCAGACGATCGGCGCAGATAAGAACCGAGCCCTGCTCGTCACTCCAGTCAGGATCAGCGATATCATCCCGGCGGGCATGCCGACGCACGGCCCAGAGAGTCTTCATGGCAAGGGCAAGATTTTCAGGATCGTGTTGCACCAGTCGCCGTTCAAGGGCCGACTCGGAAAAGATCTTGGCCTCAATCGGCATAAGCCCCTGTTGCCAGACCTGACCACGATCAAGAAAAATAGGCACCTTTTCCTCAACGGCGTAGCTCTGGAGAATAGAACCGGGAATATCACGCAGGCCAAGGAGTAAAATTTGGGCAAAGAGGCCACTGATCCCACCGGGAATATTACGATCATAGGCCTTGATCATATCAGAGACGTGAAAACGGCGGCGCATATCATCCCACACCAGATCCGTCTCGCCCTTCTGCACCCAGAGATTGGCAACCAGGACCTTTAAGGCCTGTTTATTTTTGCGAATAGCGCCAACAATCTCCGACAACTGCAAGACCGGAATAATGGAGGTATAGAGACTTCCAGGGGCAAAGAGAATCAAATCGGCCTCGGCAATGGCGACAAGGACCTCACTTGGCACCTGCGGATATTCAGCAAATTCCACAAAGACCCGATCAATAGCCGCATTTCGTTTACCAAGGGAGGATTTCGACTCACCGGCAACCAGAACCCCGTTGGAGTAAAGCACATTCAAGTGGGCCGGGGTCGTGGTGCAGGGTAATATCGATCTTTCCCCGCAACCAACAAGATCACTAAGCCAGTGAATTCCAGTCACAACCGCCGCCGAAGATGGCTCCATATTGCTAGGATCAACCTGCTGATAAATAGCGGCGGCAACCAGTAAATTCCCCAGACAATGGGGTCTTTTGAGGGTCACTTTCAAGCGCGGATCGGTAAAAATAAAATCAAGCAGACTACTTAGAGATGTTGCCATCTCATGGGGTAAGACCGAATAATCGCCAATGAACCCGGCCAAAAGCCCGGAAACAGAACTTGGAGGGGTATCAAAACGCAGGTTAAACAGACTTTGCAGGCAACCGGCAACCTCCCGACCATTGTGAATGGCGTATTTACGATGCAGACAAATCGTCTGAATGGATGATATCATCACATGGCGAATATCACCCAGGGCAATAAGGGGTAAATCCTTCAGGAGTTCTCCGGTGGAACCACCATCATCGGTCACACAAACGACCGCCTTGGTCTTTGGAAACAACCCCTTCAGCCCGGTAAAGGGATTCTCCCGCCACGCCTTTTTATTGGAGTCTCCACCGACAACATTGGATAGACCTGAGCCTCCGCCAAACACCACCACATTCAACTCAGAGGTATCCACCCCCTGCACCAGCCGACTAACCTTCTCAAGGGTCTCCTTCACCAGCAGACTCCCATCCGGAGGCCCGGAAAGAACAAGCTCAATCAGCTTTTCCACCAAAGTACGCCTGGGCATCAGATCAAGGGGGCTGAAACGCGCCCCCGTCACCTTCTGCAAGCAGGCGGTAAGCTGATCTGCCTTTGATTTTTTTGAGGATGTTTTTTCGATCATACTATTATGAGAGTTGAAGGTTATAAGGGGGAAGGTTCAGGGTGTAAGGTCCGAACGAATTTTCACCTTAAACCTTATTTCTATAGCCTTAATTTACAATCCCGTGGCAGCCATCTGCTTATGTACCGCCGCTTCAGACTCCTGCATGGCGATCTTTTCGTCAGCGGTAAGCTCAAACTCAAGGATACGCTCAATCCCCTTTTCACCAATAACCACAGGCACCCCAAGGAAACAGCCGGAAATACCGAACTCACCTTCAAGATACGCCGCACAGGGCAGCACCCGTTTGGAATCGCTCAGCACCGCCTCGGCCATCTCAATAGCGGCAAGACCTGGAGTATAAAAGGCGGAGCCGGTTTTAAGATGGTTGACGATCTCGGCGCCACCTGTCTGGGTACGTTGAACGATGGCTGCAAGCTCATCAGCAGACAACAGATCGGTCACCGGCACCCCGGAGACATTGGCCAGTCGAATCAGAGGAATCATATTATCACCATGAATCCCCATTACCATGGCGTTGACATCGCGGGGGGCAACACCAATGGCCTGGGCCAGAAAGGTACGATAACGGGCAGAATCAAGAACCCCGGCCATACCAATCACCCTCTCCTTGGGGAAACCGGAAACCTTAAAGCCGGTATACACCATAGCATCGATGGGGTTTGTAACTACAATCAGAATGGCATCCGGTGAGAATTTAGCGGCCTGCTCGGAGCAGGACTTGACGATGGCAACATTTTTCGCCAGAAGATCATCACGGCTCATACCAGGCTTACGGGCCAATCCTGCGGAAATAATCACCACATCGGAGTCTGCTGAATCGGCATAGTCGTTGGAACCAATCACCGAGCAGGAGAACATATCAACCGGGCCAGATTGCGATAGATCAAGGGCCTTGCCCTGGGGGATACCTTCAGCAACATCTAAAAGAACCACGTCAGCAATACCACGACTAGCCGCCCAATGGGCCGCTGTGGCTCCAACATTACCGGCACCAATAATTGTAATTTTCTTTCTCATCTTCTTGTTCCTTTTTTGTTAGGTTTAAGGAGTTTATTAGGGTTAAGGTGGTAAGGGATTAGGCACAGAAATAGCTGGAGTAACTTAGCCCTTACCCCTTAAACCCTTAACCCTTTTAACAGCAAAATCACTTCTCTTCACATAACTGAGCCACCCGCTCGGCATCGGCCAGGGTGTCCACCTCAACCGAATCATGTTCGGTGAGAACCACCTTGATCCGGTAGCCATACTCCAGGGCTCGGAGCTGTTCAAGCTTCTCAAACCGCTCCCATTCCCCCTCAGGCCAACCGACAAAGCTTAGCAGGAACCCCTTGCGATAGGCATAAAAACCCAGATGTTTATAATAGGTCGGTGAGGGTGAATCTTCAGGGTTGCGCTGAAACGGGATGGGCGCTCTGGAAAAATAAAGGGCCATGCCGTGCCGATCGAAGGTGGTCTTTACATGATTTGGGTCATGGATCTCTTCCTCACGGATAATCTTATAGATCAGAGTGGACATCGGCAGAGACGGATCATCAAGTAAGGGGCGCGCCACCTGCTCAATAATCTCTGAGGGGAAACGGGGCTGATCACCCTGGATGTTAACCACCACATCCTGCTCGGCAATATCCATCAAACTTGCCGCCTCAGCCAAACGGTCGGTGCCAGAGACATGATCGCTACTAGTCATCACCACCTCACCGCCAAAACCACGTACACAATCAGCAATACGTTCGTCATCGGTGGCCACCGCCACCCGACTTAAGATGGTAGCACCCTTAGCCCGCTCATACACATGCTGAATCATGGGTTTCCCACAAATTTTATGCAGAGGTTTACCCTTAAAGCGGTTGGAGTGATACCGGGCCGGGATAATAGCCACTACATGCGGTTCATTCTTATGTTCTAAATCCATATCTTTATCTCAGCCTTAAGTCCTGCCAGCAGTTTCGCGTTTAATGTTTATGATTTTGTGGTATAAAAGAGGCTCAAATCACCGCCCAAGCAGCACATAGCCTCATTGCCACATAAACCCAACACACTACATCATTTCCCCCTCTTTGATAAGCCTGATATGCTATCCACTCCCAAAAAAGAACCAGTCATTGCTGTCTCATTCCAGGATCCGGCCATGACTGAGGCTGCCTCAACGATAGCAACCAGACTAGGCCTTGAGCTTACCACCGTTAAATCCCCCTTCAACCGTGTCCTTATGGTTCAGGCAACCCATGTGGAACTTGTTGATACCACAGGTAAAACAAAACCTTTTTTTATAGATTTCAACTCAGACGCCCTCACCTACCGCAGGCGGCATGGAGGCGGACGGAAACAGGCCGTATGCCGGGCTATCGGTTTGCAAAAAAACAGATGCCCCCGGGTCATTGATGCCACCGCCGGCCTTGGCCGGGACAGCTTTATCCTGGCCTCACTTGGTTGCCCGGTAACCCTCTTTGAGCGCAACCCCATTCTCCAGGTCCTGCTTGAAGACGGGTTGCGGCGGGGGCTAGAGCATAGGGCCACCCGTGAAATATGCAAGCGGATGAAGCTCATCACCGGAGATATACAACAATACACAGACCCCATCGAAGCGGATGTCATCTACCTTGACCCCATGTACCCCCATCGTCGTAAATCAAGCCTTGTCAAAAAAGAAATGCGGATTATAAGACAACTGGTTGGTGATTACCCAGACGCAGACAGCCTTCTTGCCTTTGCCCTACAAATGGGGATACAGCGAATAGTTGTCAAGAGACCCAAAAAAGCACCGTACCTCGGCCATAAAAAACCAACCAGTTGTCTCAAGGAAAAAAACAGTCGTTTTGATATTTATTTACCATAAAAATATTTTCAACCCTAAAGAGTGCCACCATGATCTATAAAATTCTACCCCTGCTTCTTCTCCTAGCCCTACCAGCCTGCTCTTCAGATGACAATCAGGACCCCGAAGGTTATGCAAGCCAAAGTGCTCAAAGCCAGCCACACCACCCCGCGTTTCAATCCGTTACTCCTGCTGTGGCTATGGAACTTATCGAGAACAAAGATGACCTGGTAATCATTGATGTCCGCACCTCCAAGGAAATCAGGCAGTATGGCGCTGTTGCCGGTTCACAGCATATTGGCATGGGTCACATTGCCAAAAACGGTGTCCCATTCCCAGAAGACCAGCCCCTGCTTGTTATCTGCGCCGTTGGCGGTAGAAGTTACGCCGTTGGCAGATTTCTGGAAAAGAAAGGTTACACGGAAATCTACAATCTCAGCGGTGGCCTGAATCGCTGGAGCAAGGAAGGACTGCCTGTGGTCTACCCGAATTAGGGCTAAATAGTGCCGGGCGACATCCTCCCCCCCGACAAACAAATAATTCAGAAAAAAACGCAACCTGCCGATCCTCTGGGTATGAAAGTTACCTTGGAGTAATGAACTCTGCACCCTGAGCAGGAGGCGTACCATGATTGATGATATCGACGTAGTCGGCCTGAGGATGGAGCTTGAACACTCCCACTGTGAACTAGGCCATGGCCCCCATGACCTGACCCCGCACCGGACTATTGATTATCTGATTATGCCCACCGGGTATAAGGGCCAGACCGATGCAAACCTCGTTATCCCCATCTGTCAGGAGTGCCTCGATGGTATCAGTGATCCCGCCTGGACCCTGATCTACTGCCTTGAATGCACAGAGTCCCAATGGATTCTTAGAGAAATTGCCAAGATGCAATACCGCCACGATATCCTCTGGCTCGCCGGTTGCCCCACCTGTGGCGGGGAGTTTGGCGGAATATGGTTTAATGATTCTGAGGTTAAACCACAGGAATGGGATTTACTGCTGAGGAATGTGGCTTAAAGCCGTTTCGGGTTTCAAGTTTCAAGTACGACCAATCCGAAACTTGAAACTGACCTCAATACCCAACAGCCTTTTTAATCGCTAAAAGCATTTCTGCCAATCTCTCGTCTGAGAGAATTACCGGCACCTGATACACCAGCAAGCGATCCATAAGGGCTGCCGATTGCGGCAGCCCATCGGCGTCGTAGACCACTCGCCGTTTTCCACCATGGGAAGCAAAGGGCCAGCCCGAGGTACAGAGACTTTTGCCACCGAGGAGATGTTCCCAGGCCGGATAAAAATGCCAGGTGTTGGCCCCAAAGGCAATGGCCCCTGCGCCATTTGCGCCAAGAATTGCATTGACCTTGTTTGCCGCCTCAGCCGTTTCAAGGAAAAAACCTAGGAAAGAGGCAGAATCACCTTTTTCGTCCAGAATCGTCCGGAAACTAACCCCAGGAATTTCAGTCAAGGCATCTTTTAAGGCCTTCTTGTTCTTCTTATGGCTGGCGACGATATCATCAAGCTTGGCAAGCTGGGCAAGCCCCATGGCCCCTTGAAGCTCCATCATCCGGTAATTAAAACCAACAAAACTGCGCCCCTCACCACCCCGGCCTCCGGGGTTCACAGCATGATCATGACCGTGATCGTGATACTCGCTCATCTTACGCCACAGCTCTTCATCATCGGTAACAATCATGCCACCCTCGCCGGTGGTGATGGTCTTTACCGAGTCAAAGGAAAAGGTGCCACATTTGCCAAAGGAGCCAAGAACCTTACCATCGAGGCTTGCTCCCGGCGCTTGGGCTGTGTCTTCTAGAACAGGGATATTTTTACCATCGGCAATGGTCATAATTTCCTTGATGCGAGCAGGGGCACCAAGCATATGCACGGGGATAATCAGCTTGGTTTTATCAGTGATCTTCTTCTCAAGATCATGGGGATCCATATTGAGGGTTTCATCAACTTCGGTGAATACCGGAATGGCTCCCACTTCAAGAATCGCTTCCCAGGTGGCAACAAAGGTAAACCCTTGGGTAATCACCTCATCACCGGGGCTGATGCCCATGGCAATCATGGCAACCTTTAAGGCCGCCGTGCCAGAGGTCACCGCCTGACCATGTCCGGCACCGCAGTAAGCCGCAAATTTCTGCTCAAACTCACGCACCTTAAATACGCCTTTACGCTGATCGCCAAACTCATAACGAAACAGAACTCCGGTATCAAGGACATCTTGAATTTCTTTTTTCTCTTCATCACCAAAAACTTCAAAACCAGGCATATTCATTCTCCAATTAGATCAAGCGTAGCGACTTCAATACTCAACATTCAACATTCAACATTCGATGTTGGCCGTTAATTTCCTCTTCTATTCCCAGCCCTTATGGGCAATCTCGTAAATAGAAATCACATCTTCAAGGGACGGCTTACGCGGATTATTCTCCACCGGGCGGGTCACCGTCAGGGCAATTTCTGCCATTTCAGGGATCTTATCGGCAGGGATATCTAAGGCGGCAAGACTGGTGGGAATATTCACGTCCTGATTCATATTATAGACCGCTTCAACCGCTGTGGTGGCCGCCTCACGGATGGACATTTTCGTCACATCATAACCCATAATATCGGCAACCCTGGCATATTTTTCTGGATCGCCAATAAGATTATAATTCACCACAAAGGGCATCAACACAGCATTTGCCAAGCCATGGGGAATACCAAACATGCCACCCAGGGGATAGGCCATGGCATGCACCAGACCAACCCCTGCTGTGGCTAGCGCCTTACCACCAAGCAAAGAGCCCATCATCATGGCGGAACGCGCTTCAAGATTATCGCCATTGGCATAGGCCTTATGGATATTGCCACTGATAAGCTCCATGGCCTCCAACGCGTACATATCAGAAATTGGCTGGGACTGGGTTGAGGTAAACGCCTCCATGGCATGAACAAAGGCATCAATACCGGGGGCAGCCGTTACGTGGGGGGGCAAGGTTACGGTGAGAGCCGGATCAAGAATGGCGGCGTCAGGATAGAGGGGATCACCATTCATTCCGCCCTTGCTCCCCGTCTCTTCATTGATAAACACCGCCGTAAAAGTAACCTCGGCACCGGTACCAGCCGTGGTTGGTACCATTATCTTCGGTACACCAAGCTTTTTAATCAGACCAAGACCCAGATAATCCACCGCCTTGCCACCATTGGTCATAAGAATGGCAACCGCCTTGGCCACATCCATGGCAGAGCCACCACCAACACCAACCACCGCGTCACATTTTTCTTTTAAGGCCAGGGCGCATCCTTCATCGGCAAGACGCAGACCAGGTTCCGGGTCAATATGGTCAAAGACAACATAATCAACCTTGCTTTTATCAAGAGGTGCTGTAATTTTAGCTAACAGACCAACCTCTTGCAAATTAGGATCGGCCACCAAAAGAACCTTGGTGCCATTGTACTTTTGCACCACATCAGCAAGGGTTTCAATCAGACCAACACCAAAATGAATCTCGGTTGGTTGGGTCACTGTAAATTTTTTCGATGCAATCATGGGGTTTTCCTTTTATATGATGGTAACTAAAAATTGTAAAAGTCATTTGTGGTGCAAAATACTCTACCCGCCCATAAGGGGCAACAACAGAACGGTTAAACATACCAAAAATCGTTAAAATTTCATCACCCCACGCAAAGCAAACCGCCCAGACAAGAGTCTGGCCCAGAACAGACCAAACATCCAAGGAACAACAATGACCTATTATATTTCAAGATCCGAAAAAAAACGGCGGGCCAAACATCTTGAATCCCTTGTCAAAGAACTTGCAACCTGTTCGGCAGCAGTGATTAAAAAGCTACCCTGTGATGATTTCGTAAAGGAAGAGCTCCTCCATGTTATCACCATTTCCGGGGGGGCCAAAAATCGGCAGATTAAATATATCACAAAATATCTACGTAAACAGGATGACACAGATGCCCTCTTTGACTACATAACCGAGCAAAAAGGCTCAAAACTCAAAGAAAATGCCGCCTTTCATGAACTTGAAAAATATAGGGACGACATCATCAGTGATGTTCTCGTAGCCAAAGAGCAGGCCTTCCATAACAATGAACCCCTCGGCGAAAACTGGCCATCCATGGCCCTTGATATTGTCAAAGACCGTTTCCCAGGCCTTGACGTGATGGATGTGCGTAGGGCTGCCACCCACTTTGCCAAAAACCACCGAGTAACCTACACCAGAGAGATATTTAGAATTCTGCGGGCAGCCATGGAAACTGAGGCGATGAGGAAGGGGTAGGAAATGAGAAGTGAGAATTCAGGATTAAGAAGTGAGGACAACATATTTTCTTGCATTCTACTGAATCCTGAACCCTGAACTAAAACAATCTACCGACAGGAAAGAAACAATGGAATACAGAAGTGGCTCAGTGGGCCGTGTTTTTTCAGTGCGCTTCGATCATGGTGATGATTTCCATGGCGAACTGCTCGATCTCATCAAAAAGGAAAATATTCGCAACGCTTGGTTTCATTGCATCGGTGGACTGCTTGAAGCGGATGTGGTGATTGGCCCCAAGCAACCAACCATGCCACCTGAACCGATATGGGAGGAGGTGCGGGGAGCACGGGAGTTACTTGGCACAGGCTCCATCCTCTGGGATGAGCATGATGAACCGAAAATCCACCTGCACACCTCCCTTGGCGATCACGGCAGCGCCATGACCGTCTGTACCCGCAAGGGCACCAAGGTGTATTTGATCGTTGAGGTCTATATTGTTGAAATTACCGGAGTTGCCGCTACCCGCCCCTGGTTTGCCAAGGGGGAGTTCAATCGGGTTTCTTTTTCGACATAACCACCCGGTTCCGACCCTGCTCTTTCGCCAAATATAAATTTTGATCCGCCACCCGGATTAACTCATCCAGGGAGGCAACTGCCGACACCACAACACCTATGGAGACCGTTATTCTCAACGGTTCATGGTCGCCACCTACATCTATTGGGGTGCTGGCAACCGCTTCACAGAGGGTGATAAAAAACAACTTCGTATTCTCAACTCCCATACCAGTAATAACAACACAAAACTCCTCCCCGCCCATTCTCGCCACAACACCAAGCCCACGTAATTGCGCTATCATTACCTGGGCCAACTTCTGCAGAACCACATCTCCCACCTGATGCCCATAGGTATCATTAACATTTTTAAAATAATCAATATCAAGCATACCACAGCTCACAGGTTGACGAACCTTATGGGCCATATCAACAAGGAGCGCCGCCTTGGTAAAAAAATACCGGCGATTATACAGTCCTGTCAGATGATCACGCGTAGCCGCCTCCTTAATTTCAAAAACGTGATCAAGGAAGTCGAGATTCTGATTCACCCGACAATAAAACTCTTCAGGCAAAAATGACTGTTTGATAATAAAATCATTGGCGCCACTCTTGATAAAGCGGGCAGCCATCACCGCATCTCCCTCGGCAGACACCCCGATAATGGCCAGTTGATCCCGTGAAAACTCCTTACGCAAATTCTCCGTCAGGGTAACCCCATCCATCTTCGGCATATTATAATCGGTGATCACCATCTTCACGGCGGGATTATCACCCATAACAGCAAGGGCCTCTTCACCATCCTTGGCGGTTAGCACTTGCAGTTGTTGAACCTTGAGCAAATCAGCAACAACCTTTCTAAAAAAAGAAGAATCATCTACAACAAGTATCTGCACCTTTTTGTTTTTGGATATACGCCTAAGGAGAGAGGCCAGATAATCCAGGGAAGAGGAGTTACTCTTTACCACATAATCAACCACCTTATGTTTCCAGACAAATTGGCGAACCTCATCCGTAACATTTGCAGTAAAAACAATGGCCGGAATATTATGCTTAAGAACAAGTGGCACAATTTCACCATTATGGGCATCCGGCAGATCTAAATCAAGAATAGCAGCATCATAATACCCTTGCTGGCGTGCCAGGATATCAACTGTCTCCTGCATGGAAATCGCAAGGTCAATAGACGTACCAAGTAACTGCTCAAGTTGTTTGCGAAAGACACTGCCAAAGAAAGGGGAATCCTCCACCATTAGAATTTTCATTCGTAGCCTTTGCCAAGTGTTAAAGCGCTCACCGATTGATTCATAAACACGATACTAAAATAGAAATAATTTGACAAATAGGATTGAAAGATTCCATCATAACTTAACATGACATAGACGTTATCATTAAACCCACCAGTAACAGAATCTAACAACCCCACCCTCGGAGAAAAATCATGGCCTGTAAAAAGAAAACATGCAAAAAAAAGAAGCTGACATCCACTGAATTCATCGTCCATGCCCCCAATGCCAACTCGGTCTTTATCACCGGAGACTTTAATGACTGGAACCCGACCGAATTCTCCATGCGCAAATATAAGAGCGGCAAATGCACGAAAAAACTAAAACTAAAACCAGGTCGTTATGAATATCAATTTATTGTTGATGGCAATCGCTGGACTGACCCTGCCAATGATACCCTCTGCCAAACACCATTTGGTTCGGAAAACTCCGTAATTGAGATTTCCGAACAGGTATACAGCAACTAAATTTCTACTCTTGCCAAGGGGACACTATGCCAGACAAGACACTCACGGTAGGTGCCAAGATAATTCTAATTTGTGTCATTGCAATAACAGCCCTGGCAACCATAACCGGCATTTCTTTCGTAACAATTATAAACATGAAATCTTCTTTTCAGGAGATGGAAACCAGGCAAATAGCCAGCGAGGTAGCAGCTTTATCTATCACCAGGGATGTTAATTATATTAGCCGCCTTACCCGCAATATCATGTTGGGGTCAAACTATGAAAAAGACATGAAAAAACTTGGCAACCGAATCAGGATCATCCGGGCCAATTTTGAAATATTGCAAACGGCTACAGTTGGCTCAGATTCCGAAGACCATGTCACTAAAGCCGAAGAAGCCACGATTTCCTTCGTAGAAGATGGCAGGCAATTTGTTACCCGCCTCGGAAACACACCTGCCGGGGAACGCTATAAAAGCTATCCTGCCTACGGAAAATCAGCCACCCCTTACGCCATTGAATCCCGTAAGCATTTTGGTAATCTAATCAGGCAAATAGACGATAATTTCCACACCTCCATTGATGACTTTCAGGCCACCATTGGCAGAGCCCAGGTAATCCTTATTGTTTCCTTTGTCCTCATCATATTTGCTCTTTGCATAACTGGCCTTGTGATCAAGCGTAGTATTACCCAACCAATTAATCGAATCATTGGTAATTTGACTGATGGTTCGGGGCGGGTATATACAACATCTGGACAGATATCTTCTTCCAGTCAAATTTTATCGGACGGGTCATCGCAACAGGCAGCGGCTATTGAAGAAACATCCTCCTCCATGGAGGAGATGTCTTCCATGACAAAACAAAATGCGGCAAATGCCAACGAGGCCGATGATCTCATGAAACAGGCCCTGGGGGTCATTCAAACCGCTGGTGACTCCATGGGTAAGATGGGCGATTCCATGCAAGAAATTTCTGAGGCCAGCAACGAAACGTCAAAGATCGTAAAAACCATCGATGAAATAGCGTTTCAAACAAATCTCCTGGCTTTAAATGCTGCAGTGGAGGCTGCCCGTGCCGGGGAGGCCGGAGCCGGTTTTGCTGTGGTTGCAGATGAAGTACGTAATCTGGCCATGCGGGCTGCAGATGCGGCAAAGATTACCACTCGGCTTATCGAGGGCACAGTAGCAAAAGTAGAAAAAGGAAAAAAGGTTGTGGGCAAAACCAATGATTCGTTCCAGGAGGTAGCGGAGATTACCAGCAAAGTAGGTAGCCTCGTTGGCGAAATTGCCTCGGCTTCACAGGACCAAACCCATGGGTTCTCTCAGATAAACCAGGCTATCATCCAGATGGAGAGTGTAACTCAGCAAAATTCTGCCAGTGCCGAAGAGTCCGCATCTGCTGCAGAAGAGTTAAATTCCCAGGCAGAGAATATGAGCGATATGGTTATGAACCTCAAAGTTCTTGTTGGTGGCAATCAAGAGGAAACTACGACCGGTAGTCAAAACAGGTGGAGGGCAACCGATGACCACGCGCCTGCCCTCCACCAATGATTTAAACCCAAAGCACAACCGCATCCACAAATAAAAAAAGCCCTGATCGAAAACGATCAGGGCTTTTTTACGACTTCAAGAACAACAAGAACTATTCGTCGTCCTCCTCACTACCATCAGAAACCTTCATGATCTTGTCACCCGTTTTCAGGGCGTCACCGACCTTGGCAACAATGGTCTGAATTACGCCATCAATCTCAGCCACAACCGGAGTCTGCATCTTCATGGCTTCAAGCACAGCAAGCTTATCACCGGAGCTTACGGTATCACCGACTTCAACGGACACCTCGCAGATATTGGCGTTAAACGGCGCACGCATGTCACCGACCTTGGCCAGATCCTCAACCTCATCCTTGGTCATCTCGACTGCAGCAGGCCCGGCACCCTCAATAACTGGAGGCGTCATCTGGTAGTTACGAACGTTATGATCGACATTGAGAAAGATGGATGTTCCCCCATCCTCATCCTTTTGGGATGGTCCGATGGAGATCAGATGCTCTTTACCATAACAGTCAGTAAAACTAATCTCTTCACCAAGCTGAAAACCGCCCTGCTTAAGAAATATAGATGGAGGCAGGACATGGGCCTTGCCAAATTTCTCTTCAAACTTAAAAAACTCAACCGCATCATTGGGATGCTGGAGATAGAGTACCAGATCCTGCTCACTGGGCTTGCGGCCAAGACGATCCTCAAGGGTCTCACGTTCCTTGTCGATATCCATATCTGCGATGTCTTCAACACCACCCTCATCTTTAAGTACCTGTTTCCAGTCACTGCCCAGAACCTTTTCAAAAATCCACTCAGGTGGCTGATAAAAGGGAAAAGGGCCGTACTTGCCAAGCAGAAGATTGCGCAAATCGCCGGATGGATTGCCGTAGCGATCCCCACCCTGAACGTTTGACACCGCTGTAGTCCAGAGGATCTGGGAACCGGGTGTCACCGACCAGTAGTTGCCCAGCTCTTTCTGTACCTTGGGCAACTCCTTATGGAGAATATCAGGCATCTTGGCAAGAAAACCACCCTTATCGGCCTGCTCAAGGGATGAACCCATGGCTCCACCAGGCAACTTATGAATCTGCACGGTGGGCAGGAACCCCTTAAACTGCGACTCAAAGAGTTCATAATGGGGACGCTCATCACGAATTACGTCAGAAGACTCAATCACCGCCTCTTCATCGAGGGTCACCGCCACCTTGCCATACTCCTTCAAGGTCTGGGCAACTGTGAGAATTGGTGGTGGGCCATAAAAACCACAGAAGGAGTGATCTCCAGCATCAACAATCTCAGCACCAGCAAGAACGGCCGAGGTTATACGACCGACATCATTACCATCGGTATTATGGCCGTGATAATGGAGCACCAGATCCGGATATTTATCCTTAATACTGGAAACCAGATCACCTATACGCTTGGGAGTTCCCAAACCACCATGATTCTTGATACAGAGGACAATGTCCTCTCCAGTTACAGCTAAAATTTCCTTGACCTTGGAGACATAATACTCATCGGTATGCTCGGGGCCTGTGGAGAAACAGATACAGGGCTCAAGAATTTTCCCGGCAAGCTGAACCTCTTCAAACACCGCCTGCATATTGGGGATATAATTCATAAAGTCAAATACGCGCCACACATCAACATATTTGGCAAATTCCTTAACCGTGAAACGAATCACGTTTTGCGGATAGGGACGATAGCCAAAGAGATTCACACCCCGACACAGGGTCTGGAACATGGTATTGGGCATGGCATCACGCAACAGTTTGAGCTTTAAAAAAGGATCAACCTGTTTCCGGAGAATATCCACGTGTACCGAGGCGCCACCGGTAATCTCCAGGGAGAAATAGCCGGCCTTCTCACGGGCCTTGGCGGCCATAAGATCGGTGTGTAATAAAATTCTATTTTTGAAATCAGACTGGGACATGTCGCGGGCTGTATTGGTAATATAATACCCGTTTGCCTCACGTACCGTCTTCAGAACTTCCTTTATATCCATACCTTGAACAATACGGCTCATAGGTGACTCCTATTATTAGTAATTACAAAAACAAGAAGATATAGAATGTAAAGAAAATAACGGCAGATAAAGAAGGGCTGGGCAATAACCTTATGCCCCTATCTCCTCTCCAGCTTCTTTACTATTCCTTCTATCTAAAAATGAATCGTTACAATTTAAATGGCATATGGATTCATCTTTTCATGATGAATCTCGGCAATCAGGGCCGCAATTTTATTAACCTCAGAAACATCATCCCGGTAATCAGCAAGTTCAGGATGTTGCTCAATATACGAGGTGTCAAAATCACCAGACTGGAACTGAGGCTCATTCACCAATTGTATATAATAAGGGATAGTGGTTTTCAGTCCGGAAATAACATAATTATTCAGACACCGACGCAAACGATCCACCGTTTCATTCCATGAATAACCATGAACGGTGAGTTTCACCAGAAGTGAGTCATAAACCTCGGGGATGGTGTAGCCTTGATAGACAAAGCCATCAAGACGCACGCCATAACCACCCGGTGAGCGATAGACATTAACCGTCTTGCCGCCCTCTGGCATAAAATCATTCTGGGGATCCTCAGCATTGATCCGCATTTCAATGGCGTAACCACGGATCTGCACATCTTCCTGCTTGAAGAGCAGGGTCTTACCAAGGGCTAGTTTAATCTGAGTCCGGACGATATCAATACCAGTGACCATTTCGGTAACGGTATGTTCAACCTGCACCCTGGTGTTGATCTCCATGAAATAATAGTTCATGTCTTTATCAATTAGGAACTCAACGGTACCAGCATTCTCATAATTTGCAGCTTTAGCGGCGCGCACTGCCGTCTCACAAATCTCGTCAAGGAGACCTTGATCAGGAATGAGGGATGGGGCAATTTCCACAAGCTTCTGGTTACGACGCTGAATAGAACAATCACGGGTACCGAGATGAACTGTCTCACCGGTTGAATCAGCAATAATCTGAACTTCAACATGCTTTGGCTGAACCACAACCTTCTCAATGTAGATGTCACCACTGGCAAAGGCGGCGATGGCCTCGGCCCTGGCAATCTGAAACTGCTCCTGCACGTCCTCAGGCCGATCAACCTGACGAATGCCGCGCCCACCACCACCAGCCGTGGCCTTTAGCATAATAGGATAACCATACTTCTCACCAAAAACGATGGCCTCGGCAACCGCAGCATCTTCATCATCGGCAAGATTATCCGTCCCTGGAACCATGGGGATCTTGGCACCTGCCATAATCTTTCTGGCCATAACCTTGTTGCCAAGATTTGAAATCACTTCGGAATTTGGGCCGATAAAGATAATATCATTCTCCACACAGGCCTTGGGTAAACCAGGATTTTCAGCAAGAAAACCATAACCTGGGTGAATGGCATCAATATCATAGCGCTTGGCAACCTGCATAATCCGCTCAATATCAAGGTAATCAACCCGAGGGCCATCACCAAGCCATATCGCCTCATCAGCGACCCGGATATGCAAAGCACCATTGTCAGGAGTTTCGTAGATAGCCACAGCAGTATGACCAAGCTCTTGAATAGCCCGAATAATACGGCAGGCAATCTCACCTCGATTAGCGACTAAAATCTTCTTTTTCAACTTCGACACCTCATCTTCGTTTGCGTCCGTCTCATTTTCACCAAAAGTGCAACAAAACCAGACGTAAATACTACGTATATAATAAATTTATCTTCATTTATGAAACATCTCTTGCCTTTGAGTAAGACCGCAACAACATATAGTTATCACGCCACCCCCCACAGCTCATACTACCTGCAACTCAAGGCAAACAGCCAAGCAATGTAACATAGGACATGTCTTTTTGCAAGATTTTAGACGCAACTCCCTCGTTACACGAGTTGTAAGACAACGCTCTGCAGAGGAAAATTGAGGCTGGTGCAGACAAGCTGTAAATTCGCCTGCAGCCGATGGGAACCAGAATCTTTTACACCAACTCTGCACGCAAGGTAGCGATTGATTCGTCAACAAGATATTCGTCAAAATTCATCACCCGGTCAATAACCCCTTTGGGGAGGATCTCAACAATACGGTTAGCAACAGATGAGACAAATTGATGATCGTGGGAGGTGAACAACAACACCTCCGGGAATTCAATCAGACCATTATTTAATGCGGTAATAGATTCGAGGTCGAGATGATTGGTTGGTTCATCAAGAATAAGAGCATTGGCATCGGAGAGCATCATTCGCGCCAGCATACAGCGCACCCGCTCACCACCGGATAATACAGTGGTCTTTTTCAACGCATCCTCACCGGTAAAGAGCATCTTGCCAAGAAACCCGCGGGCAAAGCTCTCGCCCTCCTGGGGAGGGGTAAAACGACCAAGCCAATCCACCAGGGTAGCTTCATGATCAAAGAACGCACTGTTTTCTTTAGGAAAATAGGATGTGGTCATGGTCACCCCCCACTTGACTTCTCCTTCATCCGCCTGAGACTCTCCAGCCAAAATCTCGAGCAGATTTGACTTGGCCAAACTGTTCTGACTACCGACAAAGGCAATCTTATCACCCCTGTTCACCGTCAGACTGAAACTATCTAAAACAAGTTCCCCGTCAACCGACTTACTAATATTGTCAATCGTGAGGATATTATCCCCACAGGGACGGGTTGCAGTGAAATGAACAAAGGGGTATTTACGTGATGACACCGGCATATCTTCAATGGTGAGCTTATCAAGGCGTTTCTTGCGGGAGGTAGCCTGCTTGGCCTTTGAGGCGTTGGACGAAAAACGGGCAATAAAATCTTTTAATTCCTTGGCCTTGGCAGAGGTTTTCTTATTCTCATTCTGTTTTTGCTGCAACGCCAATTGACTTGCCTCATACCAGAAATCATAGTTACCGACATAGGTCGTTACCCGACCAAAGTCAATATCGGCCATATGGGTGCAGACCTGATTAAGAAAATGGCGATCATGGGAGACGATAATAACGGTGTTTGTGAACCGCTCAAGGAAGTTTTCAAGCCAGACCATGGAATCCAGATCAAGGTTATTGGTTGGCTCATCAAGGAGAAGAATATCAGGATTACCAAAGAGGGCCTGGGCCAGGAGTACCCGCACCTTCTCCCCGCCTTCAAGCTCCTTCATCTTCTTTTGATGCATATCATCAGAAATACCAAGACCTGCCAACAGGGAGGCGGCCTCAGGCTCGGCCTCATAACCGTTCATCTCGCCGAACTCTGACTCAAGCTCGCCACTGCGAATGCCATCCTCGTCAGTAAATTCCGTCTTGGCATAGATCCGCTCCCGTTCTGCCATAATCTCATATAACTTGGCATGACCCATGATAACCGTAGTTATAACCATCTCTTCGTCAAAGGCGAAATGATCCTGCCTAAGCATGGTCATCCTTTGCCTTGCGCCAATGGACACCGTACCACGATCCGGCTCAATTTCACCGGCCAGAATCTTTAGAAAGGTAGATTTTCCCGCGCCATTGGCACCGATTAGACCGTAACAGTTTCCGGGGGTAAACTTTATATTAACGTCTTGAAAAATAACGCGTTTGCCGTAGGACAGGGCAACATCGATTGCTGTAATCATGAGAATTCCACTTTGCCACCAAAATCAATCAGAAGCTGTTTGTTGTTTAAAACTAAAAAGCCACAGGAGAACCCCTGCGGCTTAAGCGCTGTACTCTATAGCATCTTTACCCGAACCAGGGCAACGATTTTAATTCTCAAGGCTAAATGGGTACCCCAAACAACTCAGCTCCCAGCCCGCTTCACCTTGTACCCGAGACTGAGCAATTCCTGTTCCAAAACCTCACGCTGATCCCCCTGAATCTCAACCACCCCATTTTTTATACTACCCCCACAACCGCATTTTTGTTTCAGAGATTTTGCCAGTTTCTTGAGTTCTTTTCCCGCAAGGGGTAAACCGCTGATAAGGGTAACACCTTTACCTTTGCGCCCCTTGGTTTCCCGCATTAAGCGAACCACGCCATCACTAAGGGGAATGGCACCCCCCTTACGACAGCGACACTGAGCCATCTGTCTTTGGCAATGGGGACACATCCTGCCGTGCTCGGTGGAGTAGACCAGCCCACCATTTTTTTGTTTTTTCATAGTCGCCTAAACCCAAATTTGCCAAAGGAATCCATCAACTCTCTTCAGCCCTCCCGTAATTGTCCTCAAAACGGACAATATCATCCTCACCAAGATAACTGCCCGATTGCACTTCGATAAGCTCCAAAGGAATAACGCCAGGATTCTCAAGGCGGTGGGTCACGCCAAGGGGAATATAGGTGGACTCATTCTCGCTGAGCATAAACACATCATCCCCCCTGGTGATCCGCGCCGTGCCACTAACCACAACCCAATGTTCCGCCCGGTGATGGTGCATCTGCAGGGACAGGATTGATCCAGGATTAACGGTTATGAGTTTCACCTGAAAACGGTCACCAAAGCTGACACCCTCATACGACCCCCAAGGCCTGAACACCCGACGATGAAGGTTGGTTTCCGAACGACCCTGCGCCTTCAGGATATTCACAAGCTCCTTCACATACTGAATCCTGTCCTTGGCCGCTACAAGAACCGCATCCGCCGTCTCAACAACAATATGCTGGTCAAGACCCGCTGTGGCCACCAGACGACTTTCGGCATGGATAAAAGAATTCTTTGTTCCATGACCAATGACATCCCCCCGGATAACATTGCCGTCTTCATCCTGCCGACCTACCTCCCACAGGGCAGACCAGGAGCCAATATCATTCCACCCTGGGTCAACAGGAATTACCACGCCGTTTCTGGTTTTTTCCATCACCGCATAATCGATGGAATCATCAGGGCACCGGGCAAAAGAATCATGCTCGAGACGGAGAAAATCAAGATCCTGCTTACTATTTTCATAAGACAGGGTCGCCGCGTCAAGCATCTCCGGGTTCAACGCCGACAGCTCAGCAATAAAAGTCCTGGCCTGAAACAGGAACATGCCGGAATTCCAAAGATAATCACCCGAATCGACATAGGCCGTTGCTGTTTTATGGTCAGGTTTCTCAACAAAGCAGTCAATGTCATATCCCGCCCCACCGTCACACACCTCCCCCGCCTTAATGTAGCCATATCCTGTTTCCGGGCTGGTTGGTTTTATGCCGAAGGCAACCAGTTTCTTTTTCGCGGCAACCAGAGTCGCAGCCTGCACCGCCTCAAGAAAAACAGCAGGTTCATCGATAAGATGATCGGCAGGTAAAACAAGAAGCAACGCCTCATCCGATACAGTCAAGCCATGCACAGCAGCCACGGCAACAGCCGGACAGGTATTGCGCCCCACAGGCTCCAAAATGATCGTACACCCTGCGTCCGTCACCTCCCGTAACTGCTCTGCCACCAAAAACCGATGTTCTTCATTACAGATAACAACAGGCGCACCGACATCAACAAGCCCTTGCAGGCGCCCCACCGTCTGCTGCAGAAGCGTCTGCTCCCCGGTCAGAGCCAGCAACTGCTTGGGATAACTCTTGCGGGACAAAGGCCACAACCTGGTTCCAGAACCACCACATAAAATTACGGGGATAATCATTGGCATATCACTCAAATTTAAAAATTAAACACCTATCTGCGGCCAACACTGACATAGGTAAAGCCCAGTTCACGCATTTTCTCAGGGGAATAAACATTACGCAGATCCACAAATACCGGCTGATTCATCAGAGATTTGATCTTATCAAGATCAAGGGCCCGGTACTGGTTCCACTCGGTCATGAGTACCAGCACATCGGCTCCGGTGGCGGCCTCGTAACTGTTGCCGACATAGTTAAACTCTGGGAATATTTTACTGGCCTCATCCATGCCCTGGGGGTCATGGACTTGAATGGTAGCCCCTTTTTCGTGCAGAGGTGGTAGAATAGACAGAGAGGGAGAATCGCGCAGATCATCGGTTTCGGGCTTAAAGGTAAGACCAAGAACACCAATGGTTTTGCCAGCAAGATCACCACCTAAAACATCTCTTATTTTTTTCACCATCCCCGCTTTCTGGGCCGCATTAATTTCTACCGCAGCCTCAACGGAACGGGCCGACACACCATTTTCCTGGGCAATCCGCAGAAGAGCCACAGTATCCTTTGGAAAGCAGGAGCCACCAAAACCGGGGCCAGGATGGAGGAATTTTGCCCCAATCCGACCATCAAGACCAATGCCCTTTGCCAGGTCAACCACATCAGCGCCCACCTGCTCGCAGAGATTGGCCATCTCGTTGATAAATGATATTTTGATGGAGAGAAAGGCGTTGGAGGCGTATTTAATCAGTTCAGCCGATTCCAGATCGGTAAAAACAAAAGGAGTCGACAGGAGATAGAGCGGATCGTAGATCTCCTTCATCACCCCCTGTGCCTTTTCTGACTCCGCCCCCACCACAACCCGATCAGGACGCTGAAAATCAGCAATGGCGGCACCCTCCCGCAAAAACTCTGGGTTTGAGACCATATCAAAATCCGCCTCTGGATTGGCTTCACGAATAAGACGCGCCACCTGCCGGGCAGTACCCACCGGCACGGTACTCTTGTCGATAACAATGGTGTAACCTTTCAGGTGCAGAGCCAGCTCCTTGGCCGCCGCATAAATATAGGTTAAATCGGCGTAGCCATCACCGCGCCGCGATGATGGCGTTCCCACCGCAATAAAAACTGCTGCCGCCCCACCCACGCTATCCTCAAGATTGGTGGTAAAGGCCAAACGCCCCTCTTGGACATTTTTTTGGACAAGATCGGCAAGACCAGGTTCATAGATGGGGATTTCACCATTTAAAAGGGAGCTGATCTTGCTCTCATCCTTATCCATACAGGTAATCTGATGCCCAAATTCAGCAAGACATGCACCCGTAACAAGACCGACGTAACCGGTGCCAATAATTGTAATTTTCATAATTGTATTTAATAAGGATTAAGGTTTAAGGATTAAAGTTTAGGTCTTAAAAGGGGCAAGAAAAAGGGATATACAAACACAGGTTCTCTCCTTACTCCTTAGACATTCAACCTTTTTAGCTATAATAACTTCGATACCACTTCACAAAATTTTCAAGACCAACCTCAATGGATGTGGATGGTTTAAAATCAAAATCACGAACCAGCTCCTCAACATTGGCGTAGGTTGCGGTCACATCACCATCCTGCATGGGTAGGTAATTTTTCAGCGCTTTTTGGCCCAGACAATCTTCGAGAACCTCGATAAAATGCATCAGGGTTTCAACATTATTATTGCCTATATTATAGATATGATACGGCGCCCACGAGGTGGCCGAGTCGGGACTTGACTTGTCAAAATCAGGGTTTGGCACAGGTGGTTTACCGAGAATACGCACCACTCCTTCAACAATATCATCAATATATGTAAAATCACGCTGCATCTTGCCATTATTAAAGACGTTGATCGGCTCTCCAGCTAAAATCGCTTTGGTGAAGAGGAAGTAGGCCATATCAGGACGTCCCATGGGGCCATAGACCGTGAAGAACCGTAATCCGGTGCAGGGCACTCCGTAGAGATGGCTGTAGGAATGGGCCATAAGCTCATTGGCCTTCTTGGTGGCGGCATAGAGCGACACTGGATGATTAACATTATCATGCACCGAAAATGGCATACTGGTGTTACCGCCATACACCGAACTTGATGAGGCAAAGACCAGATGCTCCACCCCGGTATGCCGACATCCTTCCAACACATTAACAAAACCAATCAGGTTGGAGTCAGCATAAGCCAAGGGATTCTCAAGGGAGTAGCGCACCCCAGCCTGAGCCGCCAGGTTCACCACCCCATCAAATTGATGCCTTGCAAAAAGTTCAGGCATCCCCTTGCGGTCGGCAAGATCAAGCTTGACGAACTCATACCCCTTATGCCCGGCAAGAAGTTCAAGGCGCGATTGCTTTAGGCCGGGATCATAATAGTCGTTCAGGTTATCAATACCCACCACCTGAAAGCCCAAACGCAGTAACTCCTGGGATAAAAAATAGCCGATAAAACCGGCCCCACCTGTTATGAGTATTTTTTTCACTTGTATTCTTTCAGCCTCACACACTTTTGATTTTAAGAGAACTTGTTATATAGCCCATATACAGCAACAACCCAACGAAAATTTTGGCGGATTTCATCCCATATAACCCTCCTTGACTTCACCCAACAAACACGTTAGAAAGCACCAGACTGTGATAACCGCAACAACTCCAGCAATTCCGGGTCCTCAAACCCTACTGCGGCTAAAAAAATAAGGAACAATTATGCGTAAAGGAATTATACTTGCGGGTGGGTCAGGTACACGACTGCATCCCCTTACCCATTCAGTAAGCAAACAACTCATGCCGGTCTACGACAAACCGATGATCTACTATCCGCTGTCGGTGCTGATGCTGGCTGACATCCACGATATCCTTATTATCACCACCCCCCATGACCAACAGCAGTTTATCAACCTCCTGGGTGATGGTGCGCGGTGGGGCATGAATTTCAGCTACGCCGTGCAACCAGAGCCAAAAGGACTGGCCCAGGCCTTTACCATTGGTGAGGAGTTTGTCGGCAATAACGATGTCAGTCTGGTGCTTGGCGATAATATCTTTTATGGCCATGGCATGGACAAACTCCTGCATCACGCCTCAAACCAGAAGGCCGGTGCCACGGTCTTTGGTTATTATGTCAAGGATCCTGAACGCTACGGGGTGGTTACCTTTGACAAGGATGGTCACGCCGTTGATTTGGAGGAAAAACCTGAGACGCCAAAGAGCAATTACGCCGTCACCGGCCTCTATTTTTATGACAATGAGGTTATTGACATCGCCAAAGCCATCAAGCCTTCAGCCAGGGGCGAGCTTGAAATAACCGATATTAACAAGGTGTACCTAGAGCGGGGCAAACTCAAGGTAGAACTCATGGGCCGTGGCTACGCCTGGCTTGACACCGGCACCCACGATTCTTTGCTATCGGCCGGAAGCTTTATCAAGGTTATTGAAGAACGTCAGGGCTTAAAAATATCCTGCCCCGAAGAGATTGCCTACCATATGGGTTTTATTGATGCGGAACAGCTGGAAAAACTGGCCACACCACTGGTTAAAAGTGGCTATGGCAAATATCTGCTGAATGTGGCGCATCAAGGAGTATTATAATGGAGATTGAGCAAACACCCCTACCCGGCGTTTTCCTGCTTAAACCCAAAGTGTTTGGTGATCAGCGTGGTTTTTTCCTGGAGACCTTCCGCGCCGACCTCCTACATCAAGCCGGAATTACAGTTAATTTTATTCAGGATAACCACTCTCGCTCGACAAGAGGGGTTCTGCGTGGCCTGCATTATCAGCTCACACAGCCCCAGGGCAAGCTTGTGCGAGTTACCCGGGGTGAGATTTTCGATGTAGCGGTTGATGTCCGTGCGGGCTCTGCCAGTTTTGGCCAATGGTTCGGAGCCGTTCTTAACGAAGAAAATATGCACATGATGTATATTCCGCCAGGCTTTGCCCACGGTTTTGTGGTTCTATCCGATATTGCCGATTTTATCTATAAGTGCAGCGATTATTACCACCCAGAGTCGGAACAGGGCATCCAGTGGAATGACCCAGAGATTGGCATAAAATGGCCAATTACAGATGTCCGCTTGTCCGATAAGGATCAGGCAAACCCTCCGCTCTACAAACAAACCAATCTGCCACCCTACCTCAACACAACAACATGAAAATTCTTGTTACCGGCGCAACAGGCCAGGTGGGTTCAGAACTCATCCGCAAAGGGGTAGAGCTGGGACTGCAAATGATACCAGCACCCCACGCAAAACTTGACATCACCGTTGAAACCTCGGTTACAGCAATACTTCACCACCATTCCCCGGATCTTGTAATCAACAGTGCTGCCTACACTGCTGTGGACAAGGCCGAAACCGAGCAGGCCATGGCCTTTGCCATCAATCACCGGGGGGCTAAAAACCTAGCTATAGCCTGTGCCACACACAACATTCCCCTATTCCACATCTCAACGGACTATGTCTTTGACGGCAAAAAGGAGTTGCCCTACACCGAGGAGGACATCCCGAACCCACAGGGGATTTATGGCGAAAGTAAGCTTGCCGGCGACCTGTCTGTAGCCCAAAATCTAGATGAGCATATCATCCTCCGAGTGGCCTGGGTGTTTGGAGCCTGTGGTAACAACTTTGTCCGTACCATGCTTCGCCTCAGCAGGGAACATGAGGAGTTACGCATTGTTGGCGATCAATCCGGCGGCCCGACCTGGGCTGGGGATATTGCCACCACCCTACTGAACCTTGCCGCCCGCTACGCCAGCGGGGAAGAACTGAATTGGGGAACTTATCATTACAGTGGCTCTCCACCGGTTAACTGGTATGAATTTGCCCAGACAATATTTACAGAAGCGCTGAACTGCGGAATTTTAGATCATGCTCCAAACCTCATCCCCATCACCACCGCCGACTACCCCACCCCAGCCGTCCGACCGCAAAATTCGGTTCTTGACTGTACTAAAATCAAACAACATCTAAAAATCGACCAGGCCGATTGGCGCATCGGCCTGCAAGACACCTTACAGGAGTGGCAACAACAATGACCCATACCCCAACCAACATTCTTGTGACCGGCGCGGCTGGTTTTATCGGCAGCAACTTTGTTCATTACTGGCTTGGTACCTATCCAAATGAAAAGATCATTGCCTTGGACGCTCTGACCTACGCCGGTAACCGGGAGAACCTCGACCCGGTTGCTACCAGTCCGCAATTTCGCTTTGTCCACGGCGACATCCTCGACACACCACTTATCGAACAACTTCTGGTGGATGAAGAAATCAACACCATCGTCCATTTTGCCGCAGAATCCCACGTCGACCGTTCCATTCATGGGCCTGATGCTTTTTTAAAAACCAATATCGAAGGCAGCCACTCCCTCCTGAAAGCCGCAAAAAAGATCTGGCTTGACGGAGGTGTAAACGACCACCGCTTCCACCATGTGTCAACCGATGAGGTGTACGGCACCCTGACTGCCGACGAACCGGCCTTCACCGAACAACACCGATACCTACCGAACTCACCCTACGCTGCCAGCAAGGCATCCTCCGACCATATCGTCCGCAGTTACCACCACACCTATGGGCTGAACACAACCATCAGCAACTGCTCAAACAACTATGGCCCCTACCAATTCCCGGAAAAACTCATTCCGCTGGTAATAGCCAATATCCTGGACAGCAAACCACTACCCATTTACGGCGACGGTAAACAGATCCGCGACTGGCTCTATGTGGATGACCATAATCGCGGCATTGATCTTATTATCAGGGAGGGTAAGACAGACAACACTTATAACATCGGCGGCAATAATGAATGGACCAATATTGATATTGTTGGGCTGATCTGCACCCTTCTCGATGAAAAATTCGCTCACGACACAACAATGAGTTCACGCTTCGCCAAAGCACCACAAAACAGCGGTAAAAAAGCGTCATCACTCATCACCCATGTGGATGACCGTTTAGGCCACGATCGGCGCTACGCCATCAACGCTCACAAGATCATGACTGAGCTTGGCTACAACCCAGTCGAATCATTTGAAACAGGAATCCGCAAAACCCTTGACTGGTATCTCTCTAATGAAAAATGGTGGCGCAGGATAATGGATGGCAGTTACCAAAACTGGATCGGCAAGAATTACAAATAATCTACCCCTTACTCCGGAAAAAGATCTCCCCCGGCACGACGAGACAGGTTAAATATCCACCATAGACCGCGCCGGTATCAATCCCTATTTTATTTGGATCAACCTTGGGATCTTTAAAGGGAGTGTGTCCATAGATTATCTTTTTGGGAAACTTATGTTTAAGGTTAACAAATTCGTCCCTGGCCCAAAACAACCAGTCAGATGATTGCTGAGACACATGAACACCGGGTTGCAGGCCGGCATGGACAAATATATGGGTCTCATCCTCCCAGTAGGACACAAGGTCATTAAAAAAAAGTTCATGGGACTCTGGCAGAAGACCAGCTAACGACTCGGGCCACGGTTCGGACAATCCATAACTCTTCAGAGTTGCCTCCCCTCCCATCCTCAGAAAAAAATCTTTTTTCTCTCCACGCAAATAGTGCAAAATAATTTGTTCGTGGTTACCTATAAGCGTAATCAGATGCCGGAAACGTCGCTTTAGGTCAATCAGAATATCGACCACTTTTTTTGAATTTGGGCCACGATTAATATAATCCCCCAGAAAAACAAGGGTATCAGACTCCTCGTCAGGCCGAACCTGCTCAAGCAACACAGCAAGCTCATGGGAACATCCGTGAATATCAGCAAAGACATAGACTTTATTCATATTTACCAGGTTCTTTTGTTTGCTTAAATCATATTTATTCGGTAAGTAGATAAGGATCCACTCATTAGTAAGCTTATTTATTCTCAGAGTTTCCCTCGGGCTATTGTTTTCGCAACAAGCACCGTTTCCTCAGCGAGAATGCCCCAAGGAAAACAATAGGAAATAAATCTAGGCTACCTTCAAGACTGCTACTTCGGAGTCAAGCTTACCTCCGAGGTCGAGGGTCTACCATATATACTGCGTGCCTTGAAGAAAATACCCTTGGGGTGCTTTTTTCTCTTTGCCGTTCCTTGTACTCAAACAGATCGCGTAGACCTTGAATATAGTTTTTCAAGATCCCCCCAGACATAAGGTGATAGATCGATGTTCGCAAGAAGAAATACCAACAACATCATATTTACATTGTTTTTTGTCGCCATTGCCATATTTATTGTTCCGACCTGCCACGCTAGACAAGGTAAAGATGATAAACCACAGTCCAATCTCGACCAGGAATACACCATCGGCACAGGAGATATCCTGGAAATATCGGTATGGAAAGAAGAAGATCTGTCCAAGACGTACGCCGTCCGCATCGATGGCCGAATATCCGTCCCCCTGCTTGGAGATATTGCGGTTAAAGGCAAAACCATCAGCGGCCTTACGCAACATCTCGAAGAAAAATTTAAATCCGTTGTCACCGCCCCCACCGTTTCCATAATCCTTATCGAAAGCCGTAGCAGACGTTATTATGTTATCGGCCAGGTACTTAACTCCGGCGAATACCAAATGGATCAGCCCATCACCGCCCTCCAGGCCCTTGCCAAATGCGGCGGGTTCGGGCAATGGGCAAAGAAGGATGAAATCAAGATCGTCAGACGTTATGGCAACAGCCAAAAAATTATCCGCTTCAACTACGAGGCCCTGGCCGAAAAGGGAGACCTGAGTCAGGACCAGCTCCTGCAACCAGGCGACACCATAATTATACCTTGATGTTTTCTTCTTCCAATCACAACGACCATCCCCTTATCGTGAAACACACCTATTTTATAGTTTGCCTCATTACCTGCCTTCTTTGCTCGACACATCAGGCAACAGCAGCAGCCATCGACAATATCCGTATTTTAGGAGACGCCGGTGTCTCATATGAGTCCAATGTCTACTACAGTAACACCGATGAGACTTCGGAGTGGGCCTCCTTTATTTCACCAACCATTATCTACACATCAACCAGTAATATCAACCAGCTAAGTATCAGCTACAATCCAGAGTACATCCGCAACCATCGTCGTAACACGTATACCCTGTACAACGATGTTGACCTGAGCTTTAACCACCGAGCCTCAAACCGGTTAAGCTATAACTTCAGTAATAACTTCAACCACGCTAGCGCCCCCGGAGCCGAGACCACAGCGTCTTCCATGTCCATGAACTTCGTCCGTATTGACCCGGCCCAACAGGTGGCCATTGTCAATCTGCTTTTTTATGATGTTAGCTGGCCAGATGGTGAGTTTGACCCGATGAATCCGGCCCAGGTCGCCTTTGTCCAGACAGAGTTGCAGGTCAGATACGACGCCGCCTCTCCGGAAATTCAATCTGAGGTTGACGGCATTATGAATCAGTCAACAGAGCGTTACCAATACTGGTCAAACATTTCCACCCTCGATGGTTTCTATCAGTATGACCGCAATAATTTAATTTCCTTTGGTTACTCCTACCGAACAACTCACAGTGATGCCGATTATCTGAGCCAAAACAATACCCACTCCCCCTATATCAGCCTGCAACACATATTCTCTCCTGAGTTTGAGTTTCTTCTCGCCTATCATTTTTCCAGCATCAAGAGCGATCTTTCAAACGATAGTAGCAGCCACCTCACCAGCCTGAGAACTACCTACACCATCGATCATGCCCGCCAGTTTTATGTCGAATACGGGAATAAACAGGTAGACTTTGACGGCAGTCAAACCAGTCAAACCGAACACCGCTTAGATATGGGTTATGACCATACCTTTAACCAACGGACCAGTTTTAATTTTACAGGCCAACCCTTCCTGCTTGAACGCAAATCCCGCGCTGACGAACGTGGATACATTATCGATGCGACCCTGACTCACTTGGTACAGCATGGCAAACTGAGCCTTAATGGTCGAACGAATGTTTCTGATTTAAAAACAACCGGCACTTGGGATCCTTTTAGAAAAGCATGGGTTGTTAAAACAACCTTTGATTATCAATTTAGCCAAAAACTTAAAACCAACATCTTTACATCCTACGGTAAAACCCAGTCCTGGTATCTTAAAAGCAAGAGTACCTATTCCATTTACACCGGCGGAATAGAGACATCATACCCCTTGAACAAATGGCTTGATCTTGACCTTGAGTACCGCTACACTCTGCTAAACTCTGACAACCTACTAATTGATGAATCCACCAACAACAAAATAACCCTGACAATATCTGCCGCTGATGATCTTTGGCGTTGGTAGGAAAAGTAAAAAAATATGGAACAAGAACAACGTCAACAAATTAAAAAATATATTAGCCTTCTGTTAAGACGGAAAGAACTAATCGTCATCTGCCTGATGATTTCTTTCCTGGCAGGAATTGCAGTATATCTGGAAATGCCCAAGAAATACAAGGCAACCGCCCTTATCATTTACCGCCAGCAGACCATTAACCCCTCGAAGCCCTCCCGTAACAGCAAAATCCAGACTGATGAAATGGTCAGCACCCTAGGGCAACAGGTAACCAGTCGCTCTAACCTAGAAACCATCATAAAACAGCACAACCTATATAGCGAAAGCCTGGAAATGCTACCCATGGAAGATGTTGTCCAGGCCATGCGTAAAGATATCGAGATTCAAACATCAAAAAAGAGCAATGTTTTCACAGTTTCCTTCATCGGTAACAACCCACGACGGGTTGTTCTCGTAACCAATGCCTTGGCTGCTAGCTTTATTGAAGAAAATTTGCGCTTCCGCTATGAAAAGGCCTCTGAAACCTCGGCCTATGTCAAGGACGAGCTTGAAATGGCGCAGGACACTCTTGACAAAAAAGAAAAGCTCATGCGGGATTATAAATTAAAGCATTATAATGAAATGCCCCAGCAGCTTGAGTTTAACGTGGTCAGGCTCAACTTTCTCCAGACCCAGTTACAAAATAATGCCCAGGGTCAACGAGATCTGGAACAGACCCGACTGCTTATCCAGGAGCAAATTGGCAACCTGAATGCCATTATCCAGCCCCAACTTCCCATGACAAAAGATGGCTCCGCCATGCAGGCCCTAGCCGAGTTGAACGACACCAAAACCGCCCTGGAAAACCTTGGGCTAAAATACACTGACAACCATCCGGAAATTAAAAAACTTACGAAAACACTGGAAACCCAACAACAACGATATAAGGAGCTACTGGCCCACGCCAAACAGTCTCCGCAAGAAGAACCAGCTACCCCACTACCGAGGCCTCTCCAAACATCGGGAAATGAACGGCAACTCCAGGAACTCACCTTACAATTAAAAGAGGTTTCCTATAATATCGCTAATCTAAAAGCAAACCGTCCTAAAATCATTGCCGAAATTGAAAAATATACCAGCTGGATTAATGCAACTCCCATAAGGGAGGCGGAATGGGCCTCACTCACCAGGGATTACGAGCAGCTCAACAATCACTATCAGCAGTTGGTGACCCAGAACCTTGCGGCAGAGGGGATTGAAGGCCTTGAGCGTCGTCAAAAGGGCAGCCAATTTAAAATTATTGACTCCGCCCATCTGCCGGAAAAGCCCCATACCCCCAAATTTATGAAAATTATGCTGGCGGCACTAGCAGCTGGAGCTGGCCTGGGCGGTGGTCTTGCTGTCTTGCTTGAAGCACTGGATCCATCCTACAAGGATGCGATGGATATAGAGACTCAGCTCGGAATTCCTGTCCTCTGCTCCATCCCCCTGATCCAACTCGATCGGGAACAAAAAACAGCCAAAATAAAATCTTTTTTTTGGAGTCTTGCAGGGGGGATTGCCACTCTATCCATAATCCTTGCAACACTTTATTTATGGAACAAAGGCTTAATTATAATTTAAGCGTGTTGACACCATTGACATAGTTTAGAGATCTGAGCAGAACCGCTGGCATGGCCCACATCTTTAGGAAGAAATAACTCATAAAACCCAGCCTAAACACCCGGCAACGATTTTACTATGTATGAAAGCTACTTTGGCCTGACAAGAAAACCCTTTGACCTCAGCCCCGACCCCACCATTGTCTATAATAACGAAATGTACCAGGAGGCGCTGGCCATACTCCGGTACGGTATAGCTGACAAAAAGGGATTCCTCCTCCTGACGGGGAATGCCGGCACTGGAAAAACAACATTACTGCAAATCCTGATCAACTCGATTAGCCACGATATTCGTGTCTGCTTTATTGCTAACCCGAAAATCTCAATAAACGACTTCTATTACCATATCGCCCATGAGTTTGGCCTGGATGAATTTGACGGAAACAAGGCCAAATTTCTCCTAAATTTTGCAGCCTTTATAAAGGAGTGCCGAACAAAAAACGAACAACTAATTCTTATTATTGATGAAGCACAGGTATTACCCATTGATGTCATCGAGGAAATAAGGCTTTTATCGAACCAAGAGTACCTCGATTATGGGATTATGTCTGTTTTCCTTGTGGGACAACCGGAGCTAAATGAACGACTGGCAGACGAACGTCTATTGCCATTACGCCAACGCATTGGTATCCGCTTTCACCTGACTCCTCTATCTCTGAGAAATACAATTGAGTATATTTCCTACCGGTTGCAAAAATCAGGTTCTAGACAATCAGACCTCTTTACAGCCGTGGCATTACAGCTTATCCACACCGAGACTAAAGGCATCCCACGCCTCATTAACAGTATATGCGACCAGGCCCTGCTGTACACCTTCTCAGAATCACGTCGCCAGATAGACGCAAAAATAATACAACAGGTCATCCACAGCCTGGCCCTGCCCGGCGAACAAAAAGCAAAACCTGCCAAAATCCTGGTAGCCCCCCCCAAAAAAAAGCAGCCAAAACACGGACTCCGATTAAAACAAAACGTTCATCCGGCAAACTCATTGCCGCGACAATTTGTCTCACCACCATCATTATTGCCGCAATCTATTTCCTTGCCATCCAAAGAAACTTTTGAAAGTAGCCAATGACAGATTGCCTAATCGTTAGATTTAGCGTATAAGTTTGCTCTAATGATGCTATACTTGGGCAGATGGTATCTGTTTGAGTACCAGGAGCGGTGAGAATTAAAAGCACCCCAAAAGGCGTTTTCTGATGACGCGTAGCATATTAGCCGTATGCAGGGGGGGGGCTTTTCGAAGCCTAGGTTTCATCTGCCATGACACAGTCAGCATATAACATAGACCTTCGATAGGCCTGGTAAGCTTGACTTCTAAATAGCAGCAGGCAAGATAGCCTGGAGTAAAAACGTAACGCGAGGGGCACATGGGTACAATATCTCGGGCGATGGACAAGATCGTCCCACAAGACAAGTTGAATTCAGAACACAAATCCCCCACCACGGGAGGGCTGGATGCCCCATCTTCACAGGTATCCCGACAAAAAATTCCAATAGACCCTGGCGTCTTACCACAGACCAAGGGCGGACACATTGACTACTGGGATGAAAGGCTTAGAAAAATCGCTTAACACCCCTCTCTCATTACAGAAGAAATTCGTCGTGTTCGCAATAAAATCCTCCACTCACCAGACAATAAAAGAATCCGTAGCGTCCTTGTTACCAGTGCCGTCCCCGGCGAGGGGAAGAGTTTTATCTGCGCCAATCTAGGCATATCAACGGCTCTTGGGGTTGAGAAAAATGCCCTTCTCGTTGATAGTGACCTACGTCGGCCAAGCCTGGCAGCCATGTTCGGTATGACAAACGATACTGGCTTGGTTAACTATCTCTACTCAGGTACAAGCCTCTCACAGCTGATCAAAAAGACAGGGCAAGCAAAGCTTTCCCTACTGCCGAGCGGACCATCTCCAGCCAACCCCTCTGAGATACTGGACACGAGTATAATGACCAGTCTTATTGAAGAGTTAAGTAAACGATACGATGACCGTATTCTCTTCCTTGATAGCCCTCCCATGCAGCTTGCCGCAGAAACAACTCTCCTTGCCAAGCACGTTGATGCCGTTGTTGTTGTCGTCCGCTGGGGCTATTCTAACCAGGAGCAATTGCGGGAATTAACAACAGCCATTGGCAAAAACAAGATTTTAGGTATCATCTTCAACGCCTTTGAAGCAAACATTGTTGAATCAAGACTGCAAAAAATTAAAGGCCAGGAAAAATACTACACATAAGCTACTTAAGCTTAATCCTCATCACATGATTTTTAGCCAAAACACTCGCAGAGCTTCTTGCAGAGATTGGCAGACATATTTAACAGAGCAACCACCTCATCCCAAAACACGACCATAACATTACCTGTAATTACAGACTCAGATAAGGAAATCCAGCGTCTTGTAACAAACCACAAAGCCCTCCTAGATATCCTGCCAGAAATGATTTTCCTCATTTCAGAGGATAGGCTTATCCAGCATATGAACAAAAGTGCCCTCCGAGTCTTTGGGCCACTCCATGGCGAATTATGCTCTACCCACCTGTGTAACGCCAACGATAACTGCGCTTCAAAGTGCCCCCTTACCCTCACCATCAATTATAAACACAAAGATACTCCAACTGTCATTGCGATCAAAGATCTTACCATCGAATACACCTACATGCCTTTTTTAGGGTACGAAGGTCACCACCTCATGATGCTCATCATGCGAGATATCACTCGCAGAGTTGCAATAGAAAAAGAAATTGCCCAGTTCGACTTTGACCTTGAAACAATTCTCACCGAGAAAATCAAAGAGCTCCAGGAAAGCCAACAGATAAGAGATCAGCTTAATGAGGAAATGAATCTCCTGAAAAACAAGCTTAACCAAATGCGAGAGCACGATGGTATGATCGGCAAATGCAAAGAGATCAAAGCCATCCGTGCCATGATCCATCAAGTAGGCCCAACCGACTCCACCATCCTCATAACGGGAGAATCAGTAACAGGAAAAGAAGTCGTAGCTGAACTCCTGCACAAAAACAGCAAAAGGGCCAACAAACCGTTTCTTGCCATCAACTGCAGCTCCCTCACTGATGAGCTCCTCGAGAGTGAACTATTTGGTCACGAAAAAGGCGCCTTTACCGGAGCAAACGCCCTAAAGAAAGGTCATTTCGAAACCTTTGACAATGGCACTATTTTTCTGGATGAGATAGGTGACATCACCCCCAGAATGCAATCATCCATCCTGCGCGTTCTCCAAAATGGTGAAATAAAAAGAGTCGGTGGAAGTCACCCTATAAAGGTCAATGTCAGGATCATTGCTGCAACAAATAAAGACCTCCGCCTTGCCATAAAGAACAAAGAGTTTCGTCTCGATTTATACTACCGCCTTAGCGTGATAGATATTCATGTTCCCCCTCTGCGAGAACGCAAGGAGGATATACTCCACTTAACCATTCATTTTATCACTCTTTTTAGAAAAAGATTTGACAAGACCATTACTTTTGTCCCCAATGAACTGATAGATAAGCTCCTTCAACATCGTTGGCCTGGGAATATCAGAGAACTTAAAAACGTTCTTCATCGTGCTGTACTCACAGCAAAAGATTCGATGATCAACGTTGATAATATAAAGTTCAATGACTACAGGCATGAAAATAACACCCAGGATTATTTTGAAGATTTAACAGCGCAACTTACCAACCATTCACTCAAAGACACTATAGCCCACACAGAAAAAGATCTTATCGAGTACACACTCGATAAAACCAGAGGCGATGCCTCCCTGGCAATCCAGGCGCTCAAAATTGGCAAAACAGCCTTTTATACCAAAATAAAGAAATATGGTATCAACCTAAACGGCACGTGATTTTTTAAATCTATTATTTCCCCAACAGAGACATCTCAGATGTTTCGTATCTATTCACTGCAAGGTTGAAGATGAAAATCAAGAATTTTAGAATGTGAATAAAACACCCTCCTTCACTTCGTTGTTAGTCCCTAATGCTTAACTAAAATTAGAAGTTTTAAACTTTATGGCATACTTCCATAGAGTGCCCCTCTTCCCCTCACCCCTCACCCTAAATAATGAGCAAAGCAGCTCCTGCGCTTCTCCGGAGTTCATAACAAAATGTATCTTTGTACTTTACAAATGTAAATGTTTTGTATACATTTGTAAAAACGACCTAAACAAACCAGCAGTGTCCGGTTAGACTCTCGGAGTCGTGGCTTACCTGCTGAGGAGAAAAGTGTTGTTTGTCGTAGCGTCATCCAGAAAAAATCGTAGTATTTTCTTTGTGAACGCAGTCAAAAACTCACCTTATATCAGTGAAAATTCACGTGATTTATTTTTTTGACGTAGTGAACTTAGAGGTAAGAGAACCTATGAAACTCCGAAATCAAGATCTTTTTATGCCACCAGCGAAGATAAACAACGCTTGTCTCCGGCTTTATGGCTGTGCAATTTCTTAACCGGGCATTACCTCAACAAACCTCTAAAATGAACGAACTCAGCCCCAAACAGCAACGGTGCCTTTCTTACCTTGAACAAGAAATCACAGAGCATGGCCATGCCCCCAGTCTGCGCCAAGCAGCCAGTGACCTAGGTATCAGTCACGCTGCCGTGGCCCAACAGATTAAGACCCTCACCGAGAAGGGGTATGTGATTCGTGAGGGACATTACAGCCGGGACATCAGGGTGCTGAAAAGAGGGGCTACCCCCCAGGCAACAGGTCAATTGCGTGAAACACCAATTATCGGAGACGTTGCCGCAGGACTCCCCCTCTATGCCCAGCAACAATGGGACGGCACCATTAAACTTGACCCCGATCATTTTCGGGGCGACAACCTCTTTAGTCTGCGGGTGACAGGGGACTCCATGCATGACGCAGGGATTTTATCTGGAGATCTGGTTATTTGTGAACCGAGACAATTCGCTAGAAATGGCGAAATAATCGTGGCCCTTATCCATGACGAGGAGGCCACGGTAAAACGGTTTTATTTAAAAGATACCTGCGTAGAACTTCATCCGGAAAATAATGAATTTTCCGTCATGACCTATGGTTTTGAAGAAGTAATGGTGCAGGGCAAAGTGGTGGGCGTGATACGCACCCCAGAGATGTTTGGAAACTAATTTGTAGCCCTTTTTTACATAGAGGTCGCCTCAAGGCGTTACTTTATTTCCGCATAAACGGATCAACCTAGTACAAGGAGGACAGTATGTTTTTTCTCAGTCTAGCAATTTCTCTTTCCATTCGCCTATTGCCCCACGGCTACCTGAAACAATAGAAGAAAACCAGACACCGTACCCACCTACGGCGTCTCGTCAATCCTACCCAGAATACGACTGACCCGAACCGCCTTACGTGGCTCAAGTTTGGGGATGATTTTGGCCACCAGATCGTTTTTCATGGCCCTGAGAATCCGGGCCACATTGCGATCATCCATTTCATTTAGAAGAGGAGACACCTTGGACGCACTCATGGTGGAATAGATCTTGATAAGGTTTTTAAACTCCACGTCCTGAATCGCTTTAAGTTCAGCAAGCTTTTCAGATATATCCTTTTGTAATGCCGTAATATTCACAAGCTTACTATCAATATCCTTTCGCAGAATCTCAAGCTGTTCCTGCTGGATTTTCAGCTCCTGTTCTCTTTGCAAAACAACCTGCTCCCGCCTTTGCAAAGAGTGCGAAAACTTCATCTCCTCAGAGGTCACGGTGACAGGCTTATTACCCGCCCAAATCTCACAGGGCCCCCATAAGCCGAGAACCATAACTAAAGGTATCAAGGCTATCCAGTGGGGGAATACTCGTTGCTTTTGCTTCATGCAGACCCTCCATAGCGAAGTACTGCCATTTCGTCACTTTCATCCTGCTCACGCTTGCGTTCTTCAACTAAAAAAGTAGCATAATCACGATCATACAAAATATCTATAACCTTTCGCTCCTTGATCTTTTCGTTAAGTTCAAACCGAGTTTTTTTCACCACACCCTCCTGGCTTACAATATCTGCCATTAAAAGCGCAATCTGCTGATCCTTACCCCGAATTGCATCGGTATACAGACGAATAAATGCCCCTGAGACATTTTCTTTTTCCTTGGTGGCCAAACTTACAACCATCTCAGATCGCGCCTTGATAAAATCCGCCAATTGCATCTTCTGATTTTGCAAAATGGTCTGTTCACGGCCAAGTCGCATCAGGGCCTGCTCTTCATTATTCATGCGAATGGTGCGCACGGCCTCTAATCTGAAAGTGAACATTTTTTTTGCCGGGTTACATAGTTAAAATTTAGCGATGCCGATCAGTACGTTAAAAGGGCTCAAGGTTTACTCAAGGGAGCCCCATTCCGGAAATTTCGGTGTGGATACCCTTAGAAAAACCTTCTTATAACAAACCCAGTAAATCGTTTACGCTGGATGTAAAATCGGCGTCTTCGTCAACAGCTTGACATAAATAACCGTTAATGGCATCGATATGGGCAATGGCGCGGTCGATAGCACCATTGGAACCGGCGGCATAGGCCCCAATATTAATCAAATCCTCTGATTTACGGTAAGTGGCAAGCAGACTGAGCAACTCGTGGGCCTTCTGTTTCTGCTCCTCACTCACCACATCAGTCATACACCGCGAGACAGAACCGAGAATTTCGATGGCCGGATAATGGGCCCGGTTGGCAAGATCGCGACTGAGCACCACATGACCATCAACAATGGAACGGACGGCATCACCGATGGGTTCATTCATATCATCACCCTCCACAAGCACTGTATATATCCCGGTAATCGATCCCTTGCCCTCACAGGTACCAGCTCGCTCAAGCAGTTTAGGCAGTTGGGAGAAAACTGACGGGGTATAGCCCCTTGAGGTGGGCGGTTCACCAATGGCAAGGCCAACCTCACGGGCACTCATGGCATACCGGGTGACGGAGTCCATCATCAGGATCACATCTCGTTTTTGATCCCTAAAAAACTCAGAGACAGCCATGGCAAGATAGGCGCCCCGCATCCGGACAAGGGGAGCCTGATCGGAGGTGGCGACAATTACTACCGAACGGGCAAGACCCTCAGGCCCCAAATCCCGCTCGATAAAATCTTTAAGCTCACGCCCCCGCTCACCAATAAGGGCAATAACCGAGACATCAGCTGCGGTATTCCTAGCTATCATGCCAAGCAGGGTCGACTTACCAACCCCGGAACCCGCCATAATGCCAATGCGTTGCCCTTTACCCAGGGTCAGCAAACCATTTATGGCCCGCACCCCAACATCAACCGGTTCTGTGATACGCTCCCTCGTCATGGGATTTAGAGGTTCAGCATATAAGGGATAATGATCTTCACTAATAATGGCCCCCTTACCATCCATGGGCTTACCCAGACCATCAATAATCCTACCAAGCAGACCGTTGCCCACCGCAACGGTTGGCTGACCGCCCACCAAGCGAATAATGGCACCAGGCTCGACCCCACGCATCTCGCCAAGGGGCATAAGCAGGGACTTTCCCTCCCGAAAGCCTACAACCTCAGCCGGAATTCTCCCCTGCCCCTTGTAGATATCCACCTCACACATGGATCCCACCGGAATACCAGGACCATCGCTCTCTATCACCATACCAATCACCTGACTCACCCGGCCACGAATGGCGATGAGATCAGTTTGCTGGACAATATCTAAACAACGTGAAAGATTGAGCATTTTTTTATTAATCCCGGACTAATTTCAGGAGATATACTTTACAACACCCCGGCCAAACTTCAGGGTTGAAGAGCCATAACGAAGGAACTACCTTGTCTAAATAGAAAAACAGCCCTTCTTTTAAGTCAACAACTGGACGTTGGATACGCCTTACGCTATTATCCCACCTCGGACAGTGCCGCCAGAAATGCCTGTTCCACGGCCTGGTCGAGCTTGGCCTTACGATTTTCAAGGGTAGCATCAATCTCACCAAAGGTCGTAACCAGCAAACACCCCCCCTGGCTCACCGCCAAGTCTTCCATGAGTTCAACCCTACCGGAACTATCAAGAAAAAGAGGGTTTTCCATCACCACCTCCTTAATGGTTAAAAAATCTTCCGGATTAAGATGAACAACCACCTTGGACTGGCCCACCACATAGGTCATGGCCTTGGCCAAACATCCCTCAATGACCTTATGGTTCACTGACACCTCGTGATTCACCAGTTTTTCCACCATAGCACGGATAAGAGATAAAAGTTCGGCTTCATTGTCCCGTAGCAATCGCTCCAGCTCACCGGCAAGGCTGCCGATCTGTCCAGCAAGACCTGCAAGTTTTTCATCAAAGGAGCTCTGCCCAGCCTTTAATCCCTCCTCCTGCCCCTTGGCAAAACCGAGGTCATACGCCTCCTTTTTAATCTGCTCAACCTCAGACTTTGCCTGGGTTATGCGCTTGGCCGTTTCGACCTCCACCCTTTCCAGTTCTGCCTGGGCAAGCTTAAGGGGCGCTGGGACCACGGCTTCCTCCTCAGCACCAACCATGGTTTCAAAAGACACAAAATGCCGATCATCATCTTTTGGAGGTTTAACCTCTACAATACTAGACAAATTCGTCCTCTCCTCCGCCACCAGCGGATAGTTGCACCTTACCTTCCTGTTCCAGACGCTTGGCAATCTTGATAATGGCCTGTTGGGCGCCCTCGACATCTTTTAGTCGTGTCGGCCCCATAATTTCCATATCCTCTTTAAGCATCTCCACAGCACGCTGACTCATATTACCAAAAACCTTATCCTGCAGATCCTCGGAGGCGGTCTTCAAGGCAAGTTTAAGGTCATCAGTTGACACTTCCTTGAGAATTGACATGATACCGCGGTCATCAACTGTCATCAGATCTTCAAAGACAAACATCAGCCTACGAATCTCTTCAGCCAAACTTTCACGCTGCTCCTCAACTCCTTCAAGAACCTGGGCTTCAAGGGCACGATCGGCATTGTTAAGAATCTCGGCCACAGCCTCAACACCACCAAGGCGCTGCCCTTCCATGCCTTCCACAGAGAGGAGTTCATCCTGCAATACACGGTCAACCTCAACCAGGACATCGGGACTGACCTTATCAAGCTCAGCCATACGCATAACCACTTCCACCTGGGTTTCTTCTTTTAGATCCGCAAGAATAATTGCGGCCTGGGTCGATTCAAGTACCGACAGCACCAGAGAAATAGTTTGCGGATGCTCATTACGTAAGAAGTTAACCAAAATTTCAGGCTCAAGTTTCCGAGCCTTTTGAAACAGGGTCAGACGCCAGTCAGAACGGATATCATCAAGAATTTCGCCAGCCTTCTCACCAGTAAGGGCGCGGCGCAGGGCTGACTCAAGCATATCATCACCGGAAAGGAAGATCTCATCACCACCGGCGTCCCCCTGAAACTCGGCAAGCAGAGCAGCCACATCGTCCTTGTCAACCCGGTCAATCTTGGCCATCTGCCGACCAACCGAACGAATCTCTTCATCATCGAGGCGCTTAAACACATCGGAGGCGTAGTCCTCCCCTAGCATCAGTAAAAAGACAGCTGCCTTCTCAGGACCAGTGAGACTATCGGGATTACCTTGATCTGCCATAACTTACACCTCCTCCCGTAACCAGCGTCGTACCAGATCGGCAGCCCGGTCTGGATCAGACTGGGCCAATTTATAGATACGCTCCTTATCACTCATCCCAAGTGGTGTCAGGCTAAAATCCTCATCCTCAACCTCATCCGGGTGCAACTCCCTCTCGGCTTGCTCGGCAGCACGCTGAGCGGCCAATTGCTGTTGAGTCATAAGGCGGAAAAAAGGTTTTACCACAAACATAACAAAACCAGCCGCCACCATGAGTAGAACAAGGGGCAGGGCCATCTGAGCCACAAGACCCTTATATTTCTCAAAAATATCCTGCTTTGGCTCCATATACTGGGAGAGATAGAACGGCATAGATTTAACCTCCACTGTGTCCCCCCGATCACCATCAAAACCAACGGCATTTCTGGCCATGGTAAGAAATGCGGCAATCTCAGCCTCGGAACGTGGTACATACTCTTTGGTAACCACTCCAGCCTTGTCAACATTCTTATAGTTTCCATCCACCATGATGGCCACAGAGATCTTCCTGATGACCCCAACCGCCTTTTTGGTTCTGGTGGTGGTTCGGCTAATCTCGTAATTCTTAGTGATATTCCTGCGACTAAAACTACCAGCCCCAGCCCCGCCCTCACCGGCATCGGTAAAGGTGGCAAGCTGGCCCTTCACTCCGGGAATCCCCTCTTGGGGATCTAATGCGCCATCACTCTCTGCCATAATTTGCTCCGAACGCACGACCTGTACCTCAGGATCAAAGGCCTCCTCGGCAATATCCACATGGTTAAAGTCAACATCAGCATTCACCCGAGCAATAACTTTATGCACTCCGACAATTTCTTCAAACATTGTTTCAAGTTTCCGGCGCATGGTGGTTTCAATTTTACGTTGATAATCAAGCTGAGTGGCCGACATCATTGAGTCTGAATCACCCTCCTTTCTAAAGAGAAGGTGACCTGCGGTATCGACAAGAGTGATATTTTCTTCGGTAAGCCCTGTGACCGCACTACCAACAAGGTTAATGATGGCGCGGATCTCACTCTTACTGAGCTTACCTCGGCCATTAAGGGTAACACTGATTGATGCTGTGGGAGGTTTGGATTCTTCGACAAAAACAGAATCTTTTGGTTGCGCCACGTGCACGCGGGCAGCCCTTATCTTTTCAAAACTACTGATAGTTCGAGCAAGTTCGCCCTGCAAGGCCCGAACATAATTTAAACGCTGGACAAAATCGGTGGTCCCGAGATTGGTCTTGTCAAAGATCTCAAAACCAACACCGCCTCCCCGGGGGAGACCATCGCCAGCCATGGTTAACCTTATTTCATGGACATTCCCGCCCCCCACCATAATGGCTGTACCATTTGCCGCAAGTTCGTAAGGAATGCGCTGCTCTTTTAATTTAGCGACGATTCTGCTGGCATCATCACTAGCAAGATTGGCATAGAGCACCTTCATTTCGGGTTTACTTGACATAAGGGTAAGGCTCAACATGCCAATCACAACCACCCCAACAACGGCTACGGCAATAACCTTCTGTACCAAACTCAAACTTTGAACAATTGTTTTAACCTGTTCAACGATATCTTTAACTCCAGCCATAAACCTTGCCCATTGTTAAAATGTTTTTTCAACCTGAGTCCCAAACGGCCCGTAACCACTATCGACCGCACCAGAACAGATCCTAAGACATAAAAGAACTACACCTGCATCCGCATTATTTCCTGATAGGCTTTAATCGCCTTTTGCTGCACCTTGGTCAGGAGACGAAAGGAGACTGTTGCCTTTTCCATGGCAATCATGGTCTCGTGAATATTAGAATGGGCACCGGTAACGAGGCCTGTCTGCATTTCACTGGCCACAGCCTTGGCTTCATTCACTGAGTCCAGTGATTTTTTCAGAACATCGGCAAAACCATTGGTGGCAAGTTCCACGCTCGACTTGGCCGATGGTTGAACAGGCTTAATATTCACTTGGGTTAAGGGCAGAGTTTTCATTATGGGTTCCTGTTTTAGCCATTGCAACTACAGCAAAGAGGGCTTACACCTTCCCCCCTTAGGTTCAAATAAATTATCTACTGATATCAAGGGCCTTAAGGGCCATACTTTTCACCGCATCAATGGCGGCCACATTCGCCTCATAGCCACGTTTTGCGGCAATCATATCAACCATCTGTTCAGCCATATCAACATTGGGCATCCTGACAATACCATTGTCATCGGCGTCAGGATGGGAAGGGTCGTAGACCTCTTTAAAAGGTTTATTATCCTGCACCACAGCAACCACCTCAACCTTACGCAACCTAGCGGTGCTAGAATCCAGTGTATCTTTAAAGGACGTCACCGGCTTTGCACCAAACACAACCGATTTCGCCCGATAAGGCCCACCCTCCATGGTGCGGGTCGTGTTGATATTGGCGATATTCATCGCCGTAACATTCATCCTGGCCCGCTCGGCCTTAAGACCTGATCCACTAATTTTTAACGCTGTTGAAATATCCATTACTTAGATGCCTCATCAATGGCATATTTCAGCCCTTCAAACTTTTTAGCCATTAGCTTTGCGGCAATTTCATACATAAGCTGGTTCTCGGATAACTTCATCATCTCCTCATCGAGGTCAACCGGACGATTTTCTTTATAAAACTCTCGGCTTCGACCAATTTCCACCGGATCTAGTTTAATATGTTTTGCATTTGTCCGACTCAAGGTGCCGCTACCATTTGTAGATTCCATCACCTTGGCAAAGGAAAAGTCCTGGCTCATATAGCCCGGAGTTTCCATATTGGCAATGTTGGACTGGATCAACCCCTGACGCTCGGAACGAACTGCAAGGGCCTTCTCAATGGTCGCCATACTGTTGGTATACAACTTATTTATGGGCATATCCCCCCCTACAAACAAAGATTAGCATTGCTAGACCTTTCCGCGTAACATGAACAACGGGAAAAATTCACCTACAGGGGGAATATAGCAAAGACTATGCCTCTCAGCATACATACGAAGAAAAAAAATGGGCTGTTTTAGAATAAACGCCAACAACAGGAGGGACGCAATACAACTAACACTATGAACTTATTGAACAAATGAAACTACACCAACAACCCTGAGTTTCTATACTCATGGAGTTTATTGCGCAGGGTACGCACCGAAATACCCAGCATCTTTGCCGCATGGGTTCGATTATTGTCGGTTTTTTCAAGGGCATGCAGGATCATTTGACGCTCCACATTCTTCAGAGACACCAAGGAACCATCATCTGCATGAATTTTGACAGGCGAATCTTCTGCTGGTGCCGCAACCGGAGAAGCATGCCAGACCAGCGGACTGACAACCGAATCTGTTCCGGAGGACTCTTCCGGGATATCATCCCAAAAATCCTCTAGCTGATAATTAGGGGTCTGGCAGAGCAAAACAGCACGCTCCACCAGGTTTTCCATCTCCCTGACATTACCAGTCCAGTTATCGGCAAGAAATGCCCGCTGTACCGACTCAGAAAAGGGTTTAAGCTCCCGATCATAAATCCTGGAGAATTTTTCAAGAAAATACTGCGCCAAAACAGGGATATCGCTCTTTCGCTCACGCAGGGGTGGCAGCAGTAGAGGAATTACATTCAACCGGTAGAACAAATCCTGCCGAAAAGTACCCTCCGCCACCATATCCTTAAGATTTCGGTTGGTGCTGGCAACCACATGGACATCAACCACGACAGGCTCACTCCCCCCAAGGCGATCCACCTCCTCCTCCTGTAACACCCGGAGCAGTTTGGCCTGGAGGTGAAGCGGGACTTCACCAATTTCATCAAGAAGAATCGTGCCACCGGAGGCCAACTCAAACTTCCCCTTTTTGGCAGACACAGCACCAGTAAACGCCCCCTTTTCATGCCCAAACAATTCACTTTCAAGGAGACCTTCCGGAAGTGCCGCACAATTTAAAGCCACAAAAGGGCCATTTGCCCGATCACTCTCAGAGTGAATATAACGGGCAAACACCTCCTTGCCCGTACCAGACTCCCCCGAAACCAAAATGGTGGCCTTACTTGAAGCAACTTTTTTTGCCCTAATCATCACCTTGCGCAGACTTTCAGAATTTCCGATAATCGGCTTATCCTTCTTCATGCCGGATTTTTGCCGGGCAGCGCGCAACGTTCGGGAAACCTTGCCTATTTTCCGCGACTGGAGAGCCTGCTCCACCACGGCAAAAACAGCGTCCGACTGCACCGGTTTCAGCACGTAATCGTGGGCACCAAGGCGCATGGCCTCAACAGCGGTATCCACCGAGGCATGGCCTGTCAATAAAATAACGGGAACCGTCGGGAGTTTGAATTTTATTTTTTTGAGAAGATCAAGACCGGTACCATCAGTCATTTTCAGGTCGGTAAGAACGATATCCGGAGCAGATTCTCCAACCATCTCCATGGCCATGGTCACATTTTCAGCAGCCATAACATGAAATTGTTTGCGACTAAGCATCTCAAACAGATTAATTCTAACGGTCTGATCATCATCTACAATGAGTATTTTAGGTGCGGTGGACAATGTCGTTATTCTTCTAGGTATTAGGGTTAATGTTCAGCTTGAAATAAAATAAAACTACTGCAACATCGCCTCGACCTCAGCCACAGTCGCCTGAATTTTTGCCTGATCCATCTTCGTTTGCGCCAGCCGTTTAATTGTATCATCTTGCCCGGCCACGGCCTTGCGGTAGTAATCCATGGCCTCCTTTTGCAAACCATCGGCCATTAATAATTCAGCAAGATAGAGATGAATGGGCTGAGCCTCCACGGATTTTTCGGGCATCCCGTCACTAAGCGCCCTCTTATAGGTCTGCTTTGCCAGACGTAACCGGCCACGGTCTTCCTGATATTTCCCCAATTTACCGTACCAATATTGTAACTTATTTGGTTCAAGCCAATCTTTTTCATGAAACATTGCAAGCAGACCAGAAACCTTGCTCACATCACCCACTTCAAAAAGAAGACGGAGGTAATTGCTTGCGGCCCTATCTCTATTTTCAGTCTCAGCACCAGTCTCAACAGCCATCTTGTAAAATTCAAGCGCATCTTCCTGGCGTTTCTGCAACTCCCGCAACTGCCCGCTTAAAATGTTTACCTCACCAATTCCAGACTTATCCTGATAAATCCGGCGTAAATATTTCAACAGACGCTGACCTGAACCTAAATCACCATTAGCCAAATAGACCCTTGCCCGCCGAAAGTACAAATCTTTTTTCTCAATATCGGAGAGTTCAAGTGCCAAAGCCCTATAATAAACCACTGAGGCCTGATCGTATAAACCATCATCCTCAAACACCTTACCTATCAAAATAAGCAGCTTTGCCTGTTTATACTTTGAGATAACAGCAAATTCATCGGCATAGAGTACCCGTACATTCTGCTTATCCCCCGATGCCACAAGGGTTTGAAAACGATCCATAAGGATATCCCCAAGCTTTTGCACCACCTCTTCTTTTTTTTCTGTAGGAGCATCATAACGCAAATAGCTTTTCCCCATGGTATAGGCCAGTTCCCACGACTCTCGTTGGCTATAACGGTGGAATAGGTCATAACGAGAATCCTGGGCGCGCCCATCGGTGTACAGTTCATCAAGAACAACCTGAAAAGGAGCGTCCCCCCTCTTCTGTAAAATATCCTGGCGTTCTTTTTTTGACAGTTTCTGCAAATGAGCCGCCTTATACTGGGCAAGGCGAAACTGACTGAGAATATGCGTTTTTTTGCCCGAGTCAGTAATATCAATAACCCGTTCATAAAAAAGACGGGCTCCCTCAATACGACCATCGGCCAAAAATGATTCTCCAAGTTCAAAATAGACCTCTGGCGACAGAGTAGCCCGATCAACAATATTGATATAATGAAGTAAAAACTCCTGACCATCATGGACATCGCCAACCTCTATGGCGGCAAGCCCCATATCATGCAGGATCTCAGGGTCATCAATGTAGAACCCGGGTTTAATCCGCAGAATTCGTTTAAAGATACCGAGGGCATCATGCCAGCGGCCCTGGGTAAAATGAATGTGCCCGATACCCGCCTCACCTAGTAACTCATAATGCTTGACGCCACTGGTCCTCAAGATATCATAATCCTGCCAGCCACTCTTATATTTACCAATCTTCAAATAGGACCTGGCCCGCATAAAGAGCGCTTCATTGCGCTTATTGTGATCCGGGTAATCTTTGAGAAACAGGCTATAATAATTAGAGGCCTCACGAAAATAGCCCATATTAAAATAGGAACCCGCGACCTCAAAATAGGCCTCAGCCAATTTAGTTGACTTGGGAAAATCAAGGGTATAGGCCCGGTATAGATTCTTGACCCGCACCCAATCAGGATTGTTTTGCCGTCCAGTAACGCGTCTATACAAGCTGGCTGCCCGCCACAACGCCTCTTCAGCGCGCTCTGTCTCGGGGTATGTCTTCCAGTAATGTTTAAAGTAAAGTGCGGCCTGTGCCTCATCTCCCTGCCGGTAAAAACTCGTGGCCTGATCCCATAAATTGTTTTGGCGTTTAAGAAGAAGGGCAGGAGAGAGTACAGGCTCTGGTTCTGCCCCACAGGCTGGAGACAGCAAGGCTACAAGAAAGAAACAACATAAGAGCAGAGTATATTTTTTTTTATTCTTCAACGGTAAAAACCACCTGAACCTATGCGGGTTTGGAAACACCATGGCGTTTCATTTTTTCAAGCAAGGTGGTGCGGTTAACCTGAATTAATTTTGCGGCGCGATTCTTCACCCAACCGGTCTGTTCCAAGGCGCGAATAATCAGTTTTTTCTCATATTCGGCAATTACCTTGCTTAAACAAAACCCTGTCTCGGGAATCGCAGTAATTGCTGGAGTTTCAGCCCGGGGCTCGGCACCATAAATCCGTTGCGGAAGATCCTCGAGGCCAATCTCATCCCCCATGGTCAAAATAACCATCCTTTCAACCATATTTTCCAGTTCACGCACGTTTCCCGGCCACTCATAATTTTCCAGCCTGGCCATGGCCTCAGAAGTTATCCCTCGCAGATCACGTTTTTTTGCCAAACAAAACCGTTTAAAAAAAGTATCAAAAAGAAGCGGAATATCACCACGCCGTTTACGCAGAGGCGGAGAGACGATGGGGATCACCGTGAGACGGTAGTATAAATCCTCACGAAACCTGCCACTTGCCACCGCCTCTTCCAAATCCTGATTGGTGGCGGCGATGACCCTGAAATCAGAACTAATCGTTCTAGTTCCCCCCACCCGTTCAAACTTTTTTTCCTGCAAAACCCGAAGTAATTTCACCTGCAAGACAGGGCTCATCTCAGCAATTTCATCAAGAAAAACCGTCCCCCCATCGGCCAGCTCAAAACGGCCGATCCGCGTTCTAATGGCGTGAGTAAAGGCTCCCTTTTCATGCCCAAACAATTCACTTTCAAGAAGTTCCGCAGGAATAGCCCCACAATTAACCGGCACAAACGGCTTTTCTGCCCGATCACCACTATAATGCAGAGCTTGAGCAATAAGCTCCTTTCCCGTTCCGGATTCGCCCTGAATAAGGACAGTAGAATCTGTATCACAGACCCGCTCTATCAGAGAAAAGACTTCACAGATAGAAGGACTCGTACCTATAATTTCCCGGTGTACAACAAGGCTTGGCTCCGTACGTCTACTAACCTGTACAGGGATAACTTCTGCAACATTTGAACTTGCCATGGGCACCACACTCGTAACAGCTTTATAATTAACAGTATTCCATCAAGCCTGCTTCATTTGAAAAATTACTGCCCCCCAGAAGATAAAAGGCCATCATTCCTGTCAGTTTTCTGCCTTTGCCAAAGAGGTAAGATAAAGACACTTATCCACGTTTATGCGAAAAAAACAGGCACTAGAACGCAATGATTTCCTTTTATTCCTAAAATTTGGTATATAATAATCCGAACCATGGTGTCAATTTTTTTAACAGAAATTGCCATACGCAAAATATGACAATTCGTCATTTTTTTGTCACACATACAACTTAACTCTGTTAAATAAAGTAGTTACTCGCCAATAGCGCCTAAAAATTTAAAAGTTATTTTTTATAAATATTATGAACAACACACATCTTGCCCCTCCACTTATTGACATTGTCAAGGTATCCAAGGTCTACCCCCCAAATATCATGGCCTTAAACGATATTTCACTGACAATAGGTCGAGGAGAAATGGTCTTTCTCACCGGGGCAAGCGGCGCGGGAAAAACCACCTTACTTAAGCTTCTCTGTTTCCTTGAATATCCCACAAAAGGCCTGATAGAGCAGGATCAAAAGGACATCAGCCAACTGTCGTCCATCGACCTGCAGTTAATGCGTCAACAAATTGGCGTGGCCTACCAGGATTTCAAACTCCTGTCTAAACATACCGTATATCAAAACATTGCCTTGGCCATGGAGGTTCGCTACGAGAACCCAACAAAAATCAAAAAAAGGGTTATGGAACTTTTAAACGACCTGGGCCTTTCTGATAAAATCCATATCGCCACAAATAAACTTTCACGGGGTGAGCAGCAACGGGTATGTCTGGCTAGGGCCTGTGCAAACCGCCCCGCTCTCATCCTGGCCGACGAGCCAACCGGCAACCTTGACACTGAATCCACGGACAAGGTTATGACACTTTTAAATAAACTGCATAAAAGCGGCACCACCCTGCTCATTGCCACCCACGACAGTACCATTTATAGAGATACCGACCACCGCATCATCAATATAGAAAACGGCAAGCTCCAGGAAATACTCAAAGTCAAACTCGACTTCTAAACTTAACAGTTAAATACAATGCAATATATCTCCTTTGTCATGGGCCAACTTGCCCGAAACGCCAAACATGGCTGGACCGCCCAGATCATGACCCTTTTTACTGTCATGCTTTCGGTTCTTATCTTCTCCTTTTTCTTTTTGGTCTATACCAATATGCAAAAGGCAGCCAGCCGACTATGTAATGAGTTACGACTGGTGGTGTACCTTGAATCAGAGGTACCCACGAACTTCCGGACGGAGTTCCAAAAAAAAATAACCAACTTTGAAGAGGTTGAAGATATCGTTTTCGTCTCCCGAGAGGATGCCTTTGCCAGGCTAAAAAAACAGCTTGGCAATGATAGTGACGTTCTTGCCGGACTTGATCCGTCCTTCCTCCCCTATTCTGTGGAAATTTACCCCACCAGAAATTTAAAAAGCTTGGCCAGAATTAAAGAGTTCAGTGATTATCTTGGTGGTCTGCCGGGGGCCATCAAGGTTCAGTATGGCCAGGAGTGGATAGAGCGCTTTGGTTATTTTGTTAGCCTGTTGCGTATTATCGTTGTCCTCACTGGAGCCTTACTCATTTTAACCTCGGTATTTATGGTGTCCCACACCATTCGTCTCACCCTTGAATCACGCCAGGAAGAACTGGAGATTCTGCGCTTTCTCGGCGCAACCGACAGCTACATCCGTGGCCCTGTTATTATTGAAGGATTTTTGCTCGGACTTTTGGGCGCGCTCAGTGGTGTCACTGCTCTCTCATTCCTCTATCAATGGATTAAAATTCGCTTTTCCGGGCCAGGGTTTATGAATCTGTTTGAACTTTCCTTCCTTCCAGGCTCGACTATTTTCATCATCCTGTCCATGTCTCTCCTGCTATGCACAAGTGGTAGCATGATTTCCATCCGTAAATATCTTAAACTATAAGAATGAATTCATTTATTAAATCAGCCCTATCGTGCCTGCTGTGCATACTCCTGTTATGCACAACCATGGCCCATGCTGAAGAGTTCGTTGATGATCTTGATCTTGAAGAAGCCGTACGCATTGCCGAGGAGGATCTATATCAACATAGATACCAACTTGAAAGAATGAATCGCGGTCTCTCGAAACAGGAGCAAAAACTGGAAAAAACCGAGAAGCAGGAACAAAAACTCCTCAACGAACTTACCGATATTGAGACAAGAATTATTGCTGATTCAGAAAAACTCGTTGACCTCTATAAGGAGATGCAGGTTCAAAAACTTAAAACCCTGGAGAAAAAAGCCATCCTGGAATCCACTAATTCGGAAAAACGGATCCTGGCCCTGCAAACCCAAAAACGGCTGGCGGCCTATTACCGTATGGGTGAAATCGGCGTACTCAATATTACCTTCACCTCGTCCTCCCTGCCAGACCTGGTCAACTTTCATGAGTATTACAGATACATGCTCAGGCAAGATCGTGAACTCATAAACACATTCAGAATCAAACTCACAGAGTTACAACAGGCCCGCGAGGCCCATATTGCCGAGGCCAAACGGCTGGAAATCGCCCTTGAAGACACAAAACAGCAACAGATCATCCTGAGTGCCACCAAAAAGTCACGCTACGAGATTATTGAACAAATACAACTTGAAAAATCACTCTACAAGGAGGCGGCCAGCCAACTCGAAGAGTCAGCAAAGGCCTTGATCCTTGAAATTGAAGTTTTAGAGAAACAGGCCAAGCAGGCCAAGCAGGATAAAGAAGAGTGGATGATCGCCACCTATCCCATCGAACCCCATAAAAAAAGAAAACCAGCATGGTTACGCGGTATTGGTGGCCACCAAAAACAATTGCCCCCACCGGTTATGGGTGCTGTCACCAAGCTGTTTAACGATGATACATCATCGGGCAAACCTATCAACTTTGGTATCAACTTCAAACTCAGCTCTGACGCCAAAATAAGAGCAGTATTCAAGGGTAAGGTTGTCCATACCGGCTTTGTCAAAGGATATGGGCAACTCGTTATTATCAGCCACTCCGATGGCTATTACACCTTAACCAGCAGTGTGAGCACTATTACGGTGAAAAAGGGTGACACCGTTGATCAGGGAGAGGAGATCGGTTTCATTTCTCGGCATAGATCAGCCCTCCAGCAAGATCTTCATTTTGAAATAAGGTTAAGAGAAGCCCCCCTCAACCCCCTTGACTGGCTGGATCTAAATTACATTATTTTCACACCAGAGCTTGAAGCAGAATGGCAAAAACAGTAACATAGCAGATATTCTTGTTTCGTTACTTTTAATAGGTTAATAAGGACTTATCGCGACCTTACAATTACTCCCCCTACTCTCCAGTATAAGGATTCCCATGAAATCGGCATTTTTTACAAAAAAACGGCTCTTTATTGCCGTTACCGTACTAATACTCCCCCTTCTTGCTTTACAATTCATAGACAACGACTCCTGCGTTATTGCCAAAACCCGTGACACCTACAAGCAGCTTGAGACCTTTACCGCTGTTTTACATATGATTGATCAAAATTATGTGGAAGAGGTTGATTCCAAGAAACTTATAGAAGGGGCTATCAATGGTATGCTCAGCTCCCTTGATCCTCACTCCTCATACATGAGTCCTGAGGATTTCAAGGAGTTACAGATTGAGACTCAAGGGAGTTTTTCCGGCATTGGTATTGAGATTACCATGAAAGATTCAATTCTCACCGTGGTAAGCCCCATCGATGACACCCCAGCCTTTAAAAGCGGTCTCAAGGCGGGAGACAAGATTCTCAAGATTGAAGGAGAAACCACAAAAAACATTACCCTTATGGGAGCTGTGAAGAAGCTCCGTGGCCCAAAGGGCACCGATGTAACCATCTCCATTCACCGTGAGGGTTGGACAGAGTTAAAAGATTTCACCCTGACCAGGGCTGACATCCCACTCCTCAGTGTAAAATCGAAAATTCTCGAACCGGGCTATGGTTATTTACGCATTCGTTCATTTCAGGCCAATACCACCCGCGATTTCAAGGAAGCATTGCAGAAGATATCAAAAGAACAACCTCTAGAAGGCTTGGTTCTTGACCTTAGAAATAACCCAGGTGGGCTTCTTGAACAGTCTGTCCGAATCTCTGACATCTTTCTTGAAGATGGACTTATTGTTTACACCAAGGCTCGGAAAAAAGAGAATAACCTGAGCTTCTCGGCCCATAAAAACTATCTTAAATATGACTGCCCAATCGTCGTCCTTGTTAATGAAGGAAGTGCTAGTGCCTCTGAGATTGTGGCCGGAGCCCTGCAAGACCACAAGCGGGCCTTGATTCTTGGGGCCCAAACCTTTGGCAAAGGTTCAGTACAAACCATTCACCCCATGGCAAGTGGTGCGGGAGTTCGTTTAACCACAGCTCTATACTATACCCCTAGTGGTAGATCAATCCAGGCGAAGGGCATCACCCCGGACATCATTATTCCATCTACTTTTCTCAGCAAAGAGGAACTTGATCGCCGGAAAGAAAAGAGCAAGGAAAAACCTAAATTCATCAAGGAGGCTGACCTCCTTCACCATTTTGAAAATAAAAGCGAGGGAGATTCCCCTAAAGAGGTGCAAAAAGAGCCCAGCAAAGAGGATGCCGCCAAAGATAAGCTTGCCGAGATCAAAGAGCAAATTGAGCAAGACAACCAGCTTAAACAGGCGTTGATGATCCTCAAGGGGGCCGCTATTTTTGGCTCCCAGGTTACGCAAAAATAACCCGCCAAGCCAGGATCATCGTCTAAACCATCACAAAAAAAGAGCTACCTCCCCATGGGGAAGTAGCTCTTTTTTTGAATCTTACTCAGATAGTATCCGCTGACTCAAGCCTGCTTATTTTTCACCATTTCATAATAATCATTACCATGGGCATCGTTGATAACAACTGCCGGGAAATTTTCAACCTTAAAGCGAAATAACGCCTCCGGCCCGGCATCTGCAAAGGCAACAACCTCGGCCTGGATGATACATTTAGACAAATAGGCTCCGGCGCCACCAAAGGCCACCAAATACAAGCCCTGATGCCGAGATATTGCCTCACGCACCTCCTTACCCCGCATCCCCTTACCCATGGTGGCCGTTAAACCTAGATCCATAAGACGTGGGGTATACTTATCCATCCGGTAACTTGTGGTGGGTCCGGCAGCACCAATCACCTGTCCCGGCTGGGCCGGGCTTGGCCCAACATAGTAAAGAAGCTGACCTGCAAGATCCACAGGCAGAGACTCACCGGCATCTAAAAGCTCTTCAAAGCGGCGGTGCGTCTGATCCCTTCCTGTATATAAATAGCCATTTAAGCCAACCAGATCCCCCGCGTGCAGGGAAAGGATAGTCTCCTTCGTCAGGGGCAGAGAGACAGGCTTTAGATCTGTAAATAATGGTGACGTACTTTCAGGCATAGTTTTACTCAGACTCTTTTAGAGAATAATCTTTTTATAGCGATGGGCATGACATTGAATATTGACGGCCACAGGTAGACTGGCAATATGGGACGGAAACGACTCAATATGCACAGCCAGGCTGGTATGGTTACCACCAAAACCATGCACCCCCATGCCCTGCTCATTTATGGCCTGTTTGATCTCTTCTTCAAGTTGGCGAATGTCCTCACGTGAATGTGGCTCCCCCAAGGGCCGCAACAAACTTTTCTTGGCAAGAATAGCCGCCTTTTCAAAACTGCCACCCATACCAACGCCAACAGTAACAGGAGGACAGGGATTAGGCCCAGCTTCAACAACCTTATCCACTACAAAATCAACCATTCCCCGAATACCAACAGAGGGAGACAGCATGGTAAGCGCACTCATGTTCTCACTGCCACATCCCTTGGGCAGAAGAGAGATCCGTAACTCGTCACCGGCCACAATCTCATAGTGGATCACAGCGGGGGTGTTGGTTCCGGTATTTACGCGAGTAATAGGGTCACAAACCGACTTACGCAGATACCCGTCCTTATACCCCTCAGCCACACCTTTTTGCAGGGCATTCTCCAGATTGCCATCCACATAGACCTCCTGACCTATCTCCACAAAAACAACGGCAACACCGGTATCCTGACACAGAGGAATCTTTTCTGTTTTAGCAATAACGGCATTGTTAAGGAGCAGACTTAAAACATTCTTTGAAAGTGGTGACGTTTCCGTATCCCTAGCGCGGGTAAGGGCGTCCATAATATCCGGCTCAAGATCCGTTCCGGCAGCCATAGTGCCATCCCGGACAACCTGGGTAATTTCATCTGCTTGAATAATTCTCATAAAACCTTGTACCACATGTTCTCATCTTCATTTTAAAGGATCAATCGCCATCTCTTTGCTGGCGACGATTACGCAATGCCAAACTCTGCTGGCGAAAATTATGTTGAATTAACTTTTCACGATCTTCATCCATAATAAGAGTAAAAGCAACACGCCATTTATAGTACGTTTTGCCGTTCTCCTGCCGATCATCTTCGCACTCTGTTACCCGACCAACGACATAAACAAAAACATAGGTCGGCAACAAGACAATTCGCATTTCAAGCTTTGTCTCCACGGCAATTTTTTTATCACAGATAAACGCAATCCCTGCACCACTTAAATTAAGATCACGCAATTTGAGGTTTTCAATGGGACTTTTACTACCATCCGCCTTTTGCAAAAGGACATTCATTTTCATATCAAGATGCTGTAAGAATTCAGCGAGATCAGCATCTTTTTCGGCAATTTTAGTCAGGGCATTTTGCGCCCCAACAAACATCTGCATGTCCATGAGCTGTTGCTGGTTGTAAAGGGAAATGCCCGCCTCAAAATCTTCGGCAAGAACCTCATACTGCTCTGCACTGAGGATCTTAAAATCAAATAGATTGCGTCCGGTAACCCGCACAGAGGAACGGCGCTCCTCTCTTTTCTTTGTTGAGTTAGACATTATGACTCCTTATCTTGACGAGTAATCCCCTTCTCAAACTCAAGACCCTCAAAGACAACCTGAGTGCCACTGGGGCGAATTTTAAACTCCACTCTCCTGTTCTGGGCCCTCCCTTCAGCCGTTTTATTTGTGGCGACGGGCTGACCATAGGCATAACCAACAGCTGCCAAACGACTTGGTGGGATATCAAACTTGGCAATGAAGTACTCAACAACACCCACGGCACGGGCCGCCGACAAACTCCAGTTTGACTTAAAAGAACTGCGCCCCTTGCGCAGAGGGACGTTGTCAGTATGACCGCTTACCTCAGCAAACATCTCACCTTTCTGAATAATTATGCCAATTTTATCCAGTAGTTTTTTAAAATCTTTTTTAAGCACAGCCCGCCCTGAGTCAAAGGCCACACTGCCCTTAACTCTGAGAATTAAGCCATCAGATGAGTACTCTGTTTCAATCTCACCACTTGCCGTCTCCTCGGCAAAATCCTTGGCCATCTGCACCTGGACAAGCAGTGGCACGGACTCAAAATTTGCCGAAATCATTTTAGAGCCGCTCATGGACGTATCAACAGGAGAGTCACGTTGCACGCCAAAGGCGTCACTCATGGAACCTGTGGCCGCCGCAAATTTGGCCGCATCCATGGTGGCAAAGGAGAGTAAGAGAACAAAGAAACACATGAGGAGTGACATAAGATCGGCAAAGGTACACATCCATAGAGGGGCACCTGGTGGACATTCCGGACATTTTTGTTCTTCATCTGCCATAATGACCTCTCCTATTTTTCCTCACCTGCCCCACGCTGGCTAGGAGGCAGAAAAGTTTCAAGGAATTCTTCCATAACCCTGGGATTTAAACCTTTTAAAATACCAAGAACCCCTTCAATAATAAGGCGGCGATTACGCTCCTCCTCCTGACTACGCAGGGCAAGCTTATCGGCAATGGGTAGAAAAATAAGGTTGGCAAGGATAGCACCATAGAGAGTTGTCAGCAAACAAACGGCCATGGAAGGACCGATAGAAGCAGGATCGTCCATATTTGCCAGCATCTGCACCAAACCAACGAGGGTTCCGATCATACCAAAGGCCGGAGCTGCGTCACCCATGGAACCGAAAATAGACTTTCCACAGTCGTGCCGTTCCACGGTCAGACTCACCTCTTTCTTAAGCACCTCCTCAATAAAATCAGCCTCATGACCATCGACACAGTACATGATGGACTTTTTAAGAAACTCATCTTCAATGGGTTGCTGCTCGAGAACTATGAGACCATTTTTCCGGGCAATGTTGGCAAGATTGACGATCTCCTGAATGACTTCGGCAGGATTAGAGGTCTTGGTGAAAAAGGCGTTCATCACCACTTTTGAGGCGTTGATCACATCGTTTAAGGGAAAACGAATCATCAGAGTGGCAAGGGTTCCACCAAAGACGATCATCACCGAGGGAATATTGATAAATAAAACAATCGACCCACCAAGTAGAATGGAGACAATCAGAAGTACTGTACCAAGCACTAGGCCGACAACAGTGGCTATATCCATATAAAAATGCCCTCTTTAATTCCTTATTGTTGCATAAAACAAGAGCCAGAAGGCGTAGATCAGATAAATAGTTAAAGTCTCGCCAGGCAATCACCACACTACTCTTTAAATATCTCCTGCGGATCAAGTTTCATTGAAAATGAATGGGCCTCATCAGGATAAAGCCCATCTTTTACATCTTTACCAAAATCTGCCACCGCATTCTTAATATCCGGGGCAAGTGTTGTATATTGCTTCACAAAACTGGGAATAAATTTCTCAAACATCCCCAGCAAATCATGGGTCACAAGAACCTGGCCATCACAATGTACCCCCCCGCCAATACCAATTGTCGGAATGGCAATAGCCTCAGTGATATGTTTTGCAACACCATCCGGTATACACTCAAGCACCAGACAAAAGGCCCCGGCCTCTTCAAGCCCCTTTGCTTCAACAAGGAGCCTACGAGCTGATTCGGCATCTTTGCCCTGAACCTTTAATCCCCCAAGTTTTCCTGCCGTCTGCGGGGTTAAACCAATGTGGCCAACCACTGGCATCCCGGCATCAACAATGGCCCGAGTAACTCCACACACCTCAAGTCCCCCTTCAAGCTTTACAGCGTCACATCCAGCTTCCTTAAAGAATCTTCCGGCATTAAGAATGGCATCAGCAGGGGAGATCTGGTAAGACAAAAAAGGCATATCACCGATGAGAAGCGTATTTGGGGCACCCCTGCGAACGGCGGACGCATGATGAATCATCTCGTCCATGGTGACCGGCACCGTTGACTCATAACCCAAGACAACCATTCCCAGGGAATCTCCCACTAAAAGAACGTCCACACCAGCCGACTCAAGCATCCGCCCAAAGGCTGCATCATAGGCGGTGAGCATGGTAATTTTTTCATTGCCCTTCATGCGGACAATATCAGGGGGAGAGAGCTTCATATTATGCATAATATCACACCTTTATTTTAGAACACAAGCGTCCATAATTTCTTCAGTGGAACCCATGGAAATTTAAATGCACTTAAAAAAAATCGTGCAAGGGCTACCAGTACTTCATCTAACACAGGGGGCAACAAAACATAAAAAAAAGCCCATGCAACCTTACGAGAAGGAAACCACAGGCCATTTTTAAACCAACTTTGACTATCCCGTTACCTAGGTTGATACTGACCGCCACGCCCAAAATGGGTGTAGGCATTCAGCGTTGCCACCCGTCCCCGTGGCGTTCTCGACAGAAAACCGCATTGAATCAAATAGGGTTCATACACATCTTCAAGGGTGGAACGTTCTTCACACACCGCCGTCGCCAGGGTATCAAGCCCGATTGGCCCACCTTGAAATTTATCGATAAGGGTAAGTAAAATCCGCCGATCCATCTCGTCCAGACCAATGTGATCAACCTTCAGCATAAGCAGAGCCTTATCAGCTATTTCCTTGGAAATAATACCATCCCCCCTAACTTGAGCATAGTCGCGAACCCGTTTAAGCAGACGATTGGCAATACGCGGCGTACCACGACTGCGCCGTCCCATTTCCATGGCACCCTCAGAATCCATAGGGACATCAAGCAACCTGGCAGAACGGGTAATAATTTCAACAAGATCCTCTGGTTCATAAAACTCAAGACGTAAAATAACGCCAAAGCGATCCCTGAGCGGCGGTGTCAACAGACCTGTTCTTGTGGTGGCACCAACCAGGGTAAAATGGGGTAAATCCATCTTGACAGATCTGGCTCCCGGCCCTTGACCGATAACAAGATCAAGCTGATAATCTTCCATTGCCGGATAAAGAATTTCTTCAACGACATGGTTTAGACGGTGAATTTCATCAATAAAAAGAACATCCCCTTCTTGAAGCGATGTTAAAATAGCGGCTAGATCACCGGGCCGCTCAATAACCGGGCCTGAGGTAACCTTGACATTTGCACCCATCTCTCTGGCAATAATAAGCGCCAGTGTCGTCTTGCCAAGACCAGGAAAACCATGAAACAGGAGGTGATCCAGGGGTTCACCCCGTTTTTTTGCCGCAGCAATGGCGATTCCCAGATTTTCTTTGAGTTGTGGTTGGCCAATATATTCAGCCAGAGAATTCGGCCGGAGACTATACTCAGAGTAACTCTCATTACCATCAACGGACTGGGTAGTCACCAGACGCTCTTCACTGGTAAAATGCTCTTCTTCAAAGGTCATCATTTCTCCATCAGGCAAGGGAACGTAGGGCCTGGCGAATCAGGTCTTGCAACCCCTCAGGGGTATCACTTCGACTTAGTACCTGAGAGACCGCCTCTTTGGCATTAATTTCAGAATAACCAAGATTCATTAAGGCTGAAACACCATCATTACTTAAATCATCATCGGCAGATGTTGCCACTGCCGGATGATCAGCAAGACCACCAGAGGGAATAAACGCAACCTTATCCTTTAACTCAAGGCACATGCGCTCTGCCGTTTTTTTACCAACACCAGATATTTTTGTAAGCGCCGTCAGATCATCGGCGAGTATAGCTTGGGAAAAAGCGGAGGGTTCCATGGCGGAAAGGACGGCAACGGCAAGCTTTGGACCTATCCCCGACACCTGTAAAAGTGTCTGGAACGTCTCCTTCTCGATCATGGAGAAAAAACCAAACAGGGTAAAACCGTCCTCTTTGATGTGACTGTAAGTATAAAGGAAAAGCTCGCCATTTAAGGGAGGCAGGGCGAGGGCGCCGCCGACCGTGACATATACCTCATAACCTACACCGCCCACATCTAGAACAATGCTGTTTTCACCTTTATACTGAAGGATACCACGTAGGGATGCAATCATAGACGTTTATCGCTGGGTTAATAAAATTATAAATAATCAGAAAAATTCAAATGACTGGCATGGCAAATGGCCACGGCAAGTCCATCCGCCGCGTCTTCACTGGGAGTACCAGACAACTTCAATATAGCCCGAACTGCCTGCTGAACCTGAGTTTTCTCAGCATTTCCATAGCCAGCAACGGCCTGTTTCACCGCCCTGGCAGAGTATTCACTCACCGGCAGACGATTATGCCGCCCAGCTAGCATAAGCACCCCACGGGCATGACCAAGCTTTAAGGCCGACCGGGGATTAATCGCCACAAAGACATCTTCGATGGCAACCTCCTGCGGCCGGTACTTGCCAATCACATCACACATACCCGTATAGATAAAATGGAGTCTATCAGCAAAATCAAGACCCTTCCCAGGCTTGATCAGACCACATGACTCATAAATAAGTTGGTTATCTACCTTACGGACAAGACCATAACCGGTAATCCGGGAACCGGGATCAATACCCAAAATAAGAGTGCCATCAGCCGTCATGCAGAGCCTTACATAATTTTTT
>JAJRUT010000001.1 GCA_024277655.1 Deltaproteobacteria bacterium | reverse complement strand
TGGTAGCTGGTCGTTTACACCTCAAAAAAGAGAGCAGCGCCAGGAGCGCAGCGCCGACTGTCGGAGCAATTGCAAGAGTGGCAGGTAGCTACTTTCAGCCTCGATCATAAACAATAAAAAAATGAGCGAAAAGATAGGGATCCTGCACCTTAGAAGACATGGGGTAGCTGGTTGTGATTTTACGGACGAACTGTCTGTAAAATCGAGCCTGTTTAACTTTTATCTTAAGGGGCTAAATGGCGGGGGATATACTGTTTTGCAGGTTTTTACGGGGGTAGGTTTGAGGTAAAAAAAGTTGACACTGGACTCATAGTGGTGTAATGAAACTGCTATTTATGAGGGGCCATTCATTCTTGGCAACTAGAAAATATATACGTCTGTGAATCTGAATTTCCTACAGGGGAGAGGAGGAGCGCGGGTTTAAATTTGCGTCACACAGGTTGTTTGTGTCTCTTTAGGGAGAGATAGGTGGCTTTGGCTGTGGCAGAAGAAACAGGAGGAAGGGGAGATCTATGATTACTATTGACATGACATTGCCCATGCAGATTATCAATATCTTTATCTTGATGATGGTGCTGAACGTGATTCTGTATCGGCCGATCAGGAAGATTCTGATTGAGCGGAAGGAGAAGCTGGACGGCCTTGCAACAGATGTTGAAAACTACAAGAAAAATGCCCAGTTACGGGTAGAAGAGTTTGATAATAAAATGAATGATGCTCGCCGTACCGCCAAAGCTGAGTTCGATGGAGCCCGTGCCTCTGCAACGGCTGCCGGAAATGAGAAGCTTGCTGAGATTCGCGCTGAGGCTGATACAGCCAAGGCCGATCAAATGGCAACTGTTGCTTCTGAATTTGCTGCTGCCCAGAAAGAGCTCACCGGTAAGATTGATGACTTTGCAGGTGAGATGGCCGGTAAAATTCTGGGGAGGGCTGTTTAATGAGGAAAGATGTCAATTGGTCAAAGCTTGGGCTTACGGCTCTTGCGGTCACTGCAGTTGTGGGAGTAGCTGCTTTGGCATACGCCTCTGGTAATCCACATGCTATGGCTGGTGCCCATGGAGCTGCTGTTGATGCTCATGGTGCGGTGGCTGCCCATGGTGGCGGACACGGTGCTGTTAGTACCGTGACACCTGAGAAGCTGAAAGACCTCGGTTGGCGCGCCATGAACTTCGCTGCTTTGTTGATTATACTCATCAAGTTTTTGAAGAAGCCGATTGTCGATGGCTTACGTGGACGCCGTGAAGGAATTAAGGAAGAGTTTGACGCACTTGAAGCACAGCGGGCCGAATCTGAAGCTCAGTATCAAGAGTATGCCGGTCGTCTGAACGGTCTTGATGAAGAGTTAAAAGAGATGGTGGCTAAGGCTGTTGCCCAGGGCGAAGTTGAGAAAAAGCGGATCATCGCCGAAGCCAACGACGCGGCTGAGCAGATCAAACGTCAGGCCGAGTCGGCGGTAGCAAACGCCATCGCTGAAGCGAAAGTGACTCTTAAAAATGAGGTTGCCGATCAGGCCGCAGTTATGGCTGAGGAACTCATTAAGAAAAATCTGACAGCAGATGACCAGGACAACCTGGTTGGTGCTTATCTTGCCAAGGTTGGAGGTGCTGCATAATGAAAAACGCATTACTTGCAAAGCGCTATGCGAAAGCCCTGTTTGCTGTTGGTAAGGATGAAAATGCTCTTGATGAGTATGCAACAACCCTTTCAGAATTTGCCACCCTCTTGGTGGACAATCCTGAACTGGATGATGCCCTGTCAAACCCAATATATCCTGCTGATGCTCGCGAAGCGATCATGGCTGAGGTCGTGAAGGCTGCTGGAGTCAGTACCATCATGGGGAACTTTCTGAACCTTATCGTTCAAAAACGTCGCGCCGATGTCCTTGGTGATATCGCTGAGATGTTTCAGATACTTGTGGATGAAGAAAACAATACCGCTCAAGGTAACGTTGTCTCAGCCGCTGAGCTTTCTGCAGATATGCAGGCCAAGGTTCAGGAAACACTAGAAAAAATTACCGGGAAGCAGGTTACACTGACAACACAGGTCGATGAGTCAATCATTGGCGGCATGATTGCCAAGGTTGGTGACTTAGTCCTGGATGGCAGTATTAAAACGCAACTGGAACAGTTAAAAGAGTCCATTAAGGGGAGTGAATAAGAGATGCAGATTAAAGCTGAAGAAATCAGTCAAATTATTAAGGGACAGATTAAGGACTTCGAGAGTAAGGCGGACCTTTCTGAAACTGGCACCGTAATCTCCGTAGGTGATGGTATTGCCCGGATTCATGGTGTTGAAAATTGTATGGCTATGGAGCTTCTTGAGTTCCCTAACGGTACACTTGGACTCGCACTGAACCTTGAAGCAGACAACGTTGGTTGTGCTGTACTTGGTTCTGTAGAGGGTATTAACGAAGGCGACGTTGTAAAACGTACCGGTAAGATTGCTGAGGTTCCTGTAGGGCCTGAGATGGAAGGCCGTGTTGTTGATGGCGTTGGTAATCCAATCGACGGTCAAGGACCAATCAATGCTAAAGAATTTGCAAAGATTGAAGTTGTTGCCCCAGGCGTTATGGCCCGTAAAGGTGTTCATGAGCCTTGTTACACCGGTTCCAAAGCGGTTGACGCCATGACCCCTGTTGGTCGTGGGCAACGTGAGCTTGTTATTGGCGATCGTCAGATTGGTAAGACAGCGGTTTGTGTTGATGCGATTATCGCCCAGCGTGATACCGATGTCCATTGCATCTATGTAGCGGTTGGTCAGAAGAAATCTACGGTTGCACTCATTGTTGAGGCGCTTCGTAAGAATAACGCCATGGAATATACCACCGTTGTCGCAGCTTGTGCCTCTGATCCTGCTCCAATGCAATATGTTGCTGCATTTGCTGGAACCTCCATGGGTGAGTATTACCGTGATCGTGGTCAGCATTCACTCATCGTTTATGATGATCTTTCCAAGCAGGCTGTTGCTTATCGTGAATTATCACTTCTCCTTCGTCGTCCACCAGGACGTGAAGCGTATCCAGGTGATATTTTCTTCAACCACTCCCGTCTCCTTGAGCGTTCTTCCAAGGTTTCCGACGAGCTTGGTGCTGGCTCCATGACGGCTCTGCCAATCATTGAGACCCAAGCTGGTGACGTATCTGCCTTTATTCCGACCAACGTAATTTCCATTACAGACGGTCAGGTTTACCTTGAGCCTTCTCTGTTCTTTGCTGGTGTTCGTCCAGCCATTAATGTTGGTCTCTCCGTAAGTCGAGTTGGTGGTGCTGCTCAGTGTAAAGCGATGAAGCAGGTTGCCGGTACACTCCGTCTTGACCTTGCCCAGTATCGTGAGCTTGCCGCATTTGCTGGTTTTGGTTCCGATCTTGATGCCGCAACTCAGGCACAGCTTACTCGTGGTGAGCGTCTGGTTGAGATCTTAAAGCAACCTCAGTATCAACCACTGCCAATGCCTAAGCAGATTTGTATTCTCTTTGCTGGTACTAAAGGCTACCTTGATACCTTGCCTATTGATACTCTTGCTGATTACGAGCAGGACATGTACACCCATATCGCTTCTTCAGCGCCAGATATCTTTGATACCTTGGATGAGAAACAAGAGATTGATTCTGCATTGGAAGAGAAGCTCCATGCCACACTGAAAGCCTTCACTGAGACGTTTAAGGCTTCCAAAGGGATCAACTAAGGGGGGTAGGCAATGCCTAGCTTAAAAGATGTATCAGATAAAATAGTCGGTGTTAAAAAGACATCGCAGATCACCAAGGCCATGAATATGGTTTCGGCGGCCAAACTTCGGGGAGCCCAGCAGAAGATGGAAGATTTCCATCCCTATGCCGGTAAGTTCAACGATACCATGGCCAGTCTCAGTGGTGCTTCCGGCGACTATCCTTTAATGGAAGTCCGGGACGTCAAGACTGCCGAGATCGTTGTTGTGACTTCTGATCGTGGTCTTTGTGGCTCGTTCAATGCCAATATCGTCAAGATGGCTGAGAAGAAGATGGCTGAGTATGAAGCTGCCGGAGTCAAGGTCAGTCTGGTTTGTGTTGGTAAGAAGGGAAACCAGGCCCTCAAAAAGACCGGCAAGGTAAGAACGAAGCATCTTGACATCATGGGAAATTTCCAGATGTTCAACGCCCGTGAGATTGCCCAGGACATCGCTGCCAACTTTGAAGAGAGCGGAGCCGATGAAGTGACCATTATGTACGGTCATTTTAAGTCTGTTGGTGTTCAGGTTCCAACCGCGATCCACCTCCTTCCTGTTAAACCAACGGAAGAGGCGGGTGACGAAGTAGCGGCTGCAAGTGGTGATTATATTTATGAGCCAAGTCAAGAAGAGATCATGGAAGTGCTTCTTCCTCTGTATATGAACGTTATGATTTATAACTCCATGTTACAGGTTGGAGCATCCGAGCAGGCTGCTCGGATGACAGCAATGGATAATGCCACGAATGCATGTTCCGATATTGTTGACGAGTTAACCTCGATCTTTAATAAGGCTCGTCAAGCTGCCATTACTGGTGACTTGATGGATATTGTCGGCGGTGCGGAAGCGCTTAAAGGATAAATGATTATTTAGGCTAAAGGTCTAAGGTTGAAAGGTGTAAGGGGGTGACTTTCCTTATCGGTAACGTTGAGTGCGTAACCTCTTTGACCTTAAACCCTTAAATCTTAAACCTAATGTAAATAGGAGAAAATAAAAAATGTCTTTAGAAAATGGAAAAGTTATTTCTGTTGTAGGCCCAGTATGTGACGTTGAGTTCCCTGCTGGCCAATTACCAGATATTATGACAGCACTCACTATCAGTAACCCTGGTATTGATGATACCCCTGATAACCTGGTTGTTGAGGTTGCTCAGCACCTTGGTGATAACGTAATTCGTGCGGTTGCTATGGATGCCACTGACGGTCTTGTTCGTGGTATGGAAGTAAAGAACACTGGCGCGCCGATCACCATCCCTGTTGGTAAGCCAACACTTGGTCGTATTATGAACGTTGTTGGTCGCCCCGTTGATGGTCTTGGTGATATTGATAAGACCAATACTGCCTCCATTCACAAACCTGCTCCTGCCTTTGTTGATCAATCCACAGATGTAACCGTGCTTGAGACTGGTATTAAGGTAATCGATCTACTTGTTCCATTCCCAGTTGGTGGTAAAATGGGGCTATTCGGTGGTGCTGGTTGTGGTAAGACCGTAATCATGATGGAAATGGTAAACAACATTGCCCAACATCATGGTGGTATTTCCGTATTCTGTGGTGTAGGTGAGCGTACTCGTGAAGGAAACGATCTGTACAACGAAATGAAAGAGTCCGGCGTACTGCCTAAGGCCTCTCTTGTTTATGGTCAGATGACAGAGCCTCCAGGAGCTCGTTCCCGTGTAGCTCTGACCGGTCTTTCCTCTGCGGAATATTTCCGTGACGAAGAAGGTCAGGACGTGTTGTTCTTTGTTGATAACATCTTCCGCTTTACCCAAGCTGGTGCTGAGGTTTCGGCCCTTCTTGGTCGTATTCCTTCTGCGGTTGGTTATCAGCCTACTCTTGCAACAGATCTCGGTGGTCTGCAAGAGCGTATTACTTCAACCACTAAAGGTTCAATTACCGCGGTTCAGTGTGTATATGTACCTGCGGATGATCTTACTGACCCTGCTCCTGCCACCACCTTTGCTCACCTTGACGGTACGGTTGTACTTTCTCGTCAGATTGCCGAGCTCGGTATCTATCCAGCGGTTGATCCACTTGATTCTACTTCCCGTATCCTTGATCCAAACGTACTTGGTCAAGAGCATTATGATACTGCTCGTCGTGTTCAGGTTTCCCTGCAGAAATATAAAGAGCTGCAAGACATTATTGCTATTCTTGGTATGGACGAGCTTTCCGAGGAAGATCAGCAACTTGTTGGTCGCGCTCGTAAAGTTCAGCGTTTTCTCTCGCAACCCTTTACCGTTGCTGAAGTTTTCACCGGTATGGACGGAAAATTCGTTAAGGTTGCTGACACGGTTCGCGGTTTCAAGGAAATTCTTGACGGCAAGCATGACGAGCTTTCTGAGAATGCCTTCTATATGGTTGGTTCCATCGAAGAAGCTCTCGAAAAAGCTGCTGCTGAGAAGGCGGCTTAAAACGGTTTCAAGTTTCCTGTTTCAAGTAGGGTTGCGTGAATAGATCCTTTAACTTGAAACCAGGAACCAGAAACTACATAAAGAGGTGAAAGTATGGCTCAAATTGAACTTGAAGTTGTAACACCAGCAGGTCCGGTTGTTCGCGAGCAGGTTGATATCGTTACAGCTCCCGGCTTTGGCGGTGTATTCGGTGTTCTTGCCAATCACGCTCCTTTTCTTTCAACCATTAAAATTGGTGAACTGGCCTATAAACAGGATGGTTCTGAGTCAGCTTTAATGGTGAGTGGCGGTTTTTGTGAGGTCTCTGATAATAAGATTACCTTTATCGTTGAGTCCTGCGAGAAGGGGACTGATATTGATGTTGACCGCGCGTTGAAGGCCAAAGAAAGAGCAGAAAAGCGTCTTGCCGAAGTAAAGGCAAAGGGCGAGAAGATCAACATGGTCCGGGCCGAGGCCGCATTACACCGCGCCATCGCCAGGGTTTCTGTAGCCCAGAAGTCTAATTAGGGGTTTAGCCTGCGGCACTTTATTACTAGTTCGCTAGGAATAAAGTGGTCGGTCAGCTTTCCTCTTGATTGGTTTAGTACTTAGCATCATAAAAAAGGCGACTCTCATTTGAGAGTCGCCTTTTTTTATGCTAATTACTATTGCACTAAGGTTTAACACAGGACAAGCTTAACCCTTTATTTATCCTGAAGGTTGGCTTCAATTACAAAGCCGCCATACTTGGTTTCAAAGGGGATGACGATGGTGGGTGAATCGGAGAGGGTGGCAATTTCAACGCCTTTGCCGGTTATCATGGTGGGGGTGGCCAGATCAAATTTATGATCGAGCTTGGCCAGGGAGGCTTTGGCGCCACCGCAGATCATATTGGTCAGTTCGCCAACGGCATCAACAATCTCATTATCAATGGCCGTCTTGGGATCTTCCATCAGCATATTGGCAACGACATTAATGATACAGTTATCGCTAAAACTTAAAATCATGCAGCCGGAAATAGAATCACTGGCCATACCAATAATTCCAGAGACATCACCATAGGTGTTGCGGTTTTCCTTAAGCATTGGTTTTTTTGGTTGTACCTGGGTTTGGCACATGGTCTCCAGGACGTTTTTGGTTGCCTGTAAAAAGGGGTTGATAAACTCAGCTTTCATTGATTTGCCCTAACCTTTAATCTTGATCATTTGTTGTTTATTTCAAGTACATATCTAGCATGGATGAACGGGCTTTCTTTGTCAAGTTGGCTCAGGTAAATTGTTAAAAAATCAGCTTGGTTGGGAAAAATGCTTATAGGTAGTTCTGCTAGCTGAATTCTTTTTTCAAGTAGTGTATATACCACTGTAATTTACTAGGAATCTATACGGAGCAAGTGTCCGTTTTATATTGATGAACCTTGAGGTATTTATGAAAGCAAAAGAGAGAATGGCTATTGATCGGCAGACTTGTGCTGAATTATCACCTGAAATTCGAGTCGATAATTATGATGAGGTTGCCTTGGGTTTTACCTTTGATATGGCGCAGAAAGAGGCATTGCGCTGTTTGAATTGCAAGAAGCCTGGATGTCGTAAGGGTTGCCCGATCAACAACGATATTCCTGCCTTTATTGGTCTTGTGGCCGAGGGGAAATTTGAAGAGGCGTATTGGAAGGTACGTGAGACCTCTTCGCTTCCTGCTATCTGTTCCAGGGTATGTCCCCATGAAAATCAATGTGAGGGCAAGTGTATCCGTGCGAAAAAAGGCAAGGCCGTGGCTATCGGGCTGATTGAACGCTTTATGTCAGACTGGATGGTCTATCACCAGAAAAATATGCGGGCAGAATGTGCGTTACCCATTGGCAAAAAAGTTGCCATAGTTGGTTCTGGCCCTGCTGGGATGACCGTAGCCTTTCACCTGGCCCATGCCGGAATTGAATGTACGATTTATGAATCACTGCCAGTTTTTGGTGGCATGCTGAAAGTGGGTATTCCGCCGTTTCGTTTGCCCCGACATATTATCAATGCTGAATTTGCTGTGTTAAAGAGTTGTGGGGTGAATATTGTTCACGATGTGGTGATTGGCAGGGATATTACCCTTGATGAGCTTAAAGGCGAGCATGGTTTTGATGCGGTTTTTATTGGCATTGGTGCCCACACCAGTCGTAAACTTGGTGTCGATGGTGAAGATATGGACGGAGTACGCCATGGGGTTGATTACCTGCGCGCGGTCTTGTCTGGCAACAAGGTTGATATCGGCAATAATGTCGTGGTGGTTGGTGGTGGAAATGTTGCCATTGATTGCGCCAGGGTTGCTTTGCGCGAGGGTTCTGAGAATGTCTTTATCCTGTATCGACGTACTATTGAAGAGATGCCAGCCTCCACCGAAGAGATCCATCATTTGCAGCAGGAGGGGGTCAAAATTGAATTTTTGGCGGCTCCTGTAAAGATTATAGGTGAAGATGGCCGAATGACTGGTATTGAATGCTTGAAGATGGAACTTGGCCCACCAGATGACTCAGGCCGTCGCCGTCCCGTTGTTATTGAGGGGTCCAATTTTGTTATTGCTGCCGATTGTGTTATCCCGGCAATCTCCCAGAATGTCGATCACGAAGCCGATAAGGGGCACGATTTCAAGCTAACCAGTTGGGGAACCTATGTTGTTGATAAGACCAGTTTTCAGACCAATGTGGATTGGATATTCTCTGCCGGTGACTCTGTTCTTGGCCCACAGACGGTAGCCAAGGCGGTGTATCAGGCCAAGGAAGCAGCAGAGTCAATCAGACGCTTCTGTTTGGGTGAAGATATGTATGAAGGCCGTGATGTCCGGGACTTGGATAGCTAACTTCTTTATCATTGTTATTTGAGATGTTATGAAAAGGCTGGGTATTGCATTTGTGTATAGAGCCTTTTTTGTGGAATTCAGGAACAAGGCTTGAGAATTCAGTAGAGAGATCACCTTTACGAATGCTTATATCCTGACTCCTGAATTATGAGGAACTATATGCGTCAATTTCTCCTTGATGATTTAAGTGCCGAAGAGAGTGCTAATCTTGAAACATACATGAAGAAAGCTCTCAAAGAGGGAGCTATGGAGGGTCTATTCTGGTTGCAGTTGCCGGGTGACCTCCTTGCTGAGAAACAACAAGGCCACGAAGAGTGCGGCCCATTCATGTTTGGTATCGAACTTAACCGCAATAAGCTTATTGCAGAATTTTTGGTGCGTAATCAGGCCAATCTTCACTGTTCCTGCATCGGTTATGCGACTAAAATGCAAAGGGATTTCCTTCTTGATTTCATTGACACCATGCTTGCTGAGGAGAAGATTTATTCGTAGATCTTTTCTGTGTTTTGCTTGAAGGGGGCTGGTGAATCTCGCCAGTATTCCCCCCGCAAACGCTACAACTTACCGTTGTAGCGTTTTTTTATGCTCAGAATGTCTTGTTGTTTTCGGGGATCTGGTCTATGTTTAGCTTGGTGTGGCATAATGCCACATTTTGATCTCTCCTGGAAGTTAAAGATAAACAGTATGGCTGACTGGTCTTATTTGACAAGAGAGTAAAAATTACCGCGGGGTGGATGGATGCGTTTTTCTTTTTTTACAATTGCAGTATTCGTCTTGTCTTTTACTTTCCTCTTCTCTGCACAGGCGCGAATGACGGGGCCATGTGCTAATTGTCATACCATGCATAATAGTCAAAATGGTACCCCCATGGCCACAATTGGCGGGGAGTCAGGCGGTTCGGCGAACTTGTACCTTACCAGGGGCACCTGTATTGGCTGTCATGCCATGGGTACTGCCAATAAAATAGAGGTTATTGGCTCTACACCAGTGCCACAGGTACTCCATACCGATGGCTCAGGTGACTTGGCCGGGGGAAATTTCGCATATATCCTTGGCAGCAAGGGCAGTGGCGCCTCTGATTCAAAAGGGCATAACATTGTTGAACTTAACAACCAGGATGATGTGCTCTATGGCCCGCCGGGGGGGATTGTTCAATCCTTCCATGATGACGGAATGACGGTGAATGATACTAATCTTACCTGTGCTGGGACTAATGGCTGTCATGGCTATCGATACGCCAGCTCTCCTACGATCTCAGGGGTTGAAACCCTGGCGGGGGCGCATCATAATAATGTTGATGGTCAATGTGATGTGGCCACATCTCCTGCCAATAGCTATCGTTTCCTTAGTGGCGTGAAGGGTTATGAAAATCAAACTGATAAGTGGCAGAATGTTAATAGTGCGAGCCATAATGAATATTTTGGTCAGGCTACACCGGTTCAACTTGGGTGTAGCGGGGCCAGTAGTAGTTGTCATCTAAGCGGAATTGGGGTGGGGCCTCCGGACAATACCATGAGTCAATTCTGTGCCACCTGTCATGGTAATTTTCATACCCTACAAACATCGACCTCCGATGGTATTGGTAGTTCCTTTACCTCTCCATTTATCCGTCACCCGACCGATATCGCTATCCCCGCATCCGGAGAGTATAACTCCTACACCTCGTATAATGTGGCTTCGCCAATCGCCAGAACTATGGTGCCTAGTTCAGCAAGCCCTAATGTTACCCCAGGGGCTGATGTGGTGATGTGTTTGTCATGTCATGCGGCCCATGCCACAGATTATCCAGACATGCTCAGGTGGGACTACAGCGCCATGAAGGCCAATGATTCCTCATCGCCGAGTAATTCCGGCTGTTTTGTCTGTCATACCACCAAGGATGATTGATGGTGGCCATTCGGGCCATTTTTAGTCTGAAACCAATAAGCTTTGAAATAAGTGTTTGTAGGATTAAAGCTTCGTAGTAAAACAAGAGGCATTGCTTTTTCTCTCGACTGTCAGAAGAGTGCTACCATTTATACCTTGCGGTGTTGGGGGGGCTTGCACGATAAATAAACGGGTTTATTAAGATGGAATGTCAGCGCTGCGGGATCTGTTGCGCAAAAGGTGGGCCGGTTCTGCACCACGAAGATCGGTCCTTTTTGCAGAAAAATATAGTTACCCTGGATAACTTGCGGGTTATACGCAAGGGTGAATTGTCCTTTAACCCCTTAAAGGACAAGGTGGAACCGGCAGAGGTGGAGATGCTTAAACTGGTCGGGCCTGGAACCAGCTGGGAGTGTCCGTTTCATCAAAAAAACGATGGAGTATCAGGGTGTCAGATCCATGCGGATCGCCCTGCTGAATGCCGCCTGCTCAAGTGCTGGGATACAGAGGATATTGAGGCTGTAATTTTTGCGGGGTGTTTAACCAGGTTTGACTTGATAGGGGAGCAGAACCCCCTCCTGCCTGAGATTATTGATCATGAAGAACGGTGTTCATATCGGCAGTTATGGTCTTTTATGGAAGGGTTAGGGGGTGATGGTGGTTACATCGATAAAATCAGGGCCATCCTGGTGCTTGATTTGCAGATTCGCCAACGGTTGGTGGGTCAGTACACCTTGAATCTTGCCCAGGAACTTTTTTATTTGGGTCAGCCAATGTTCCGGGGATGTGAGAATTCAAATCTCAGTATATCCTTTGCCAATGAGGAGTTAAAGGTGTGCTACACGGGTTAAAAGGTCATGGCAGCGTCATTTTGCGCTTAGTCTGGCAGGTTCTTACCGGGGTCACGGTAATACTTCATTCCGGCATTTTCTTCGGCCTGCGTTTTTTTATTTAGAGGGTTGACCTCTTTACCAGATTTAAAGCTATACTTGATCTGCTGAAACCCAAAATAGCAGGCGGTAAGAATAATACCGAATATGGTGATACGGATCAGCCAATTACGGAAGTCCTCACTCTTGAAGCTGGCAATGATAGTAAGGGCAATAGCGATGACAATATAGGGTTGATAGTCCTGCAGTATTGTGCCAATATTCAGCATTTAATGTCTCCTTTGTAGCCCCCACCTATTTTTTTAAAATCAGCGAACTCCCACCTTCTTTTTACGCATAATTCCGATATTCTTTACAAAGCGATTCATCACTTCAAAGTACATATCTCCGGTATCAGCAAAGATAGAATTATGATCGGCTCCAGGTACTATCTGGAACTCTTTCTGGGTGGACAACGCCTCAGAAACAAGGGTGGAGGCATTGTCCACGGCGATGAGTTCGTCTTTTGCCCCGTGGATAGAGTAGAAGGCCTTATCTATTTGTCTTATCTTTTCAAGGTTCTTAAAGCAGTCGTCTTCGCTTAGCTCCAGGGCGTCAGTGTCAATTCCAATGTTCTGCAGTACAGGTATTGAGTAGGCAAAGCCTGAGTCGACCAGCAACCCGTCAATTTTATCAGGATTGGTGTAGGTGAGTTCAATGGCACTTACGGAACCGAGGGACCGGCCCATAACCAGGAATTTACCGGTATAGCCATTGTCCTTTTGCCATTGCAGGCCTCGTTTCAGGAGGAGTTGACTGTCCTTCATCATGGCTGATGCGGTGGGGATGCCGGTGGCAAGGCCATAACCTCGATACTCTGCCAGTAGCACGCTAACTCCCATCTGTTGGTTGAATTTGTCGGCAATATCCGTGTAGTCACTGACCTGTTCACCATTTCCATGAAAAAAGAGAATAACTGGTTTGGCTTTTTGGTCCGAGGCGAAGGCGCGCAGATGAAGATCACAGTCGTCACCGGTGGCAATCATCATATCTTCGGCATGTTCGGGGACGGGGGCGGGTGAAGGATCAGGGCGAAAGAGATGTTTAAGGATTTCCGGCTGATCTAATTTGTCGTACGTGTAAGTTTGAGCCATAATGCACCCTGTAAAAAAGTTTAAATGGCCTAGTAGCTTGCCCGAGAATATAAGGTGAAGCGAAAAGGTGGAAAATTAGCGAAAAAATGGGCCAATTTCGCGACTTTGTAGCCGGCTTCCTATTCTCGGACAAGCTACTACTAGAGGTCTCTAAGTACGACAGACTCCCAGGCCATGGTTATTTAAGTTTAGGCAACACTATAAGAGAAATTGGAGAATGGGCAAGGGGAGAGTTCTGTGTTTTACAAAGAAAATACGGGTAAACTATGAACTGTCTGGTCAGCTGGTGTTAAGCGGTGACATTGAGGCTTTAAGTTACAGGCTGGGAGTTTGTCGGATTTAGAGAATCGTAGCGAAAAAATAAGTATTACAAGGCACTGGGAGTACAACCCTTTAGCCCTGCCAGGGGGTTCCTTTTGCATGGATCGTCGCTACGCTACACTTCTGTTTATCCATGTAAAACTCGTAGTATATAGATAGATCTCTTTTTAATTCAGTCTCGGAAGTATGGCTAGAACAGTTCCAGTACATTCTAGGCTTCGTTGCTATATTTATCGCCAATGGCCCTGAGAACATTCTTGATGGAGAAGAAGATATCCACAAGTTCCGGGTCAAATTGGCTGGAGCTACATTTTTCAATTTCTTTAAAGACAAGATCTTCCGTCCACGCCTCCTTGTAGGACCGTGATGATGATAGGGCATCATATACATCGGCAAGGGCGGTAATGCGTGAGGCAAGGGGGATATCAGTACCGCTCAAGCCACCGATGCGATCGCCGCTAAATAGGTCAACCTCACCGGGATACCCCTTGCCATCCCACCGTTCGTGGTGGTGCAGGGCAATCTCCTTGGACAGGGAATCCAGTTCTGAGGTGGTGGATTCAAACAGTCTTGCCCCGAGCAGGGTGTGGCGTTTCATGGTGCTGTACTCCTGACTTGTGAGTCTGCCGGGTTTTTTCAGGATGATGTCGGCAATGCCGACCTTGCCGACATCGTGAAGCATGGCCGCCAGACGAATCATGTCAAACATGGATTTTAGTTCATCGGCTGGCACGCTATGACGTTTGGCCCATTCCCGGTACAGCTCGGCACTGTAGGCCCCAACCCGTTGAACATGGGCCCCGGTCTCTTTGGGGTCATGCAATCTCGACATCCGGACCATGCGCAGGACAATTTCCCGATTCATCACACCACGATCAATAGCCATGGCGGCGTGACTTGAGAATAGTTGCAGATAGGTTTTACTCTCCTCTGAAAAAGGTGTTTTTTGACCGTCTTTATTGGTGGCATTAATGAGCTGCATGACGCCAACAATTTCCTGATTGAATCCATGCAGGGGCATGGCAAAAATCGAAACGGTTTGATAGTTAAATTCAATGTCAAAGGATGAGTTGAAGGTGCATGGTAGTTCCGGTGGGAGATTGTAGGCATTGTCGATGGCAAGGTGGGAGTTGCTCTCGGCCACATAGCCGACAATGGAGTTTGAGTTTATGGGAATGCGGAGCTGGGAATATTGAGCTGCACGGTTGCCGTCCGAGCCAAAGAGGGTGTCGTTTTGCACCTGATTGAAAACCAGTTCGTTGCCTTGGCGGAGAAAGATTGATCCAGCATCAGCGTTTGCCAGGCGTCTCGCTTCAAGGAGGATCCGGTCGAGGATCATGTCGATATCATTGAGCTGATCTAGCTCTTTGATGGTGCTAAGGATGGTGCGGATGACGGTGGAGTCCTGCCTTGTTTCAAGTGTGGACATGATGATTGCCTTTAGTTTCTTGAGTGGCTAATTGTACACCCCGTGTAATGTAATACTTGTTTTTATTCGTGGTTAGTAGCATTTTCAGGTCCCCATCCAAATGTTTAAGCTTTACACTGTAGTAGTATAGAATAGTGGTCAGGAAAAATCAAAGGTGGATAAAAGGGCATGAAAAAAGGGTTTAAGCTAAAAACGCTTAAACCCTTTTTTTACGAATGAATAACGCTGTTGTGGATTACCACCAGCAAATAGTCTTGTCGGCAGCAAAAATTTCATCAACAAGCTTATCATAGTCTGGAGCATCAACATTCAGGTCAAACTCAACGGACTCACGATCGCGAGTAACGATCTCCACGAGTTTCTTGGTAGTTGCATCAGGCTCAGAACGATAGATGTTTAAAATTTTCATAATCTTTAGATCCTCTATGTGTAGAGATTAACCAATTACGCCGTAAGGAATAATGTGGGTCATGTCGCGAAGTTTCTCGCCAAGCTCTTCGATGGTGATAGGGGTAAGGTCGTTCAGTTCCTGATTTCCTTTACTGGTGGCGAAGATGTCGCCTTCCATATCACGTAACATTTCAATGGATTCGATATTAAGCTCATTGAGCTTGTCCATTTCAACATCGTCAAGAACAGCGCCGTAAGCGTACATGTTCTCCACAGCAAGACCTAAAGCTGAGCGCATACCATCAACAGTCGAATCTTTCTTTCTGTACATAAGACATACTTTATTATATTCCATTGCGATAATCTCCTATAAGCTCAGGTAGCAGTCATAATCTTCAATAATGATACCGTGCTGTGCCTGGGTACCCATCTTCTTCTCATCAAGGCCGGCAGGAATATCATTAATGTCATAACCCATGTTCTTGTAGCTATCCACGCAGATAGAAACATCATCGGCAAGGTTACAAAGCGCCTCGAAACCAGCTTCTTTCTTGGCGTTATGGGTGGCGTCCCAGGTAAAGAAAACCTTTACGTTGGAACCCTTAGCTTTAGCAGCTTTAACAATACCTTCCACGTGACGAAAATTGTCAGGGTTGGTAACAAAAATACCTAGACTTTTAGCCATTGTATTCTCCACTTTTTAATAAAATAAAAAAGGCATATCAAGTAGTTGATATGCCAAAAGGTCAGACTGTTTTACAGTTACGCCTTCTTCAAATAGAAGCGGATGAAGCCAGAGTCTTCAATCTCACCAAGATACTCATGTCCGGAACGGGAGCACCAACCGGGAAGATCGTTACGGGAACCTGGGTCGGTGCCAAAATTTCAAGGATATCGCCAGAATTAATCTTGTCGATTTCTTTTTTGGTACGAAGCAGTGGCATTGGACAGCTTAAGCCTTTCGCGTCAAGGGTGCGTGCTACTTCAAGTCCGTCAGGGGCAACTAAATGGTCGCTCATGGTGTTCCTCCAACTAAAATAAAATAATAAGGGGCGGCTATAAGCCACGTTAATTTAAAAAAAATTATGCGATAAACGCACAAGATTTTAACTCTAAAAGCTATTTTTCTAACAAGAATGGGGGGGGGTGTCAAGGGAAATGAATAGTGGTTCAGAAGCCTGATAGATAAGGGTCATAAATTGCAACTCATTTCAGCCTTTTTAGGGATGGAGCAACCTGCGTCCAGTGGTTGATAGTGACCGTATTTCGGGGTGATAGTGTGTTGGTGGTTGGGTTGTCTTGGAGGAGGGGGGGCTGCCCTAGTAACAAGGTCTTGACAAACCTTACAGGCGTGGGTAATGAAAGTAAAATTACAGTTTTGTCTTGAATGTATAAGTGGTTGGGTATTGCTGGTTGATTGTGGGGAAATACCCATTTTATTATATCAATAGGGGATAGAGGCTGGAACATTTTTTAATGTTCTTAATAATCAAGTTGTAAACTGAGGTCAGGCCCTCATGCAATTGAGGGCCGTGCCAAAGGAGAGGGGATATATGAGTGAAGAGGGAAGCCTTTTAGGCAAAAAAATTAACGGGCTATATAAGCACGTGACAAAGGATGAGTGGAACCCGATGATGGCGGGCGCACTTATTGGTATGCTCAGCGTTCTGATGATGGCCTGGTGGCGTCCTTGGGGTGCAGTTGGTGCGATCCGCAATTGGGGTGACTGGATGATGCACGGTTTGGCCTCCATGACTGGGGCTGAATCAGGATTTCTTGAGCTTTATGCTGAAGCCCCTGCCGGCTGGTTGGCTAGTTCTGGCTCTATCATTGGTATTGGCTTTATTGTCGGGGCCTTTGTCTCTGCCTGTCTTGGTGGTGATTTTGCCCTGCGTTTTCCGCCAAAGCTTGAGCTTGCCAAGGCCGTTGCTGCTGGTATTCTGATGGGAATTGGTGCTACCCTTGCCGGTGGTTGTAATGTTGGTGGGATGTACAATGCCCTTGGTAACCTTGCCGCCAATGGTTTTGCCATGTGGGCAGGCCTTGTGGTCGGGGTTGTTGTGGGTCTAAAGTATATCTACTGGGAAATGTCCAACATCACTTGGGGAAGTGGTGGTTCTTTTACCCTCGATATGCCTAGTCCGGTGAAAACCTTCATGGGTTTTGTTGCCCTTGCGGCTCTTATTGTTGGGGCTCGCGCCTTTGCCAGTATCGAAGATACCGATGCCATTGATGCCATCGGTGGTGTGTTGTTCTCCGGCGAGAAAGATCCTGATTATCTCGTGTCTCTCGGCGGTCTTATGGTGATTGCCGCAGCCCTTGGTTACGCCATGCAACGCAGTCGCTGGTGTATGGTGCAGGGTTTTCGTGAACCACATATGACCGGTGATTGTACCCTTGCCAAGTCTGTGGCCCTTTCTATTCTGATTGTTGTGCTTGGTGGCGCTGTTCTTAAGTATGGAGTGCCAATGCGCGGTGATGGTTCAGCCGTTCTTGCCGAAGCAAACTATGTGCGTGGAACCTTTGGCTGGGGTGGCATCGTTGGTGGAGCCATTTTTGGTTTTGGTGCGATGCTTGCCGGTGGTTGTGGTTCTGGTACCCTGTGGCGGGTTGGTGAAGGTCAGGTAAAGCTTATTCTGGTTGTGCCTTTCTTTGCCCTGTCGAACTCCATTATGACTAAATGGTTCCAAAACTTTGGCGCGGATGGAATCAACCTTGAGCGTAGTGGCTATCTTGGCTACTTTGGTGGTGAAGGTACGGGGTATGTGTATCTTCCCGACGTCCTGGGTTACACCGGTAGTATCGCTCTTATCGCGGCTTCCATGGCTATCTGGTTTGTTGTGGTTACCTGGAACGAAGAGTCCAATAAGTTGATTGTCGACTTTTAAGTCAAGCTCGATACTTGTCTGTTGCTGACGCATCCTCGCTGTTTAAGTGGGGATGCGTTTTTTGTTTTGGGAGGGGGAATTCAGGCTTGCCGGGCCATAAAGTGAAGTACCTTCTGCTTTTTAACGATAAAAGAGGATGACAACATAAATTGCCATGCCAAAGGTGATGATGATTTCAAACAGAAATGCGGCGAGTAAGCCGAGTACTCCACCCAGTCCAGCTTTTGCGGCCTGTTTGAACTCCTGTTTGGCAAAGTAGAGTTCGGCAAGGATGGCCCCGGCAAAGGCACCCACAAGCATACCGCCGAGAAAGGGCAGAAAGAGGCCGACCACAAGACCGATGGTAGCACCGATCATGCCGTGTTTTGAGCCGCCGAACTTATGGGTGCCGAGAGAGGTCAGCAGGGTTTGGCCGAGTCCGGCAATTAGACAGGCGGCGGTAAGAATGGTTAGGTGTAGCCATGCCAAGGGTTGAAAATCGTTGAGTAACCCGTGGAGTAAGGCCCCGGCCACAATAAGTGCTGGCCCCGGCAGGATTGGAATAAAGGTTCCAGTAAGACCTGCCAACAGGAAGAGGATGAGTAAAAAATCTGAAAAGTTTGCGAAGGGTTGCATGGTTTTTTGAGAAGTTGAGAAATATGATCAAGGTAACACTCTATAGTATAATGGATTGTTTGCCTTCTTTTTCTTTGGTAGGGTGGTGCTTGGATTTTACAGGATAATTTTAAACCACGAATGGGTTGGAGTGGTTTTTTGATAACATTTTTAGGGTTAAGCCATGAGTAAAGTGGAGTTGTCTGACAAGACGCAGAAGATTTTAAAACGGATTCGTAAGAAATATAAGGTTGGTTTTTCGCCATTAAATGTGCGGGATCTTAAGCTGCAATTTTTGCAGGTCAATGATCTTGAGCATCTTCTCCAGGGTAAGGACCCCTTTGCCAATGTCCAGGAGTTCCCCTTTTGGATTAAATTATGGGAAGCCTCCATGGTGCTTGCCCATGTGGTGGCCTCCATGCCAGCAAAGGAAAACCAAACCTTACTTGAGCTTGGGGCAGGCATGGCAGCCCCTGGCCTTGTGGCGGCTGGGGTCGGTTATGATGTCACCCTTTCCGATTATGAATCGCATATACTTGATTTTGAACGGGTTAGCGCTGCGGTTAATGGTTTTGACGATGTGAAGTTTCGTATGCTAGATTGGCTTTCTCCGCCTGAGCTTGAACCATTCGATCGCATCATTGGGGCTGAGATTCTCTTTCGGGAAGAGTTTTTTGCACCGTTACTCAATGTCTTCAAAAAATACCTCAAAGACGATGGTGAAATTTATATGGCCCACGATATGCGGCGTCAGTCTGTGCCCAAGTTTCTTGATCTTGCTCAGAAGGATTTTAAGATTGGTGTTCAGAAGCAGGTGTTGACGAATGATGAAGGTGAGAAAATTACGGTGCTTATAAATAGGCTCGTGAAAAAATAAAATAGGCTAAGAAGCCCCCAAGAGTCTAAAAATGCCAGTTTACGATTATGAACATACCGAAAAAGCCTGTGATATTGGCCGCTGTTTTGAATTTGTCCAATCCATGGCAAGTGATAAATTGACGACGTGTCCTGTGTGCGGTGAACCGGTGCGGCGCATGGTATCACGGGTCAATATCTCCACCCCAAAGGGCAATTCTGATCTAAAAAACATGGGGTTCACCAAACTTGTCCGCCGCGACAACGGCATCTATGAAAATGTGACTGCCACCGGCAATGAGTCGCGCTATTTTGATGCCAGAAAACCGGAAACTGCGCCAGATCTTGCCCGGAAGATCCGGGATTAATTGTTTTTCGTTAAAAGCAATCTATGTTCATCCGTGGCCATCGGGGTCTCTGCTTACCGGTGGTTCTAATAACGGTTAAGACCTAAATTTTTTTGCCACAGAACCCCCAGAAGGACACAGAATATTTTTTACTTCTTTTCTGGGGATTCTGTGGCAAAAATCAAAAGAGAGTAAGCGAGATTACCGTGAATGCGGGCCAACACCGACTATTAGATAATCTTTTCCCCTTAGATGAATGAACTATCGTGATATAGACTGGAATGAATTATGGCTTTTTGAACAGAAAAAGAAGAGCTATAGACGCAAGAAAAAGAAGGATTGGAACAGGCGTGCCGCCTCCTTTGCCAAGCGTAGCGCTGATTCTGATTTTAGCCGGCTGTTTATTGAGGCCATGAAGCCTGAGCCTGGTTGGTCGGTTCTTGATGTTGGCTGTGGGCCTGGAACCTTGGCCGTTCCCCTTGCTGAGCTTGGTTTAGCGGTTACGGCTCTGGACTCGTCAGAGGCTATGCTTGAGCAATTGCAGTTCCGCGACATAAAGCTAGGTTCCGCTCCGATCACCCCTGTCCATGCTTCGTGGACGGATTCCTGGAGGGGGCTTAGTCTTAAAAAGCATGATGTAGCCATTGCCGCCCGCTCCCTTGCTGTTACCGACCTTAAAGCAGGACTTGAAAAACTGAACCGTTGGGCGCTGAAAAAGGTGTTTATTGCGGATCGGGTGGGGCCGGGGCCCTTTGATCCAGACCTGTTTGCCGCTATTGGTCGCGATTTTCAGCCCGGTCCTGATTTTGTTTTTACGGTGAATATTCTCCTGCAGATGGGGATTACTCCCCGTCTTGATTATCTGGTGTTTGATCAACAGCGGACTTATGATACGGCTGAGGATGTTCATGGGGCGGTGAGCTGGATGATTGATGATCTGACTGATGCTGAAGATGAAAAGCTGTCTGTGTATGTTCGTGAGCGCTTAACTGAGAGCGAAGATGGTACCGTGATCTTTACGCGGAGAACTCCGGTGAAGTGGGCCTTTATTTCCTGGGATGTATGAGTACAAGAAGGTAGAGAATCAGTAGTCGCGTTGCTATTGTTTGATTTGAACGCCCAACATCGAATATGGAAACGCTACGCTTGTCTCAGCGTTGGACGTCGGAGTCTGCGCTTACCTCGAGGTTAATTTGTTTGTTGTACTGGTGAAAATATTTCGTAAAACTGGCCTGTGCCGGTGACGACAAAACAAGTCTAAAAATAAAGAAATTGCAAGTTGCAAGCGGACTTGTGTAAACCTTAAGCCCGTTTTTTGAGTGAACGCATAATTGTATACCGTGTATTGCCGGTTTCCTGTTTTGCTGCACGTTTTCAAAAGTAAGGTACTAATATGAGTGATCAATACGAAGTTCTGGTGGTTGGTGCGGGGCATGCTGGATGTGAAGCGGCCCTTGCTGCTGCCCGGTTGGGCTGTAAGACATGCTGTGTGGTGATGAATGTGGACACCATCGGTGCCATGAGTTGTAATCCGGCCATTGGTGGTTTGGCTAAGGGGCATCTGGTGAAGGAGATTGATGCCCTTGGTGGTGAGATGGGTAAGAATATTGATGCCACTGGCATTCAGTTTCGCAGGCTTAATACCAGTAAAGGGCCTGCGGTGTGGTCATCCAGGGCTCAGGCTGATCGACTTTTGTATCGCTTGCGGATGAAGTCGGTGATGGAGAAACAGGAGCACCTTGATATCCGTCAGGACGTGGTGGCGGGGCTTCTTGTTAAGGATGGGGTGGTGCAGGGGGTACGTACCTCCCTCGATGAAGAGATTCACTCAAAAACCGTTATTATTGTTACCGGTACCTTTTTAAATGGCCTTATCCATGTGGGCCTTAAAAATTTCTCCGGTGGTCGTATGGGTGATGCCCCCTCACGCTCCCTGTCCGGTCATCTAAGGAAACTTGGCTTTAAAATGGGGCGGATGAAGACCGGAACCACCCCAAGGCTTGATGCCGGTTCCATCGATTTTGCAGATCTTGATGCCCAGTATTCCGATGAGCCGCCGGTGTTGTTCTCTTTTATGGGAAAAGGTGAACCACCCCTTCCGCAACGTCCCTGTTATGTGACCTACACCAATGACAGGACCCACGAAATTATCCGGGCCGGAACCGACCGTTCTCCGATGTATACCGGGATTATCAAAGGGATTGGGGCGAGGTATTGTCCTTCGATTGAAGACAAGATTATGCGTTTTCCTGAAAAAGAGCGCCACCAGATCTTTCTCGAGCCGGAGGGGCTTGATACGGTGGAGATCTATCCAAACGGGGTGTCCACCAGTCTCCCCCTTGAGGTGCAGCTTGAGATGCTCCGGTCAATTAAAGGCCTTGAAAATGTCAAGATTGTCCGCCCCGGCTACGCCATTGAGTATGATTATGTGGAACCGACCCAGCTCACCACAAGTCTCGAAACCAAGCGCATTAAAGGTCTGTTTCTGGCCGGGCAAATTAACGGTACCTCAGGCTACGAGGAGGCGGCGGCCCAGGGGCTGATGGCTGGCATTAATGCCGTACGCTATTGCCGACAGGAAGAACCCCTGATCCTTGACCGTTCCCAGGCCTATATCGGTGTTCTGGTGGATGATCTCATCACCCTTGGCACCAAGGAACCATATAGGCTCTTCACATCCCGGGCGGAGTACCGTTTACTCCTGCGGGAGGATAATGCCGATTTGCGTCTCACCGAGATTGGTCGCACGGTTGGCCTGGTAGATGATGAGCGTTACCGGCAATTTACCGCCAAGAAAAAGGGTATTGATGAGGCACTTAATCTGCTCAACACGACACAGGTCAATCCCACCAAAGAGGTGAATAAGAACTTTACAGCCAGGGGTCTTGCCACCATGAAGCAGACAGCATCCCTTGCTGAGTTACTTAGACGTCCAGAACTGGTGCTTGGCGATTTAGCTAAACTGACAGGAGTCGAGGTTGAGGTTGACCCAAAGGTTGTAGTTGAGGTGCAGCTTGCGGTGAAGTACGAGGGGTATATCAGGCGTCAGATGGAGCAGGTGGCGCGCTTTAAGAAGATTGAAAATATCTGTCTGCCCGAGAATATGGATTATACCGGGCTTCCCGGCCTGTCCAATGAGGTTGTGGAAAAATTGAACACCATTCAACCCCGTTCCCTGGGCCAGGCCTCCCGGATTTCCGGGGTGACTCCGGCGGCGATTTCTGTGCTACAGGTGTATCTTAAAAAGGAAGGTTTGCTGTAGAGGTGGGGTGGAGTTCTGTATCTGTTTTTTATAAAAAAAATATCATCAGCTCCCTGTTATTGATACCATAAGGTTTATGCTCTTAATCACGAGTACTGATCTGGTGTCTATAACGTGAGTGTTCGAACGAAAATCTTTTCTATCTTTCTTGTCTTGACGGCTATAGCCTTTGTGGGTCAGGGGCTGGTGATGCAGTTTATTGTTTACCCTCAGTTTGTCCACTTGGAGGAGGATGGGGCCAGGCAAGACATGGAACGTATTTGGCAGGGTCTAAACGCCGAAATTAAGAATTTGGACATCCTCTGCCATGCCTGGTCTTCCTGGGATGATTCGGTGGCTTTTGTGGCAGGCCGCAAGCCCGATTTTGTTGAAAGCAACATCCCGCCCGAGATCGTTGCCTCCGCTACAATTGATTATCTGCATTTTATTGATCACCGTGGGAGAACAAAATATTATCGTGCCCTTGATCCTGTAACGGGGCGGAGTCTTATGGTGAATGGCCTTGATTATGACGCCACGCAGGGTTCTGGCCTGTTATTTCAGGCAGAAGACGTTGCCGGGGGAGATTCGGGGCGGCTGGTGCGTTCGGGGTTTATGTATGTTGACTTTGTCCCTGAACCACTCCTTATTGTTGCCCGGCCTATTTTGGCCAGTACCGGTCAGGGAGAAATTGGGGGAACCCTGATTGTTGGACGTTTTCTGAATATTGACGCATTGCAACAGCAGGTGGGGGTTGATGTTACGTTTATGCCTGTGAACGGTCTTGGTAGTGGTCTTAATCGTGAAATGGTGCAGCGGCTGGAGTCGGGAGAACCGCCCCCTCTAATCCGCCATGTTGGTGATGCAATTGTCTCATATAGGTTGCAGGATGGCCTGTTTGGAGGAGCGCTTTGCCTGGTTGTGGGGCAGAAATCAGCCGAAATTATTCAGCATGGCAGGGCTGTCCAGCGCATGGTGATGAACTGTTCTATCGTCGTCAGTTTATTGTTGCTGTTGGTGGTGTTTTTTGTTTTTAGTCGAATTGTGACCAGACCCCTGCTTTTTCTAAATGGTAAGACGAAAGAAATTATCAAGAGTGGTAACTTTTTGGCGACAATTGAGGTGGGGGGTGAGGGGGAGATTGCCGATCTGGGAAGAAGTATTAACGGCCTATTGCAACGGATTGTCAGCCACGAGCAATTGCTCTTTGCTGCTAATAATAAACTTCTTGAGCAGAGTTTGACCGACTCATTGACAGGGCTTGCCAATCGGCGAGATTTTGACGCCTACCTTAAAAAGGAGTGGACTCGTTTGTTGCGCAGTGGCTTGCCTCTGTCGATTATTATGTGTGATGTGGATTATTTCAAAAAGTATAATGATGCCTATGGTCACCAACAGGGTGACGTCTGCCTGCAGTCTCTGGCTGAGGCCTTGAATCATGCGGTCAGGCGGCCGCCAGATTTGGTAGCGAGATATGGTGGAGAGGAATTTATTATTGTCCTGCCCGAGACGGATACTGAGGGGGCGTTGCATATCGCCCAGAAAATCTGTACCGAGGTGAGGGGCATGAAGATAGAGCATATCGTCTCTGATGTCAGCCCCTGGGTCACCATAAGTGTTGGGGTCGCAACCCTTATTCCCTATGGGCAGGCCAAACCTGATTACCTGGTGAAGATGGCGGATGAGGCACTGTACCTTGCTAAGGAACATGGTCGCAATCGGGCGGAGGTTGCCAGGACTTAATAAGGCGCTTCTGACTCGCTGAGGTGCTTTACGATATCTATGATCTCTGAGGCTTCTGGACTCTTGGTGATCACTTGGCAGGCCCCGGCATCAAGGGCCTGTTGTTTTATTTCGTCTCGTTCATCGGCAGTAAAGAGGATGAGTTTGATATCTTCATCTGGCAGTGTTCTTTTGACCTCCTTGCAGATCTCAATACCTGATAACCCCGGCATCTTATAATCAATCACGGCAATTTCCGGCTTCTTTTCGATAATGAGATTGAGCCCCTCCTGACCATCCATTGCGGTAAACGGGTGGAATCCGGCCCGTTGAAAGAGGCGGGAGTAGAGACGAATAATCACTGGGTTGTCGTCAACGATAACAATCTTCTTTGGTACGACCTGTGACTCGTCCCAACTCTCATTCTCCTGTTTGAGGTCAAGGATCAAAATGGCATCGCCGGCCTTGAGAGTGACAGTCTCATCTGGCATCAGGATATCTTCATTTATGCGGCGCAGACCAATGATTTCCCGCTTCATCTGGCTGGACACTTCAGCGATGGTGCTACCTGCCATGCTGGAACCGTCTTTGATGGGGATCCAGTTACAGGTGGTTTGGGCGTGTTGTTTTATCTGGTCGGAACTGATATTGCCGGTGGTACCAAGGATGTTTTCGGCGAAATGTCTTCCTGCCGTGGTGTAGGGGGATATAACGGTATCGGCACCCGCCTTGATAATCTTTGAGTCGGCACTGGTCTCAACGCTTCTTGCAGTGATTTTTAAGGTGGGGTTTAACTCCCTGGCGGTGAGTACGGTGAAGAGATTGAGAGGATCGGTGTTGAGGAGTGCCAGTAACCCTTTAGCCTTTTTTATGCCAGCTTTCAGTAAGACTTCTTCCTGGGTTGCGTCACCATTCAAAAAGAGAAATCCTTCGGCGAGATGCGCTTTGCACACCTCTTTATCCTTTTCGATAATGACAAAATGATACCCCTTGTCAAGCAGGTGGTGGGCCGCGGCCTTGCCGACCCGGCCCAGGCCACAGATGATGTAATGCCCCACCAACGCTTCAATTTTCTTGTGCATTTTAGTCTTCCCCTTATTATTCTTCCAGACGTTTTCCAGTAACGATTCGGCCACCACAGAACCGGTGTAAGCCAGACTGCTAAAACCGATGAGAATCAGGAAAATGGTAAATACCCGTCCCTGAGTGGAAAGGGGATTGATCTCACTGTATCCCACTGTGGTGATGGTGATAATCGACATATACAGGGCATCAAAAAATGAATAATGTTCGATGCCCATATAGCCCATTGTGCCGACACACATAATTGTCACACAGATTGATAGAGCGATTCTCAGACGGTTTTTAAGCATGGACTCTGGTGTTGGCTGATGGTTATGAGGCTAATTCTCTGGAATGTATACTCATAGTATGCCGGAAAAGGAGAGAAAATACAAAAAATGATGTTTTTTGAGAATGGGGGGATGGCGGGTGGGCTTGTACTATTCGTCCTTGGTGAACACGGGCCAGCAGGGGTCAAACTTACCCGGATCAAGAAGGAGCTGGCACGAGAGATTTTGCTCAGGGTTTAAGACAACGGGGCCAAGCAGGTTGGCAGTCATCTTCTCTGGTTTGTTCTTGGGGATGGTGAGCACCAGTAGGGTGTCGTGGTTGGTCTTGGTACATTTCAGATCTTCCCTGATGTTCTTGGGCAGGGCTGGCTTATAGTCGGGTATGATGGTGGTGGCTCGGATCACCACAAAGGCCAGGGTTGGGCTGTTAATGGATTGGAACCACATAAAGGGTGAATCTTTACCGTGGGGACGAATGATAAACTGTCTATCATCCGGAAAACCGAGAAAGGGGCTGATCATGGTGATTATTTTGTCTTGCTCAACCTCGATATCGCCAAAACGTGATGTTTGAATGGTGATAAATGGCGTATCAATTTGTTCCTCGGCTGTGGCAATCATATAGAGTCCCTTGGGGTCTAAGGTGAAAGATCTAATATTTGTTTATAAACACATCGGTCAGTGCCTCGAGATCTTGAGGAGTTTCCTCGGCGGCGCGTTTATTTTCTGCCATTATTTTTTTATACACCTCATTGCGGTGGATTGAGATATCCGGTGGAGCGTCTATCCCAATTTTTACCTGACCACCTTTGACCTCAAGAACCTTGATAGTAATGTCATTGGCAATCGTTATGGCCTCTCCAACTTTTCTGGCCAGGATGAGCATGGTGGATTCCTTTTGGCTTGCAGGTTTTCATGTGGGTTTCGATTCTAAAGTTTAACATGAAACACTAAGTAGTGTCAGCGACGAACTCGAAACTGTTTTCTACTTCAAATAATCCACCAGGCTAAGCTGCATAATCTTGGCAGCCGATGCCAGGGCGGCCTGGTAGGCGACCTCCTTGGCCTTTAGATCCATCACGGCCTTAATAAAGTCGGTGTCCTGCTTTTCCGAAAGATTTTCCTGGGTTGCCAGCTTAAGGTTTGAAAAGATCTCGGTTTGGACGGTGATGCGGTTGGCTCTGGCGCCAAAGTCGGAGATATTGGTGGTGATGGTGTCCATGACGATGTCAAGATCAGCAATACAGCGGTCAATGGCCTGCACCTGCATATCCTCATCGGTGACCCGCACGGCCTTGCTGAAATTTGAGGTGTCGTCGGTGAGGGTAAAGGTGTAGCGCTCCCCATCGTCACTGTTGATATTGAAATAACCATCCTGATCCCATTTGGCGGTAATGCCAGGCACGCCATTGATCTTGGCTGCCACTGAGGTTAGGGAATCATTGGCGACATCAACAGGAATGTCTATTGTGAAGGTTTCGGGGGGGTGGTGGTCATGGTCGGTTACGGTAATCGTCATGGAGCCATCCTTCATAATATCTTCTTCCGGTAATCCTGTCTCACCACTATCAAGTGACTTGGTGACATCGGTGGCCCTCCGTAACCCCTTGACCTCAGTATAGTTCTTGCCGAGTAGGGCATCTTCTAACTGTTGCAGTTCCCGGAAAACACCAGTGTCTTTCAACGCCACCTGCCCATTTTGGGAAATCTCAAGCTTGTCAATCTTGCCCACCTTAATTTCAAGGGAGGAGTGCTGGTCGCCAGCGTAGCGGACATTGCCGTCTTGTTCGGCAATGGTCAGGGCCGAGACTTTGCCGTCACCAATGGTATCGGTTGGCTCTGCGGTTTGCTGGGTGCCGCCATCAAGCCCCAGGGCAATCAGACCCGCCTCAAAACTAGAGCTGCCAAAGACCGGGGATTCCAGCATAAAGGTTCGGGGGGCGATAAGCTGTATCCTGCCCTCGTAGATTACGCTGGAATCAGCCGGTGGCTGGGTGGAGTTTAAGTGGGCGATGGTCTCACTGTTGGCGGTTGACTCCACCTGAATATTGCGACCGTCAATGGCCTTAAGCAGGAGTTTGCCGTCACTGTCCCGGGTGGCGGTGACCCCGGTTTGGCCCAATTTGGCATTGATACCATCCAGAAAGGCGTTGTCAGTGTCCTGCTGAATGATGGTGGTTGCGGTGGTGAAAATATCAATACCATTAATGATGAGATCGCCGCTGTTCATGGTGCCGGGAATAACTGCTCCTGAGGCCTGAACGGTGGCTTCGGTAATTTCTGCACTGACCCCGGTTTGGCTGGTGATCGTATTGATCGCGGCGGCCTTGGCCGCCGCCGAGGTTGTGGAGTTGATAGTGGAGATGCCATCCGCCTGGGTGGCTGGTACCCAAACGCCGTTTATTTTCAGATCATTGAGGCCAAGGGCACCATTTTCGTGGAAATTATAGGTGAGGGGTAAGCCTGTGATTGGGTCCAGACTACTTGGGGCGATGGTGCCGTTATCAAGGCCGAGTTCAGCAAGTTGCACTGGGCTGGTGGTACCAAAGGTGAACGGCGTGGTTGAGGAGAGAAATATACGGCCACTGTTCTGGCTGGTGCCGGCATTTGTGGTGCCGTTGCCAAGGCCAATAAGGGCTGTCTCACCAGCACTCAGATTGGAGAGTTGAATGGCTGTTTCATCGCCATCGGTCACATTCTGCAGAATAATAGAATCGTTCACCCCGCCATTTTGGCCATTGCCCCGCAGTGCCATAACTCCAGTAACATTGGAGAGCGAGTTGATGGCATCCGCCGTCTGCTGGGCTATTTCGGTGGCTGTGCCTCCCGCAGTAAAGTTTACGGTGGCGACCCCTGTGGGGTAGGTGATGTCAAAACTGATTACCTGTGGCCCTCCTGCCGTCGCAGCAGTAGTCCCTTCGGCCCTGGTGGTCACCGCTGCCGTTACCCCGGAGGATGCTGAGACGCCATTGATGGCGTTACGGAGATCCCAGGCGTTTTCCTCATTTAGTCCGTTTGTGGTGGATACCGCATTAAGATCAATACCGGGGACAGTGGTAGTTCCAGTGCTTGTGGTAAACTCCAGGGTGCCGGTACCGCCTGTTTCCTGGACAATCCAGGGTTGCGGGATGGTGGATTGTGATAGGGGCGGATTACCATTTAAGCGGTAGCCGTCAATGAGTCCTTCAACAAAAGGGGCGGGTTCTTTTTCGGTGTAGCCACTGGTGCGAAATCCACCAAAGATGTATTTGCCGTTAATCTGGGTGTTGCCCAGGGTCACCGACTGGGTAATCAGATTTTGCACCTTGGGGGCGATGGAGTTTCTGTTCACGGCCACGGCAGGGTCCTGGGCCTGAATGGCAATAATCTTGGCCTCTATGAGTTGCTCCTTGATCTGGATTAGGGCACTCTCTGAGGCGGCAATCATGGAGTTGCCGTACTTGAGGTTATCCTCATACTGGTTAATTTCGGCAACTGATGAGCGCAGGTTCAGGGCGGACACCATATTCACCGGGTTGTCAGATATTTTATTTAACTCCCGCCCTGAGGAGAGACGGGTGTTAATAGCATCCATGTCACTGGTGAGCTTATTGAGGTTTGCCAGGGTCTTGGCATAAACCGTATTCATTGTTGTCCGCATAACTTACCTCGCCACTGTGCCAAGAAGGGTTTGTAACATTTCATCGGAGATGTTGATGAGTTTTGCCGCAGCGCTGTATGCCTGCTGAAATTTGATGAGATTGGCCATCTCCTCATCAAGGTTTACGCCGCTTACCGAATCACGCATCTCGGTGAGCTGGCCGGTCACCAGCGTGTTGTACTGGAAATCCCGTTCCACGGTCTGGCTTTTTAGACCAATCTCGGCAACGAGGGAGTTGTAATGGCCATCCAGGGTATTGTCGCTTGCCCCTCTAAACTTTATGTCTTCCATTCTTTGGATATTGGTGAGATCAAGGGCATTCTGCTCATTGCCTCTGAATATCTCGCCAAACTCATTGACCTTACCGGCTGCGACATGTTCGAGATTCTCCGGCAGTAGTGAGGTGACCTTGATCGTTGAGGCACTGTTACCGGCAAAGAAGGTGTTAAGCCCTGCTGTGGCCAGAAAATTTGAGTCGTCACCGCCAAAGGCAAATTTATGGCTCGAATCCGGGGTGAGTACCAGTTGTTCATTTTCCACCGAGGCCTGAATCCATGAGCTTGATGTCCCTGAGGCATTGATAATGGAAATATTGATGCTCTCGGCAATATCCTCTAAGGTATAGGCCCTATCTGTGGGAATGGAAACCGGTTGGGGGAGGGCCAGGGTGTCATCGCTGTTGTAGATCCAGATGTTGAAACTGCCACCGTCCAGATTCAAGGTGGAGGAATAATCGTAGCCATTGATGGAGTTTGCCACGCTGTTATCCGCTGCCGTGAAGATGATCTTGCCATCGCCGGGGTCATCTTTTGCGCCACCTGTGGTGGCATTTCCTCCACCCAGGCCAAGTTGAGTGAGATATATGTCGTTTGGACCGGCATCTATCTCAATTCGACCTTTATGATTAAATAAAGAGAGTGTGCCGGTATTGTGGCTGGCATCGGCAATAAAGACACCATTAGCAAGGCCGATTTTTTGTTCCATGGTATAGGCTGGAAGGACGGTTGGGTCTTCCTCAATACCGGTGATCTCAATATTGGCGTCGTCCCCTTCTTGACGGTTCCTGAGGACAATGGCGTTGATGTCTCCACCATTTGTACCATCGCCTAGCACGGCATCAATTTTTATTTTGGGGATGTTCTCCGGGGTCAGGAGGGGATTGTTATAGTTTGTAATGGCGGTATTGATGGCGGCTGTTAAATTGGTGGCAAAGGTAGTACCGGTGATATCATCATCACCCACCTGAAAGGCGTAGTTTATCTCAACCCCTTCAATAAAGAAATTGAGGCTGTCACCCACTGCCAGAGGATTCACTGGTGTCCCCTGAACCTGGGTGGTAAGCTTTGCCTGAACGTCAGACAGGGCTGCGTTGATGGCGGTGGCAGCATTATAGGCCTTACCCATGGCAACCCCTTCGCTGGCAACAGCTCCGGCAATGGGGCCCACATCCCGGCCATTAATATTAATCCGCCCATCACTGATATCCTCCAGGGCCGTTGATGCGTCCACCGTGGAGTGGAGGAGGGTGGTGCGGTTGGCTTGATTTTCACTGGTGAGCTTATCGGCATGACTGACCAGTCCTACACCCTGGGTATGGATCTGGTTGACTTCGCGGATAAATGAGTTGGCAAGGGAATCAAGCCGGCCCAGATAGTTTTCCGGTTGGCCTTCAACCAGATTATCATGCACCTCAAGCCAGCCGCCAATTTTACCGCCGAGTGGGTAGTTTATGCCAATTTGGGTGGCCACGGTGGTATCGTTCGAATCGGTGGAGAGCCAGGCGATACCGTCATCCTGCCATTTGATATCCCAGGACGCGTTGTTTTCAACAAGGGCATGACCGTCGGTGAGGAGAATGGTCACGGCTCCGGTACTCATCTCGAAATAGTTGATGTCCATGTATTGGGCCAGCTCTTTGGTTAGCCTGTCCCGTTCATCCCGCAGGTCATTTTGTTGTTGGAACTCTGTTTCATTACTGCTTATTTCAATATTGATTGCGGCAAGCTGGGTGGTGATGGCGTTGACCGTCTGGATTGAGGTCTGAATATTTGAACTGATATCCTGCCGTGACCTGGCAATTTCCGAGGACGTGATATGGAACTGTTCATTGATCAGGTTTGCCTGCTGGACCACGGTCTGGCGGGATGAGATCAGTTCCGGGTTGGTGGCAAGATCCTGCCAGCTTGACCAGAATTGACTTAAAAGATCGTTCATCGCCATGCCGGGGGCCTCGTTAAAGGAGGCCTCGATGATACGCATGGACTCGTTCTGGGCCTGGAGGTTTGCCAGGGTTGATTCCTGATCCACCAGACGTTGGACCATGAAGCGGTCATAGCTTCGGTCCACCCGATCCCCGCGCACGCCGTTACCGAACATACCAATGCCACTGGGTGTGGCTGAGGGAGTGGAGAGGCCGAGGGTCTGCCTGGAGTAGCCCTCGTTGTTGACGTTGGTGATATTGTGGCCGGCCACGGCAATGGCTGACTGGTGGGTCAGTAACGCCTCTTTGGCAAGATTAAGGACATGGGAAATTCCAGGCATAACTACACCTCTCTGGAGATCAGGGCTGGGGCCACACTGGTAGCCTTGCCCAGACCATGGGTTGTGTAGGTTGGGTCGGTGGCAATGCCATCACTGATAATCCTAATTGCATCGCCAATGTACTGTAGCGTGTCATGGGTGAAACGCAGATTGATGTAATTTTTTTCTTCGATCTGCAGGCGGATCTTTTTTAAGAGAGCGGCGCCGATTGATATTTTTTTGGCTCCGGACTCCGGTAAGACCTTGCATACCTCCTTGAGGGTTTTTTCCTGCTCTTCCGGGCCATCAAGAATGGCCTCGGTGGCCTCGCGGATCTGCTCGTCAATATAGGCCATTTGTTTGGCACCATTCTCCTTTTGTTTGGACAGGTTGGTGAGGGTTGCCATGTCCATAGCAATAAGGGCCTGTTGCTCTTGGTCAAGGAGGGTGGTGAAAAGCTTGGCGAACTGGATCTGCTTTTGCAGGTTGATGATGAGTTTTGTGAAATGGGGATTCTTCATTACAGACCTCCCTTGCCATTGTTTTGCTGGAGTAGTTGCTTATATAACGCTTCGCCAAAGCCGGTGCCACGGCCCTGCGCCATTTGGGTTGCCAGTTCCTGATCTAGCATGGATTGAAACATCTCCTCGCCATTACTCTTGGAGAAAAGACCATCGGTGGGAATGGTTTTGCGCATGGCCGTAAGGAGCTGGTTGGTCATGTGGGCCTCAAAGTCGGCACAGGCCTTACGCAACTCCTTGTCATCGGTCTGTTTGTTTATTGACGGCGTCGGGATTATGGTTGGTGCGGTTATTTCCATATTTTTTTCTCTGCCATTATTTCTGGGTTGTCACTAAATAATTTCAAGTTCTGCCTGCAAGGCCCCTGAGGCCTGAATGGACTGAAAAATCGAGATTAAATCCCGTGGTGTTGTACCCAGGGCATTGAGGGCGCGAACCACCTCGTTGAGGGTGACCCCTTTTTTAAGGTGGATCAGTTTTTCCTTACCCTCCTTGGCCTGCAGGGTCGGCCCTGAACCGGCATTGGCTGCGCTGATTTCCAGAGACAGGTTGCCGTGGGCCACGGCGAGTTCACTGATCTGGACATTGGCACCCATTACCACGGTACCGGTGCGTTCATCCATAATGACCTTGGCCCGTAGCTCCTGCTTAATATGCAGATTTTCTATTTTGGCAAGGAGGCCAATGCTGTTGTTCTGGTACTCTTCCGGTACGCTAATGTCGGCAGTGGCCCCGTCCCTGGCCATGGCGTATTTGCCTCCGAGGCTGGTATTGATTGTATTCACCATTGTGTTGACGGTGGAAAAGTCTGGGGTGTGGAGGGAGAGGGTCAGGGTGTCTTTACTCGCAATATTGACTGGAACCTCACGCTCAACGCTGGCGCCGTTGGGGATTTTAGCGACCGTAATATGGTTTTTTTGAATAAAGCTGCCACTGGTTGTGCCTTGTACCTCAAAACCGCCAATGGAGATCGGCCCTTGGGCTATGGCATATATGTTTTTATCAAGACCTTTAAGGGGGGTGGCTATAAGGGTACCACCCTGGAGTGATTTGGCATCCCCCAGGGAGGAGAGGGTCACGTCGATAGTTTGGCCAATTTTGGCAAAGGGCGGGAGGCTTGATGTAACCAAAACACCGGCAACATTTTTTACCTTGAGATCTTCCTTGTTGACGTGGACCCCCATGGATTCAAGCATGTTTTTTAAGGCCTGGGTGGTAAACGGAGTCTTGGAACCATCCCCTGAGCCATCAAGACCAACCACCAGTCCATATCCCACCAGTTGATTGTTGCGCACCCCCTTAACCGAGGCAAGATCCTTTAGTTTCCCTGCCTGGGCTAAAGAGGTGAGAAACAGGAAAAGTCCTGTAAGGGTGATAATGAGTAGCTTTTGTCTGTTTTGCATGGCTCCACCTGTGTTAAAAACGGTGTTAAGGTTCATACTTTGGCCCAGGGGAAAAAAGGGGCCTTGCGGAGATAAGTTGCAAAGCCCATGCCAGAATCAACGATATGGGACGCCTAGGTAATGTGCTGATTTTCTTGTTTAATTAGTTGCTTTGCCGGGGGGAATTTTTTTCCCACCAAGGTTTTGCGGCTCTAGAATGGCCAGAGCATATCCACCCCACGGGCCAGCCAGCCGGGTTGCTGTTTATCGGCAATTACCCCCTCGCCATTCATTTCAATGCGGGCATCGGCAATAAGGGATGATTTGATGGAGTTCTGGGGACTGATATCCTCGGGTCGGATCAGACCTGAGAGGATGATATGCTGGGTGTCGTTATTGATCCGGATCTGGCGGTATCCCTGGATAACGAGATTGCCGTCCATGGTGATATCAATGACCCTGGCTGAGATGGTTGCGGTGACAGTGGATTTCTGATCGGTATCGCCTTCGCCCTTAAAGTTGTTGGACAGGCTGGCTTGTACGGTTTTTGCCCCTGGGGTTTTTTCCTGGAGCTTCATCCAGTCGGAAAAGCGAAAGAGATAGCCGATGTCACCAGCGATGGAAGAGGTGCGCTTGGTTTCGGTGTTGGCCTCTTTGGCGGCATTGGAGGTCTCAACAATTTCCACCATAAGGATATCGCCCACCTTACGCGCCCTACGGTCGGCATAGAGATCCATGGTCCTGGCGGAGTAAATGGAGCCTTCTTCAGCCTGCATTTTTTCTCTATGCAGTTCTGGGAGGCTATGGCGTTCAGGCAGGGTTGATGCCTGCCTGGCAGAATTGCTTACGCAACCCGTGAGGGGGAGGAGTAGCAGGATAATGAGGGATACTGTTTTCATGGGGTACCTCCCTAGAGTTCAACTTCTACAAGACCGCGATCAATAACCCGGGCCGAAATAATGCGGCGGCTGGTAAGGTTTTTCACCTTAACCATATCTCCCTCGGCCCCCTTGGTTTTGGCCTCGCCCTGGGCGGTTATTTTCAATCTGCCGCTGGTCACAAGGATGGTTACCATGTCACCGCGCAGAACCAAGGGTTGTTTTTGGACGTAGCGGCTGAGGAGTACCGCTCCGCCACCAAGGGTCTTGGTGGTCTTCATGCCAACCGCAGCTGAAATTGAAGGGATGAGCTGGTGGGCAAAACCGGTGATTTTACGGCGCGCCAGGGTGAGATCATCTTCGCTGATGATGGTATTGCGACGCAATCGATGGCTTGTCACCACCACATCTTCATAGAGGTTTAGTACCCCGTGCATCTTGATCTTCTGGTGGGGGATACCATCAACATTTAGCATGATAGACAGGGTTTTACTGCCTAAGTATTGGGGATGGATCTGGTTTAAGACCGTGTAGGTGATTTTTCCGGCCGGGATCTTCACATAGGATGGCTTGCAGGTGAACTGGTCAATGGCCAGATCGTTTTGGTCCCATGGTGCTTCAGCCAACAGAAGATCCTGAAAGACCGTTTGCAACTCGTCATGGTCAAGGGTTATCTCGACCGCCTGGGCTGCTGGTGCCAGAACAATTAGGCTTATGATGGTTAACCAGATGGAGGTTGTGATCCTATGGGTTTGTACCATTATCTCACCAGATTATTTGTGATTTCAAGTAGTTGGTCGGCGGTGGTGATGCCTTTTGAGTTGGCCTCAAAGGCGCGCTGGGTGATGATTAGATTTACCATCTCCTCGGTGACGGAGACGTTCGACATCTCCAGGAAATTCTGAGCCAGGGTTCCGGCGCCATCAATGCCGGGGTTTTGTTCAATCGGGTCGCCGGAGGCCTCGGAGGGCAGGTACTGATTGCCACCAGTGGCCTTGAGGCCTGCCGGATTCATAAAGGTGGTGATGAGGAGCTGTACCGAGCCAAGGATCTCTTGGGAGCTATCCATGGCGGTGAGCATACCCCCCCTGTCAATTTCTATAATGGTGGTTTGGGCCGGTACGGCAAATTCCGGCTGCAGTTTGTCGCCGTTCTGGTCGACGATAAACCCCTCGCTATCTACAGTGAAAGCACCGTTTCTGGTGTAATAATCCTCACCGTCATGGTTAATCTTGAAAAAACCACGACCCTCAATGGCAAGGTCAAGTTCATTGCCGGTTTCGACGTAATCACCCTGGGTGAACATCTTCTGTACTGAGGTTGTTTTGACGCCCATACCAACCTGGATACCAGTTGGTACCTGGTTGCCGCCAACGGTTTCGGCCCCGGCGGCCCGCATGGTTTGATAGATGAGATCCTCGAAATGGGCCTTTGATTTTTTAAAGGCGGTGGTGTTGACGTTGGCCAGGTTGTTTGAGGTGACATCCAGTTGTAATTCCTGGGCGCTCATGCCTGTTTGTGAGGTGTATAATGCACGGATCATAATCTTATTCCTGTGAGCTTTATTAAACGTTTAGTTTTCCCACCCGACTAATGGCCTTTGCGTCCATATCATCAATGGTGTTGATAATCTTTTGTTGGCTTTGGTAGGCCCGTTGCAGGTCAATCATAGCAGTCATTTCCTGCATGGTGCTGACGTTTGATTTCTCGAGATAACCCTGATTAACCGTAACTTCGGTGGCGGGTTCTTCCTCCCCGCCATTGGCGATCTGCAGGAGGTTGCCCCCGGCCTTCTGGATATCTCGCAGGTTTGCTGCGGTGACGATATCCAGGGTGCCAACCAGTCTGCCATCAACCGAGACCGAGCCGTCTTTGCCAATAGCAATGTCGGTGCCATCGACGGTTATTGCTCCGCCATCGGCCAGAACCGGGTATCCCTGCTGGGTTACAAGTTGCTGCTGATTATTGACAAGAAACTGTCCGGCCCTGGTCAGGCGTTCGCCGTTTGGGGTTTCCACCTTGAAGTAGCCATTGCCGTGGATGGCAAGATCCAGGGGGTTGTTGGTTTGTTGCAGAGCGCCTTCCTTGAGGTTTGTTACATCGTGGATGGCCTTGCCCACCCGCTCAGGATGGTTGTTGGCCTTATACAGCATCTCCCAAAAGGTAATATCTTCACGCCTGTAGCCTGTAGTATCAACGTTTGCCAGATTGTTGGCCACTTGGTCGAGACGTCTTGTCTGGGCCATCATGGTTTCGGTGGCCTCAATAAGACCTAGTCTGTTCTGGATATACATGGGTTGCTCCTTGGTTTTGGATACTAAGAGCTTTAAAGCAAAGGATATGCCACGTGGGGCTTGGTGGGGTGATGAGGGTTGGTTTTGCTGTATTATTTGAAGAAGATCAGTGTGTTAGCTGTGGGTGTGGGTCGTGATTTTTCTGGAGGGTCGTTTGCTGGGATGGGGCAAGGGGAATAAAATGCCCAATGGGGGTGTCCGTATTTTGACTATTTGTCTGGTTTTATGGGTACGTAATTTCTTAACCTGACACAGCTGGTTCATGGACAGATTCCTGATGATATCCTTGGTTCATCGGCTGTGGAGCGACATTTTGTTAAATGTTTTGTCTGCCGGCGTTATCGTTTACCTTGTAGATAAAGGCTAGTATCTCAGCCACCACCGCGTAGGTTGCCGGGGGAATTTCATCGCCGGGTTTCAGGTGGGCGAGGATCTCAACCAGATCGGCATCCTCATGGATGGGGATATTGTTTTCTCTAGCAAGTTCAATGATCTGCTCGGCAATTTTTCCGGCACCGCTGCCCACCATGGTAGGGCTTTGGTCTATTCCCGGCTTGTAGCGTAGGGCGGCGGCTTTTTTTGTTTTTATTCGGTCAGCCATATTTTTATCTTTACTTTATTGTTGGCGTTTTTATGTTACACCTTACACCTTACACCTTACACCTTACACCTCCATCGGCATCACCCCATGATACTTGAAAATCTTGAAGAGGCGATCTTCATTAAGCGCTATAAACGGTTTTTAGTGGATGTTAGGCGCCGTGATGGTTCTGTTTTTACGGTTCATTGCCCTAATACCGGTTCCATGCGTGGTTGCTTGACCCGTGGTAATCCGGTGATGATATCAAGGGCTGAAAATATCAAGCGAAAATATTCCCACACCTTGGAGATGATTCAGGTTGCTGGCTACTGGGTTGGCATAAATACCATGTACACCAATCGCTTGGTGCGTGAGGCCCTTGAGGGAAATATTGTTGCCGAGGTTGGGGCAGTTGATTCGATTCAACCGGAGATTCGGCTTGAGTCCGGAAAATCCCGGCTGGATTTTCTTTTGCTACAAGGGCAGAAGAAAATCTATGTTGAGGTTAAAAACTGCACCCTGGTGGAAGATAATCTGGCTCAGTTTCCGGATGCGGTAACGACCCGTGGTCAGAAACATCTGCAAGAGTTGCTTGCTCTGGTGCAGGCCGGTCATCGCGGTATCATCTTTTTTTGTGTGCAGCGCGGGGATGGCTCGGCATTTTCTCCGGCAAGCCATATTGACCCTGTCTATGCTGAGACCCTTGCCCGTGTTGCCCGGCAAGGGGTGGAGGTTATGGCCTACAGGGCGAAGGTTTCCCCGACTGAGATCATAATTACTGAGCCTCTGGTTGTGCAGGGGCTTGCTGGCTTGTGACCTCTGCGCATTGCCATCCCCAGCCGATATGTTTGCCGACAAGTGCTGCCGCTTTTTCTTCGCAGTAGCCCTCTTCTGACTGGGCCTGCCACAGTGTCTCGGTGGATGTGTCCTTTGTGTATTGTACCGCGCAGGGCACGAGTGTCTCCCCCGAATAGATCACCTCAATGACCCGTTGTTGATCTCCGTGTGTACAGACGGTTCTGGTGTTTTCTGTGGCGAAGGCAGAATAGGCAATTACAGTGAAAATGAGCAAAAATAATGTTGTTTTCATGTTGTTTTCCTTGGGTTGAGGGCAGCTGACTTTTCTGCATTGTATCAGTTGGGTTGGCAGAATGCAAAGGGATAGTTTGGTGATAAAGAACCCTATATCAGTTACTTGTTGGCGGTATGCAGGGTGGCGTTTTGCTGTGGCTGCCTCTTGTCGTGGATGTTAGGCTTCAAACTTGTCACATGAGCCAGGGGGATTAAAGGAGTGTAAAAGAAGGGTTGCAGGATAAATTGTTTACGTTATTGTGACAACACATTGGTGGAGTTGTATTTGTTTGGTTTTAATCTCTACCCTATCTTTTTGAGGAATACATGAAAAAAATATTCAATATTGGTCTCGTGTTATGTGCCCTGTTTTGTGTTTTGCTGGTGGGGGCAGGTTTTGCCTTGAAGGCATATCTTTCTGATGCCAGATTGCGCAGTCTGGTTGTTCCTCCCATGGAGAAGGCCCTTGGCCGGACGGTGGAGGTGGGCCAGATCAACGTTTCCTTATTCTCCGGGGTGCAGGTCTATGATTTTGCCATCAAGGAGGCCAATGGTTCGGATGACTTTGTCAGTTCAAGTAAATTTGTAGTGTTCTATAATCTCCTGCCCCTTATTCAGGGGAAATTTGTCATCAGTGAAATTCGTTTTGTTGACCCGTCTATTCATGTTTTTCGTGATAAGGATGGGGTGTTCAATTTTCAATCCCTGGTGTTTTTAACTAAACAGAAGAAGGCTGCGGAGAAATCAGGTGGGAGCAGGACTATGGCCCTTGCCGACCAACCACTTCTGCCCTTTAGTGTCGAGATCAAAAACTTTGTAATTGAAAACGGTATGGTCTCCGTGCGGGATGAACAAAATATTTTGCCGGAAACGGATGTGATTACAAATTCTGAAATCCACCTTGGCGTTGGCCATAATGTCAGTGATTACTACTATAGTGGTGAGGTTCGTTTTATTGTTGATACCCTATATAAAGGTGTGGAGTTTCACAAGGAGGGTCGTGTCGGGTTTGATGAAACTAGATGTGACTACACGGCTGATATTATGATCGACAAGCAGTCCCTGCAGGTCACGGGGAGCATTGAGAATTATAAGGCCCAAGGCTTGCCTCCCATTGTTTTCAATCTGTACAGTGAAGAGCTTGATGTTGATCGTCTGCTCCAGTCGTTTGCGAATCTTAGGCGAGAAAAAGTTGGTGATGAGGTGCCTGTTGCTAAGGTTGCTCGCCCTAAGGCTACTTCCCCTGCGGTCGGGCCATCAGCGTCTATTTCCCCTGAATTTAATGTTCATGGTGAGATTCTCCTGAACAAGGTGCAGGTCAAAGGTCTTCTGCTTGAAGATCTGCAGTTTCAGTATGGTTTGGAAAACGGTCACTTCTCTTTACTTGATCTCAAGGGACGCACCATGGGAGGGGAGATTAGTGGTGAGGTTTCTGCTGATTTAACAAATGTCCCGACCTACGAAGGCAAGCTTACCGGTCACGATTTTCAGCTCGGAGCTATCCAAGAAAACTATATGGCCTATTCTCTGGCAACGATGACGGGGAGTGTGGGAGGCGCTATTTCCTTCAAGGGCCAGGGTCTTGAGCCTGAGGTAATGAAGAAGAGATTGTCCGCCACCGGAGAATATACTCTGCAGGATGGGATGATTAGTGGCTCTGATGTTGGCCGGGGTCTTGCCGCCGTACTGAATATGAGGGAGTTAAAAGATCTGCCCCTCAAGAAGATGGGGGGACGGTTTGAAATTGCCAAGGGCAATGTGCGCTTTAATGCGACAACGGAGAGTGCCTATTTTAAGGCCAAATCTGTGGGGACAATTGGTTTAAATGGTGTGCTGGATGTGCCGGTTGCCATGTCTCTTTCGCCCCGTTTGAGCGGCCAGCTTGAGCGGCGACTCGAGGCTGCCCAGTATATGGAGAAGCAGAACGGCAGGACCCTGGTTCATTTTAAAATTGACGGTAGTATGACGAAACCAAGGGTAAAACTTGACGTGGCACGGACTGCGATACAGGCCACCGATCAGGCCATCGACAAGTTCCTGGAGAATGGTTCTGCCAGTGAAAGGGAAGCGGGAGAAGTGGTAAAGTCGGTTCTGGATGAGTTGTTTGGTCAGTAAATAAGCGGTGCCTGCTCAGAGCATTGTAATATACTCAACTTTGCCATTTGCTGTATAATCCGGTTATTGTGAGGTTGTTTGTGGGTCAATGCAAAGTCGCTTATTTTGAATTCAGGATTCAGAAGCCATAATTCAGTAGAATGGCAAGAAAATATGTGTGCTGAATTCTGAATTTTGAAAATCAAGGAATTTAGTGTCAAAGAGCGAAAAAATAACATCTGGGCCCGGCTTATTGGCCTGAGGACAACCTAATCCTTGGTTAAAATTCAATCCCTTTCTGAGCCTTAATGCCATTCCTGTAGGGGTGTTTGATCTCTTGCATCTCCGTGACCAGATCGGCGCAGTCGATAAGCCCCTCTGTTGCCCCTCTGCCGGTGATCACCAGATGCATATCCTGTGGTTTTTTGGCAATTACCGCAAGAATCTCCGCTTCAGCCACCATTTTATAGGTGATGAGATAGGTAAGTTCATCCAGGATGACGAGTTTATGCTGACCGGCAAGGATGGTCTGTTTGGCAAATTCCCATGCCTTCCTGGCAATCTGAATATCTTCGTCCAGGTTGTCGCTCTTCCAGGTAAACCCCTTGCCCAGAACGTGAAAATCAAGGATGTCAAAGCGTTTGGCTGAGGCAAGTTCGCCGTATTTCCAACTGCCCTTGATAAACTGGATAATGGCTACCGGTAGATCATGGCCTAAGGCCCGGAAGGCAAGACCGAGTGCCGAGGTTGTTTTGCCTTTGCCGTTGCCGGTGAAAATAAGGGTTAAGCCCTGCATGTGAAGTCCTCAATTTGGATCACTGGTTATTTGACAAGCAGCCGGTGAGCACGGGTTGTGTTATCAGTGTCCACCGCAGTTTGTATTCTACTGCATATTAACTATAACTCGCCCCTTGGTCTTCCCGGCGAGTATCAGGTCAATATACTCATCAAGCATTTGCATGGAAATTTCGGTGCTTAGGGCTGGTAGATGACCCAGTTGCCATTTGCCAGCAATGGCCTGCCATACCTGTTTTCTTAGGGCGATGGGGCACTCGGCGGCATCAACGCCAAGGAGGGTGACGCCACGGAGAATAAAGGGGTACACCGTGATGGGTAGATCCCCTGATGCAACATTGCCACAACTGGTGACCGCACCAGACGGTTTTGTTGTTTTAATGCCGTAGGCCAGGATATTGCCGCCAACGGTATCAATGACCCCAGCCCATTTGGGACGGAGCAGGGCCTTGCCGGCCCCGGAATCGACACTGTCGCGGCTGATTACTTTTTTGGCCCCAAGGGACAAGAGGTACTCCTCGGCATCTTTACCGCTTGCCGCCACAACCTCAAACCCTTCCTGGGCTAGAATAGCAACAGCAACCGAACCGACGCCACCACTGGCTCCCGTGACCAGAATAGGTCCCTGTTCCGGTCGAATGCCCTGGGCGAGTAATTTATGGATCGACAGGGCGGCGGTAAAACCTGCAGTGCCAAAACCCATGGCGTCCGGCATGGAAAGATTCTCGGGAAGGGGGACAATCCAGGCAGACGGTACACGGATATATTGACCAAAACCGCCATCTGTATTCATACCAAGGTCATAACAGCAAACGATGACCTCGTCCCCCTTGTTGATATCAGCAGCGCTTGACTCCACTACAACTCCAACCGCGTCAATCCCCGGGGTGTGGGGGTAGCGCCGGGTAACGCCACGATTGCCAATGGCGGAAAGGGCATCTTTATAGTTTAAAGAGCTGTACTTTACCCTGATAATGACGTCTCCTGCCGGGAGGTCGGCCACGGTTCGTGTTTCTATGGCACGGGTGCAATGGTCATTTTCCTTGCGCACAACCCAGGCGGTGAATTCGGTATTTGTGTTCATGATTTAGACTGTCTCCTAGCTATTCTTTGGAGTCTTTCGGCTTCGAGCTTTTCTATCTTTTTTTCAAGTTCTTCACTGAGGGCAACCCGTCCTTCAAGCACGCAACCAGGTCTGCCCATGATGCAGTCACCGTGCAATTTTCGGCATTGGTCCGTGTTTATTTCGAGATTCTTACAATAAAATGTCATAACGACTCCCCGCTCTGATGAATGTCACAGCAGTGATAAAACGAAGTTGTGATTTGTTCACCTGTTTTTTGGCATATCTTGAGAAAAGCCGGATATTGTTGTGATAAAGCAACATTTGTTCTGTAAATTCCGTTATTCCTTCTCTGGCAACATGCCAGTAGTTCAGCCGTTCAAAACTGTCAAGGCCAAGCCCTTCGGTGACGAAGGCTACGTTGTATAACGGTCACACCACGTGGAAGGGGGATGGAGAGGTGAAACTTCGCCAAGTGGACCATAAGTTTATCTGTAAGGAGCACGGCTTGACAGTACGTCCTGGACAAACAGTGGTGCTGACGATTTTAGTTGATCCCCGTGGTGGGATTTATGCGACATCCGGCATCCTTTCTTAGAAACGACTTGATCTCATTGAGGAAGAGGTCAAACCGGCACTGGATAACATGGCGGTGACCTTTCGTGTTGGCCCGGTTCTGGTGGACCCTGCTTCTGTACGAATGCCCCATCCCAGTGAAATTATAGGCAACTGGAGTTGGGTGCATCGCTCATCACCTGTAGTGTGGCAGGATGATAAAATTACCCCCGCCGATGACCGTGCCCGCTTTGCCGGGAATGGTCTTGAAGCCCATGAAGGCTGGCTTAAATTTGCTGGTGGAGTTGGCAAGGGTAATCGCTAGTCCATATAGTGCAAGGCAAGCCAAATTGTTTCAGTACCTTTAGCTGTTTTAATGACCCGGTGTCTGCTATGGGCCGGGATGGTAAGATGGTCACCTTTTTGAAGTTTAACCTCCCCGCCATCACTAAAGAGGATGGTGGCAGAACCTGCCAGGAGGAGTAGCCATTCATGCTGGTCCTGGTCATACCACTCACCCTCAGGGGTGGTATGACCCTTGGAAATAATGCGCTCTAAGGTAATGTCTTTTGTCTGAAGTATCGTCTCAAAAATCTCTTCCTGAAGATCTTTAGGAAGATTCTGTAGTAAATTCATTGTTTTTCCATCCGGATTTTTATAAAATTTAAAATTACGTGAAAGCAATGCTCCATCACCGGTTTTATAGTGGTTTAAATCAAGCGATGATACTAGAGACATATTATGAAAAGAAGAAAGAGCACCCTTTATGCCACGATTTTTTTTACCTTAGGTGCTTTGCTTGTCATCTTTTGGTCGTATCAAAATTCTCTGAAGGAAGTTCGCCACTCTTTTCTGCTGGAGCAGGAAGGCATCCTCGCAAATAAAGCAAGGGATCTGGAAGCGCAACTTGTTCAAGTTTACGAGGTCGGGCGGACCATTGCCAATCTCCCAAGTGTACGTTCTGCAACGGGCCGGAATCTTGCGGTTGATTTTCCGGAGAACCTTGACCTGTCCAGGTTCTCACTTGAGGGCAAGGAGACCGTCCAGCAACTCTATAATAATGTGGCATCCCATGGTGCTTCTGAAGTGTATTTTATTCTCCGGGGTTTTGAACCAGATACCCAAAAGCCCTTTTTTATGTTGGACTCTCTGATTCTGCAGGATGGAGCGGGGCAGGCGGAGGTGGAGGAAACGGTTCTGCCGGCAGATTTCCCGGAAGAGTCAGAGGAGGCCGAGTATCAGTATTATATCCAGCAACTTGCCTATTTTACCCAACACTACCCCCGCTTTCAATTTAAGAAACTTGATGATTTTCCACTTATTGCCTCGCCGGCGTTGAGAACATGTGATAACTCCCAGTACCTCTCAGAATCAACAGGTGATGTGCAGGATTCCTTTGGTATACTCTTTTCCGTGCCAGTCTACTCTGATGAGGGGGCTTTTTCAGGAATAATCAGTGTGATTTTCAGGACAAATGTTTTTGAGGCAATTCTTGTAGATGTGCCCTTTATTATTGTAACTGGTAAGGATAAAAAAGTAGCATCGGCTAGGGGTTTTGCTATGCCCCAAACCCCAAGTCGCTTTATTTTGAGTAACAAACAGCATGGTATAAATATTTTTGACCGCAGGAACTTAGATCTGCGGGCCGAGGTGAAGCAACTGCAAAAAGATAAGAGTGATCTTGTTTTAAGCCATGAACTCCATGCGCCAACTCTATCAAGATGGAGTCTGACGTATCTGGTTAATGGGGCAGAGTTACAAAAAGAACTATCACCCCTCATGAATACACTGGCCTTTCAGGTAATTGGTGTTCTACTTATTGCTGTTTTTGTGGTCTATGTTCAACGGAACAACGAAAGGCAAAAACAGACTCTGGCTGCGGCGATTGTGAAGACCGCCAGTGATATCAGTGGTATTGTGAATAAAGTTGCCGATGGTAGTCAAGAAGTTGATAACGCGGCGCAGCTGGTTTCAGAGAGTTCGACTGAACAGGCCGCCACTATCGAAGAAATTAGCGCAACGATGGCGGAAATATCCAGCATGGTGAGCCAGACAACGGGTAATGCCAAAAAGACCATGGCCTCAACCTCTAACGTCTCTGCTGCTGCCGGAGAAGGTGGTCAGGCAGTGCAAAATACAGTGGCAGTTATCCAGGAAGTCGCGGGGTTGACCAAGGAGATTGACAGTATCGCCTTCCAGACTAACCTGTTAGCCTTAAATGCTTCTGTTGAAGCAGCCAGGGCGGGGGAGGCTGGTGCTGGTTTTGCAGTAGTTGCTGAGGAGGTAAGGAGCCTTGCTCTGCGCTGTGCCGAGACAGCTCGCAAGATTGGTGATATCTCCACCAAGAGCATTAGTACCTCACAACAGGCCGCTGACCTGATGGATAATATCATTGTCCATATTCAAGAAACATCTGAACTCGTTGAGGCCATTGCGACGGCTTGTGTCGACCAGGATCGCGGTATTCATGAGACAACCACTGCCTTAGGCTTGCTTGAACGAACGGTTCATCAAAACACGGTTTCTTCGGAGAGTCTTGCGGCATCAAGCAGCGAGCTTTCTGCTCAGGCGGAAGACCTGTCAATGACGGTTAATAATTTGAAAAATAAAGGCTAGTACAGTGTGAATCTTAAAGTTTAGGGTGAAGTCGTTTCAGTTTAACTCGAGCATCTTTTGTCCGAAATTGCCAGTCGATGTCGGAATTCTTGTTGTTTCGATCTGTGTTCCACGCATCCACTTCATTTCTCAATTTACCAATATCGGCAATCCGCCCAGCAAGGCATTGCCGTTTCAAAACACTGAGTTCGATTTCTGCAACATTCAACCAACTGCCATGCTTCGGCGTATAATGTATTTCCAGGCGTTCTGCTAGACGCCTGGCCTCAGTGGGTGGAAATGCTGTATACAGTGAGGCCACATTATGAGTGTTTAAATTATCCATCACCAAAACTACTTTGCTGGCATCAGGGTAACGCTTGTCAAGCATCTCCTTTATGAAATAAGCCCAGTCTATTCGTGTGCGACGTTCAGTAATCTTCACCTTACGCATTCCCCCAAGAGGCTCAACTTCCATGAAGATACTTGCAACTCCATTCCGAACATATTCATCATCAACCAATTCGGGATGGCCTGGTGCTGCTGGAACAGGAACATGAACCTCGCCAATTAGCTGAACACTTGACTCGTCCATGCAAACAACTGGATAGTTAGGGTCATAATGTCGTGCATAGACCTCAAGCACATCTTCCATCGCCGCGACAAAAGTTACATTTTGGTCAGGTGGTATTTTCCAATATTTGCTTAGGTGAGGCTTAAGTTCATTTTTTTTAAAGTATTACATATTGTCATTGGGGAAACGGTTTCCACTATTTTCAATTCGATTAGTTTCTCGGCCAACAAACGCACCGTC